>JAHWJI010000074.1 GCA_019348495.1 Actinomycetota bacterium | reverse complement strand
CCAAGACTTCCCACCACTTGTTCCAGCCGCTGCTCTACCAGGTGGCCACGGGCATCCTGGCCGCCGGCGAGGTCGCACCCGCCACGAGAGACATCCTGCGGGCGCAGGGCAACGCCCGCGTGCTCCTCGGCGAGGTGACCGGCGTCGACATCGAGGCCAGGACCCTGACCTCTGTAGCTCCCAACGGCGCCACCACCATCCCCTACGACAGCTTGATCGTCGCCGCCGGCGCCACCCAGTCGTACTTCGGCAACGACCACTTCGCCGAGCATGCCCCGGGGTTGAAGACCATCGAGGATGCCCTCGACCTCCGCGCCCGCATCTTCGGCGCCTTCGAGCTGGCCGAGCTGGAGGACGATCCGGCGCTGGTGCAGCGTTGGCTCACCTTCGTGGTCGTCGGTGCGGGCGCCACCGGCGTGGAGATGGCCGGGCAGATCGCCGAGCTGGCCCACCGGACGCTCAAGGACAACTTTCGCCGGATCGACCCGACCCGCAGCCGCATCGTGCTGCTCGACGCCGCCCCGTCGGTGCTCGGTTCCTTCGGTGAGCGCCTCTCCACCATCGCCGCCCGCCAGCTGGCCGCCATCGGCGTCGAGGTGCGGTTGGGCCTGAAGGTCGTGGGGGTCGACGACACCGGCATCGACGTGGTCGACCAGGACGGTCGCGGCCAGCGCATCGAGTCCATGTGCAAGATGTGGGCCGCCGGCGTGACCGCCAACCCACTGGGCGCCCAACTCGCCACCGCGTCCGGCGCCGGCACCGACCGGGTGGGCCGGGTCGAGGTCAATCCGGACTGCACGCTTCCCGGCCATCCCGAGGTGTTCGTGATCGGGGATCTCATGGCCCTCGAGGGCCTCCCGGCGTGGCCCAGGTCGCCATCCAGAGCGCCGAGCACGCTGCCGGCCAGATCGTCCGCCGGCTCCAGGGCGAGGAGACCGGCCAGCCCTTCCGCTACAAGGACAAGGGGTCGATGGCCACCGTCGCCCGCTTCCACGCCGTGGCCAGCGTCGGTCGCATCCGCGTCGCCGGCTTCCCGGCGTGGGTCATGTGGCTGGCGGTGCACCTCGCCTATCTCGTCGGCTACAAGAACCGCCTCACCACGTTGCTCCACTGGGCGCACAGCTTCATCGGGCGGGGCCGGGCCGAGCGGGTGATCATTCCGAAGCGCTGATGCGGGCGGCTCAAGTCGTTCAGCCGGGTCACCCCGCCCGGGACCGCACCAGGTCGGCAAGGTCGCCGACGGTGGTCACGGCCGACAGGTCGGCCTGAGAGAAGATCACGTCGTAGTCGTCCTGGAGCTCGATGGCCATCTCCACCAGTCGATAGCTGTCGGAGACGAGGTCGGCCAGGGGAACATCCGCCCGAACCCGGCCCTCGGACACGCCGAGGAGGTCGGCGACGCGCCCGATGATCTCGTCCTGGTTGGGTGTGGTCATCCTCGATCCTCCGGTTCAGTGTGGTTCGGCGCCAGCAAAAACCCGAGCCGGGCCTCGTGCTCGGCGAGGGTGTGGGCGTAGACCTCCTGGTCCGCCTCCTTGTACCGGCGAAGGGTGTCGGTGATGTGGTCCTTGCCGAACCGCTCCTCCATGCCCGTCAGCGCGTCACGCACCCACTGCACGTGCCAGCGCTCGTCTTCCATGATCCGACCGATCGTCTCCTTCACTTCGACGCGCAGGTCCGGCACGGACAGGTGCTTGGCGTACTGGTTGATGACCCGGCGCTCGAACACGAGGGTGATGGCCATGATCTCCATGAGGTTGGCAGGCAGGCCGACGGCCTCCAGGTACTGGTCCTGGTAGGCCTCGGACAGCTTGACGGGACGAGTGCCCAGCCGGTTGAGGCAGTCCGTCCAGTACCAGGCGTGCTGCGCCTCGTCGGCGAAGTGCTTGGTCAGGTCGTGCTGGATCGGGCTCGGCTTGAGGGCGCGGGCCAGGCGCCCGAAGAACAGTGAGCCGTTGATCTCCGAGGTGCGGTAGTAGCTCAGGAGCCACCGCTCGTCATCAGCCAGGGCCATGACACACCGCCACCGTCAGCCATCCGGATCCGACCGGGGCGCTCGCGTACCGGAAGTCCCGCCCGGCCCGGTCGACCGCCGCACCGTACAAGGCCTCTGGACGCAACACCCCGTAATCGAGGAACGCCACCTGGCCGTTGTCCGGCGTGGCCTTGTAGAGCGCCTCCTTGACGGTCCACAGCCTCAGCAGGTCGGCACCGTCACGCTCGTGCTCCTGCAAGAAGAACCGCGCCGTGCGGGGATCGACGGTGTGCCAGCCCTCGTAGTCGACGCCGAGTCCGGCCTGGCCACCACGACACGAGGCGGCCACCGCCCGCCCGGCGGCGTGGGTGAGCGAGAGGCACCGGTCGGGGAAGCGGACCCCTGATGTGTCACCGCCGTCCATCAGCTTCTTCAGGGCGGCCCGGCCCAATAGCCACTCCTGCTGTCGACGAGCAGCGCTGGGGAGCTGGGCCCGTTCACCCGGTGACAGGTCGGCCACCGCCACCGGTCGGCTGACCGCGTGCACCTGCACGGCGACACCCAACCGGATCGACAGGTGCCGCCCCACGTCACGCCACCGCATGGCGTCCCCACTTGGTGGCCACCAGCCACTCGCACGTCCGCTGCACGAGTGTCGTGGGGTTGGGCGGACGGTAGGTGTCGCCGAGCACCTTCCGCAGTTCGGCGTTGTCCAGCTCCTTGTCGACGAACAGCTGCCGGGCGAAGGGAACCACCGATCGCAGCGACTGGCGCACCATCCCGCCCCCGAAGGCGTCGACGCCGCTGGCCAACATGTCGAACGTCTCCCGGTCGCCGAGCAGGGGACGTGGCACCCGCCGGCGTCGGTAGATCTCGACGGCCTCGAACGCGTCGGAGACCACGTTGATCGCTTCCCCCAGGGTGAGGGAGTCGGCTGCGGCGTGGGCCAGGTGGTACACCCCAGTGGGAACGCCCCGCTCCAGCACCCGGACGACCGCGTCGGCGACGAAGTCTCCGGTCACCAGGTACAGTCGGGCCCCGGCGTCTCCGGGCACGAGGGGGAGCAGCCCGTTGAACCACAGCTTGAGCGTCTCGTGGAACGCGTTGTGCTGGGTGACCGCGCCGGACTCGTCGTCGGCGACGACGGTGGCGACCCGCAGGATCCGCCACGGCAGGTCACGGCCGGCCTCGGCCACCTGTTGCTCGGCGGCCCACTTCGACCACTCGTAGTCGTTGGCGAACCCTGCGTCCCCGTCGTAGAGCTGCTCGGTGATGGGGCCGCCACGCAGGCCCGTGGAGTACACGGTGCTGAGGATGCCCAGGCTCTCAAGTCGGGGGCAGCCGCGGGCCAGGCCCACCACCTTCTCGACGCCGTCGACGTTGACGGCCTGGGCTGCCTCCCGGCCCACGTCGAAGCGGGTGATCGCCGCCGAGTGGACGATGTGGGTGATGCGCCGGCGCTGCTCGGCGGTGACGCCGGAAAACGGGTCAGGCCTCGACAGGTCGCCCGCCTCCCGGCCGTGGGCCAGCACTTCGTGGCCCGCCTCCCGGTACCGCCGGGCCACCAGACCGCCGACGTAGCCACCGGCGCCCGTCACCAGGACTACAGCGCCGGCCACGGTCCCTCGGTCCCGTAGTGGTGCAGGAACGCCGCCACCCACCGCTCGATCCCGAAGGCGATGCACGCAGTGCGGACCGGCTCCCCGTCCCGCCGGATGTCGAAGGCGCGCCCGAAGTGGTCGTGGTGCAGGTTGGTGGAGGCGATGGCCAGGCGATCGTCGAACAGCAGCTCCTCCTTGGTGGGGTCGACCTGCTGCATTAGGTACTGGGGGTTCTCGGACGGTCGGAAGAACGGGTCGCTGGCGTGCGCCCACCGCACCGGGAGTCCGATGCCGGCCACCAGGCGATCGATGTCGGCCGTGGCCTCGTCGATGAAGGCCCGGGTCTCGGCGGCTGTTCCCATGCAGACGATCTCACGCATGGCGAAGCTCCACTGGCGCTCCAGCGGGACGTAGTGGTCCTCGCGACGGAAGCAGGTGTTGCGGGTGGTGAAGTAGCGGGGGCGGTCGAAGGCCCGGCCCTGGTAATGGTCGTACAGGTGGTAGCACGCGGCCGGGGTGAGCACGTCGCGGATGGGAGCGAACCTCGTGGGTCGCACCCGGCCGTCGCCGTCCACGGGCTGGCCCGCCGTGAAGGAGCTGAGGTTTGCCTCGTCCGGGTCCAGCGAGACGGGGAAGGTGGCGAGCTGGGGGAACGACCGGAACCAGTCGATGCGCTCCAGGACGGTGGCGGCGAGGAACGTCGGGAAGCGGTGGTCGGCGGCGTCCCACCGGCCGGCCAGGGACAGGAACCGGTCGTCGAGCCGTTCGGCCAGCCCCAGAAGGGGGCCGGAGAGCACCGACTGGCCGTTGGGCACCCACCGGAGCCCGGGCGCATCGATCATGAGAAGAACGCCGAATGGATGGCGTCGATGCTGCGGAAGACGCCGGGCCGCAGGGAAGCGGGATCGATCGGCTGCTGACGGAGTTCCTCGACGAACAGCAGCAGGTCAGCCACCTGGAGGGACGTGAGGTACCTGCGCTCGATCAGGCGGGTGTCGTCAGCGGGCTCACCCGGAGGCAGCTCCGGATTACGTTCCGCGATCCACGACCGCAGCGCCTCGCGCACGTCCGGCTCGGTCACGGGGCCTCCAAGGCACCGACCTGTCTCAGCGGCCGCAGGCAGGAGCGGTTGATGGCCGCCCGGTGGCCTTGGGTGGCGGGGTGGTCCCACGCCTCCCGGGCGAGTTTCCACGGATCGGAGAAGCCGGCGTCGCGGTAGACGTCGGGGTTGTAGTACTCCCTCCACGTGGCCTCCACGTAGGCGGTGAGATAGCTGCGAATGCCGTCGACGACCTCGTCTGGCCAGCGGCCCGACCACTCTCGCCACAGCTCTTGGACGATGCGGCGCCCGAAGACGAGATGGCGAGCCTCCTCGGCGTGGTGGTTGGCGTTGATCTGGCGGGCGACCGGGACCAGGGCGTCGTCGCGGCCCATGGCCACGTTGTAGCGGTCGACGATCTCCTCGAAGATCGACACCTTGGCGAAGAAGAGGAAGTCGGCCTCCCCCTCGGCGTGGTCCCGGGGGAACACGACCTTGCGGTCGGGATAGACCTTGCCGGCGTAGCGGGTGCAGAACGTGCCGAACCACACGCTGTGCTTGTTCTCCTCGTCGAGAAAGTGGTGGAGGTACTCGGCCACGGCCTCCATGCCCGGCTGGTAGAGCCGGTGGGCCAGCCCCTCCATGAGCGCCTTCTCGCCGTGGATGTTGAGGCTGTAGAAGTTGACCGCCTCCCAGAAGCTGAGCTCCTTGCGCCGGTCGTCGTCGAGGCTCTCCCACGCCGGCGTCCCGTACAGCGACACGAACTGGGGACTGGTGAACCATTGCCGGCGGTCGAGGTCGTCCGGCCAGGCAATGGCTTCGTAGGGATTCTGATACGTACGCCGCGACGACGCGCTCAGCCGGCGGACGGTCTCGGCGAGCGCCTCCATGCCGCCTGCCGTCACGTCTTCTCCAGGACGACGCCCTGCCAGTTCATGCCGTAGCCGGCCATGGTCAGCAGCAGGCGCTCACCGGGCTGCACCACGCCCCGTTCGTGGAGAGCAGCGAGGTTGACGATGTTGTCCCCGCTGATCATGTGGGCCACGTCGGCCAACGTGGGCGCACACACTCGTTCGTGGTTGATCCCCAGGAGGCGGCACAGGATCTGCCAGGCCTTGGCGTCGGTGTTCTGGGGCACGACCCAGTCGATGTCGTCGATGGCGACGCCGGCCTTCTCCAACAGCTCGGTGACCAGGCGATGGGTGTAGGAGAAGTAGGAGGCCACGGTCTCGTCGTCGTCCGCCATCACCATGGCCCCGTTGGTGATCTGGTGGCACGCCACCAGCCGGTAGGCCGCCGGCTCCCGTGACACGACGCAGGCGGCGGCGCCGTCGGAGATGAGGCTGTACGCCTGCTCGTAGGCGGCGCCAGGGGGGAAGCGATCGGCGCTCACGCACAGCACCCTCGACACGGATGCGTCGGCAGCGATGAGGCCCTGGGCCAGCCGCAGTGACCCCAGCATGCTCGTGCAGGCCTGCTGGCCGATGCCGACCACGAACGCCCGGTCGAGGCCGAGCTCGGCCTGCAGGCGGCTCGCCGGGAAGTCCATCAGGTGCTTGACGTCGGCCGTCTCGGCGAACCGACTCGGGTCGCCCAGGTTGGCGTTGGCGGGGATGCACGTGGCGTAGATCACGGCGTCCGGCTCGCCCAGTACGCCGCCGATGGACCGCACCGCCTCCCGCGCCAGGTCATAAGCGGTCTCGCCGTCGGCGCAGATGTGGTGCCAGCGAAAGCCCGACTGGAGGAACGCGTCGGCGGCATTGTGCATGCGCCCGGCGGCCGCGCTCTCCTCGACGCCGTATTTCAGGCTGCCCATGGCGGTGCCGAAGTGGTCGATGTAGCAAGGGACGGCGCTCACGGTGGGGTCCCGACGTGGCCGAGCATGCGCACCACCTCGGCGCGCCGGGGCGAACGCTTGGGGGTCTTGGGCAGCTCGCCGTCGTGGAGCCGGATCACGGTCGGTCGTTTGAAACCGCTGAGCCCGGCCGTGAGCCGGTGGACTTCCTCCTCTGCTTCCTGCACCGACATCGGCTCCGACGGCACGACGACCGCGCAGACCTGCTCTCCCGCCCGGGCACGCTCAGCCGGTCCGGCGCCGTCTTCACTCGTGTGAGCGTGCCATCCCACCACGCACACCTCGGTGAAGCGAGGGCTGCGCGCCAGCGCCTCCTCCACCTCCTCTGGCTGCACCTTCTTCCCGCTGTCGAGCACGATCAGGCTCTTGACGCGACCGGTGACGAACAGGTAGCCGTCCGGGTCCACACGACCGAGATCGCCGGTGTGCAGCCAGCCGTCAACGTCGACGGCCTCGGCCGTGGCCTCGTCGTCGTTCCAGTACCCGAGCATGACGCCCGGCCCCCGAACGAGGATCTCGCCTTCGTCCGAGATGCGAACCTCGGTGCTCGGAAGCGGCCGGCCCACGGACCCGGGGCGGTTGTGTCCCGGGCTGTTCATGGAGACGACGGGGGACGTCTCGGTGAGGCCGTAGCCTTGGAACACCTCGATCCCGAGCCGATGGAAGAACGTCACGACCTCCGCCTCCACCGGCGCTCCTCCGCAGTAGAACGACCGGAGGTGCCCTCCCAGGCGGCGATGGACGGGGGCGAAGAGGAGCCTCCGCTGGGCGGTCGATCGCACCGGGCCATCGGCCAGGCGCGTGGCCGTCCGCAGGTAGGCACCGGCGGCGCCCGGCTTGCGGGCCGCGGACTCGATGTGGCGCTTCAACAGGCGCAGGACCAGGGGCACCACCACCATCTGGGTCACCCGTGTCTCCCGCATGATCGACGCCAGCTCGTGAGGCACCACCGTGCGCACCACGAACGTGGTCGAGCCCGCCGCCAAGGCCGGCAGTCGCCCGCAGCACAGTTCGAGCAGATGGTTGGGCGGCAGGACCGAGAGCCAACGAGCGTCCGGTCCGAGGCCCTGGATCTGGCTCGCCCGGGAGACCACGTAGTCCAGGTTGGCGAAGGAGAGCGTCACGCCCTTGGGCCTGCCGGTGGTGCCCGACGTCCACACGATCACGGCTGGGTCGTCCAGGCGCCGCTCCGCCTCCGCGCCGGCGCCTGGAGAGGAGGCCTCATCACCCGCGAGGTCGACCACCGGGGTGGAGCTGTCCCAGCGCCCGGCGAGCGTGGCGGACACGAGGCCGGCGGCCAGCTCCGACCGCCGGCACAGTGGCACCAGCTCGTCGGCGGTCAGCGAGGCGTCCAGGAGCACGGCGACGGCGCCCCGCCGCCAGATGCCGAGCAGCCCCGTGATCCACTCGTTCCCAGGCTCGGCCAGCAGGGCCACGCGGTCGCCCGACCGCACCCCGGCGGCGGCCAACCCGGCCGCCGTGGCCGAGGACCGCCGGTCGAGCCCGGCGTAGGTGAGGTTGTCCCACCGGTCCCCAACGCGGGTGGCGACGGCAACCCGGTCGGTGACGGCCGCCTCGCCCGAGTGGAGCAAGCTGCGGACCAGCTCACGGGAGGTCATGGCCGCCGCCCCATGAGCGAAGTGTACGGGGGTGCCGTGGTACAAGATAGGGGTGGCGGAGCGACTCACCCTGCCAGACGCCCGCCCCGACCGCCTGTACTTCGCCCAGGTGCGCGAGGACCCCTTGCTGGAGATCGAGGCGCTTGCTCCCGCCCCCGACCGCACGCTGGTGGTGGTCGGATCGGGCGGCTGCACCGCCCTTTCCCTGCTCGCCGCCGGGGCCGGCCAGGTTGCGGCAGTCGACCTGAACCCCGTCCAGAGCTCCCTGGTCGAGCTCAAGGCAACAGCCGTGAGCGAGTTGGGAACGGTGCAGGCGACCTCGTTCCTGGGCGGGGCACCCATGCCGGCGGCCGACCGCCGCGCTTGCTACGACCGGCTGAAGCGGCAACTCGGTCCCGCTGCCCGCGAGTGCTTCGATGCCCATCCCGGCTGGATCGAGCGGGGCGTGCTCAATGCCGGCGTCACCGAGCGCTTCATCGGCGCCGTCATCTCCTCCGTACGGCTGTTCATCCACCCGCCGAGCCGCATCCGGCGGATGCTCGGGTGCCAGACGCTCGAGGAGCAGCGCCGGTTCTACGAGCGGGAATGGGACACCCGCCGCTGGCGGCTGATGTTCGGCGTGCTGCTGAACCGCGCCGTGTTCCGCAAGGCCTACCACCCCGCCTTCTTCCAGCACGTCGAAAATCCCAGCTTCGCCCACCACTTCCGGACGTTGGCCGAGCACACCCTCACCGAGGTTCCCGTCTCCACCAATTACTTCGTGCATCACATGTTCACCGGCTCCTACCCGGTCGGTGTCCCCGACGGCGTCCCCCCCTATCTCGACCCCGGGTGGTCGGGAACGGTTTCATCGGCCCTCGATGGACTGACCGTGGTCGACGGCGGTTACACGAC
>JAHWJI010000073.1 GCA_019348495.1 Actinomycetota bacterium | reverse complement strand
CTGGCTCCCAGTGCGCCCCGGGGCCCACCGGGCTGCCCCCGTCCCTCGTCCTCACCGTCGTCGGCGTCGGGGACTCCCGGCGGTGGCCCGGAACCGGGCCGGCGGGAAAGCCCCGGTGCAGCCGGTGCAGGAGCACCCTCCGGCGGGTTGGGGCGGGCATCCCCGCGCCTACGGCTGTCCGCTTGGCCCGGGGTGCCGGCTTCGCTGGGCGTGTCGGCCCGGGGCGGCGGGTTCGTGCCTGTGTCGAACGGGCTGTTCCCGCCTCCGCCACGCCGTGCACCCTCCTGTTGCGGTGACTCGGCTGGTGAGGGGCTGGGGCGTTCGCCCTCGGAGCGACCGCTCGGCGAGACCGTCGGGGCGTCCCCGCCAGGCGCAGGCGCGGGCGCAGGCCGGGGCGTTCGGGCTGCTTCGGGAAGGTCTATGCCGACGACCTCGACGGTGCGCTCGAAGACGGACTGCACGGGTCCCGGCAGCGCCCCGGCGGCGCCGGTGCCGAAGAAGGTCAAGCCGGCCACGGCGGCCCCCAGGCCCAGGCGGATCCGCCAGTCCTGCACCCGATCGGCCAGCGGTTGGCGTGATCGAGGCTCGACCGGGGAGGGGACGGCGCCAGGGTGCTGGTCGGAGGCCACTTCGCCGGCCAGTCCCCTGGCCAGGACGGTGGCCAGCCGAGCCCCGGTCTCGGGCGGCGGGCCAAAGGCGTAGGACGAGCGCACCTCGTCGACGAAGGCACGGAGCTGGTCGTCGACGGCCAGGTCGGTGACCAGGTCCGAGTCGTCAGCGCGAGGTACAGGGCCCATCACGGGAGGTCAACGCCAGAGGGAGCCGAAAGGGTATGCCCGTTGCCGCCTTCAGGCCCGGGGAGGCGCCGCCTCAGGGTTTGGAGGCCCCGTCGCTGGAGCTGCTTGACCGCTCCGGAGGTCTTGCCCAGGGCCAGGGCCGTCTGGTCCACCGTGAGGTCGGCCACGATGCGCAGCAGCAGCACGTCGCGTTGGTCAGGGGCCAACTCGTCGAGCAGGGCGTTCACCCGCTCCGCCCCCAGGCGGATCAAGGCTTCGGATTCGGTGGAGAGGGCGCCCACCCCGTCGGCCACAGGCTTGTCGGCGATGGTAGGGCGACGGCGACGACGGCGGCGCTCGTCGCTCAGGAGGTTGTGGGCGATGGTGAACACCCACGACCGGAACCTCTCCTCGTCGCCCTCGAAGCCCCGGAGGTTGGTGAAGGCCCGGAGGAAGACGTCGTTGGCCAGCCCGTCAGGGTCGTCGGAGCCCTGCCCGCGCAGGTATCCCGCCACCGGCCGGCCCAGCCACTCGAACAGCCGCTGATACGCCCATGGGGCGTCCGCCTGGGCGGCCGCCAGCACCGAGGGAAAGGTGACACCGAACGACAGCGGTCGTCTGGCGGCTGGGGTCTTGGCTTCCACGGGGGGCAAGTGAGCCTAATGGGTCGGCGGCGAACCGGTTCGGTCAACGCCACCGGTGTCGGTAAGGGTACGGGGTCACCGGCGACGGCGGCGACGCGGCCCCGGGGCTGTCCCATGGCCTCGGTAGCCTGAGCGCCAGCTTCCCCCAGCCGATCCTGGGCACGATCCTGCAGCAGTGAAGGGAAGCGCCATGAACGTCGTCATCATCCGGGGCCGCCTTTCCCGGCCCCCAGAGCAACGCCAGCTGGCCTCGGGCGACCAGTTGGTCAGCTACGAAGTCACCGTCGCCCGTCCCGGCCAGCGGGCGGAGACCGTTCCCGTGGCCTGGATGCAAGCGCCGGCCTCGGCCGCCGACTTCACCGTCGACGAGGAGGTGGTGGTCCTGGGCCGGGTCCGTCGGCGCTTCTTCGGCCGGGATGGGATCACCCAGAGCCGCACCGAGGTGGTGGCCGAGCGGGTGGTCCCCGTCCGTCATCGCAAACGGGCGAAGCAGGTCCTGCTCACCGCCCTGGCTGCCGCCGGCGATGAGGCGGAGGCCATGGCCCTCGGGTAGCAGTGCTACGCAAGCTGTGCACCCGACCGGGCCGGAGGCACAGATCCTGTCCAGTCGATGGCGCCAGGCGGTTCGTCGGACACGCCGAGGACCTCGACCACCGGGGTGCCGGCCACGTCGGAGGCAGCCAGATCGACCCGGGCGTGGATGGCCCAGTCGTGGTCCTCGCCGGGGTCGTCGAGCACCTGGCGCACCCGCCAGTGGTCGCCACGCTCGTCCACCTGGAACAGCGCCGGAGAGCGGGCGGACGCGCCGGTGCCCATGGTGGGGTGGCGCTCCCAGTAGGGCGTCAGGGCCGCCTCCCAACCGGGCCCGTCCCCGTAGCCGAGCTCGGCCAGGCGTCCGTAGGCGCGTAGGGCCAGCTGCTCCACCAGCCGGAACAGCTCGTTGCGGACCATGACCCGAAAGGCCCGGGGGTTGGCGGTCACGCCGGGGGGAGGACCGGGCAGGGCCGTCGTGGGCTCGGTGGCGGGGACGGCTACCACGCCTGCTCGCAGCAGCTCCCACTCGTCGAGCAGGCTGGAGTCGACCTGGCGCACGGTCTCGCCCAGCCACTCGGCCAGGTCGAACACGTCGTCGGTCTTGGCCTCCTCGGGCACGGTCTGGACCAGGCCCTTGTAGGCGTCGCCCAGGTAGCGCAGCACCAGGCCCTCGGAGCGGGCCAGGCCGTAGTGGTCGATGTAGTCGGCGAAGGTCATGGCCAGCTGGTAGAGGTCCCGCGCCACCGACTTGGGCCTGATGTTGTGGTCCTCCACCCAGGGCTGCACCAGCCGGTAGTCGTCGAAGAGGCCGTAGGTGAGCTCGCGCAGGGGCTTGGGGTGCTCGAGGGTGTCGAGGATGGCCATGCGCTCCTCGTACTCCACTCCCTGGGCCTTGAGGGCGGCGATGGTCTCGCTCTTGAGCTTGGACAGCTGCGCCGCCAGCACCACCGTGGGGTTCTCGAGGGTGGCCTCCACCAGGCTGAGCACGTCGAGGGCGTAGCTGGGCGAGTCCCGGTCGAGGTGGTCGAGGGCGTGGAGCACGAAGGGCGACAGCGGTTGGTTCAAGGAGAAGTCCGACTGCAGCTCGGCGTCGACCCGCAGGTCGACCTCCCTGTCGGTGCCCACCCGCTGCACCACGCCCGCGGCCAGCAGGGAACGGGTGATGGCCACGGCCCGGCGGACGTGACGGCGCTGTGCGGACCGGGGCTCGTGGTTGTCGAGCAGCAGGCGCCGGCCGGCGGCCACCCCGCCGCGCTCACGGTCCAACACGTTGAGCACCATGGCGTGGGAGACGGCGAAGCTGGAGGCGAGCGACTCCGGTTCGGCTGTGGTCAGGCGGGTGAAGGTGTCCTCGTTCCAGGGCACGAAACCCCGCTCCGGGGCCTTGCTGCGCACCACCTTGCGGCGCTTCTTGCCCCGGTCGTCGGCCTTGGCCAGGGCCCGCTCGTTGTCGATGACGTGCTCGGGCGCCTGGGCCCACACCGTGCCGGCCACGTCGTAGCCGGCCCGCCCGGCCCGCCCGGCGATCTGGTGGAACTCCCGGGCGCTGAGCAGTCGGGTCCGGGTGCCGTCGTACTTGCACAGCTGGGTGAACACCACCGTGCGGATGGGCACGTTGATGCCCACCCCGAGCGTGTCGGTGCCGCACACCACCTTGAGGTGGCCCTCCTGGGCCAGCTTCTCCACCAGCAGCCGGTACTTGGGGAGCATGCCGGCGTGGTGGACGCCGATGCCGTGGCGGACGTAGCGGGAGAGGTAGCGCCCGAAGCCGGCGCTGAAGCGGAAGTCCCCCAGGGCCGCCGCCAGCGCGTCCTTCTCCTGCCGGGTGCACACGTTGACGCTCATCAGCGACTGGGCCCGCTCCACGGCGGCGGCCTGGGTGAAGTGGACCACGTAGACCGGGGCCCGCCCCGTGGCCAGCAGCTCGTCGATCGACTCGTGCAGCGGGGTGTGGCGGTACTCGAAGTCGAGGGGGACGGGCCGATCGGTGCTGCGCACCACCGTGGTGGGGCGCCCGGTGCGGGCGCTGAGGTCGGCTTCGAAGCGCCTGACGTCGCCCAGGGTCGCCGACATGAGCAGGAACTGGGCCTGGGGCAGCGTGAGCAGGGGGACCTGCCAGGCCCAGCCCCGGTCGGGATCGGCGTAGAAGTGGAACTCGTCCATGATCACCTGGTCGACGTCGGCGTCTGCACCCTGGCGCAGGGCCAGGTTGGCCAGGATCTCGGCCGTGCAGCACAGCACCGGGGCCCCGGGGTTGACGCTGGCGTCGCCGGTGAGCATGCCCACCCGGTCCGAACCGAGCTGGCGGCACAGGGCGAAGAACTTCTCGCTCACCAGCGCCTTGATGGGGGCGGTGTAGACGCTGCGCCGGCCCCGGCCCAGGGCGGCGACGTGGGCGGCCAGGGCCACCAACGACTTGCCCGAGCCGGTGGGGGTGCTGACGATGACGTTGTTGCCGGCGAAGGCCTCCAGCACCGCCTCCTCCTGGGCCGGGTACAGCGCCATGCCCGCCGCCGCCACCCACGCCAGGAAGGTCTCGAGCAGGTCGTCGTCGTCAGCCCCGCCGAGCGGGCACGCCGGCAGGACGAGGGGTGAGGCTCCTGGCGGGCTCAGTCGTCTCCGTCGCCGGAAGCGCCCACGGCCTGGGCCCGCATGGCGGCCACCGCCGAGCCCAGGGCCGACCCGTCGAGCACGTCGGTCATGATCCCGATCTGGTCTTCCCAGACCTCGTCGGGGACCTCCGAGCGGATCTCGTCTTCGAGGATGTGGTACACGTCGAGACCCAACTGGGTCCCGGCCAAGACACCTGCGTAGGAGGGATCACCGCTGGTCACCGTCTCGGCGGTGATCTCGGCTGCCTCCGGATCGGGAGCGCCGATGATGACCACCAGCGACGATGGTCCGTGGCGCTCCGACAGCTTGAGGATCTGCTCCTGGCTGTCCAGGTCCATGGCTCCTGCGGCGGTTCAAACGAAGCACTCGGTGGCCACGAAGGCCACCGAGGCGCCGGCTGCCTCCGCGCAGGCGGCGATGGCCGGCCCGGAGATCCCGTCGCGCTCGCCGAGGGCGATGACCTGGCGATCTTTCAACATGAGCGTTGCCTTCCTTTCGTGAGACCAACTGAGCTTGTGACCGGGACCTGTCTAGCGTGCCGGGTTGCGCTCCAGCACCACGCTCATCCCGTCGGACAGCTGCGACATCCGCCCCAGGAAGAGGCTGCCCTTGGCCAGCAGCATCACCCGACGGGCGTCGCCGGTGGTCAGGCGGTCCAGGGCGTGGGGCAGGTAGCACAGCGACGAGGCCAGGTGGCCCTGGGTGGGGGCGAAGCCGGGCATGCCCCGTTGCTCGACGAAGGCGGCGATGGCGTCCCGCTCGATGTCGCCCCGGCGGGCGGCCAGGGCGGCGAGCGTCTTGTAGTTGCGCTCGGGGACGTTGCCCGACCCCTGGGGCTCGGTGATCTCGGGGTTGTGCAGCTCGGTGGCGAAGTCGTCGACGTCGGTG
The DNA here is from genome assembly GCA_019348495.1 of Actinomycetota bacterium. Classification (GTDB taxonomy): domain Bacteria; phylum Actinomycetota; class Acidimicrobiia; order Acidimicrobiales; family CADCSY01; genus JADDRA01. Next base: position 3,771 of record JAHWJI010000073.1, on the reverse strand, counting down.
GTGGCCAGACCCAGGCGCTCGAGGGGTTCGACGGCCAGCGCCTCCATGATCTGGGCGGCCGCGCCACCGGCAGCCACCCGGTGGCGACCCACCGAGTCGAGGCGGATCCGGGGCGAGGCGCCGTCGTCGGCCTGGACCAGCGCGGCGGCCCCTCCGAGCACGTCCTCCAGCACCGGGAGGTCGTGCTTGAGATGTCCTTGGAACTTCATGCCCAGCTTGGCCATGCTGCCGCCGGCGACGACCGCCACCCGTTCGAACACCCCGGCGCTGACCAGGCTGGCGGCGATCACCATGGCCGGGACCGGCGCCGCGCAGAAGTCCTTGACGTCGCACCCCGACGCCTCGGTGCAGCCGGCCGACTCGGCCACGGCCTTGGCCAGGTTGCCCCCGCCCCGTTGATAGCGGTCGCCGATGGCCTCCTCGCCACAGCCCACGACGTAGTCGATCGAGGCCGGGTCGATGTCGTGGTCGACCAGCAGGCGCAGCAGGGCCAGGGTGGCGGTGGCCTTGGTGGTGAGGTTCTCCAGCAACACCTCGGCGGTGAGCGACGGGTCGGCCTCGTCGCCGGCCCGCATGGCCGCGGCCACGGCTTCGCTGCCGGCGTGGACGGCGAGACCGCCCTTGGCCGCGGCCATGGCCTCGGCGTCGCCCCGGGCCTTGTCGAGGAGGTCGAGGCCGAGGTGCTTGGCCAGGGGGTGGCGGGCCAGGGAGTCGATGGCCCGGTCGGCCAGGCTCTCGCCCACGGTGAACAGGCCGGCGCCGTCGAGGACGGCCAGCAGGCCGAGGAACTCGTGCTCGGGCATGAGCTCGCCACCGGCCACGAAGCGCGACGCCCGGCCGTCGCCGGCGTCCGTCCACGGGCGGGCCGGGAGCTGGCGAGGGTGCAGCGCACCCACGTAGGACTGGTGGGGTGCGTAGGCCACGGCCTGGTCGAAGCTGCGTAGCGACGCCAGGAACTTGGCCGCCACCTCCGGGTTCTTGGATAGCTCCCGGGACGGCTTCGAGCCGTGGCGGGCCAGACTCGGGACATGGGCCAGCACCTGGCTGGCGGCGGTGACGACCGGCCCCTTCGTGATCACATCAGCCATGGGTGCTGGCCTCCAGCTCGAACACCGTCGGTTCCTTCACGGCCGTGGACACCGCGTGCAGGGCCTGCTCGACGAGCCGGCGCCGCCACGCCCGTTCCTCGGCCGGGGCGAGGGACGGGTCCCCCGTAGGATAGGGGATCCCCCTGGTGGGCACGATACGGGGTGCGCCCACTCGCAGGGCGATCGACACCAGGTTGCACAGAAGAGCGGTGGCGATGCCGGCCCGCTCCAGTTCCTTGGCCAGCGTTGCCCCGCAACGCGTGCCGGTCCCTCACGTCGCCGTGAGGATGGCGGCCCGGGCGCCGGAGCGGCGCAGGTCGGCGGCCCACTCCGTCCCGAAGCGCCGTGCGTTGCCCACCGAGGTGCCGTTGCCGGTGGTCACCAGGTAGGCGCCGTGCAGGGCACCGATGGCCCCCTCGGCCTCGAGGTCCTGGGCCACGTCAAGGGGAAGGATCCGGTGCGGGTCCTCGTTGGCCCACACGGTGGAGAACCCGCCGTGGACCGAGCGGTAGTCGCCCGAGCCCAGGGCCTCCACCCCTTCCAGTGGGTAGCGCAGCCACCGGGTGGCCCGGGCCGACTCGAGCCGGTCGGGGTTGTCGTCGGGCACCAGGCCCCCTTCGGTGACCAGCGCCACCGTGGCTTGGGTCACGTCGTCGACCGGGGCCGCAGGGGTGACCTGGTCGAAGCGGGGGAGGGGGACCTCGGTGGCCTGGCGGTCGCCGGCCAGGCGGGCCAGCACCAGGTCGACGGCCCGCACGGCAGCCGGCTCGTCGACCAGTCCCACCAGGCGCCGGGCGCCGGCGATGAGGCCGTCGGCCTTGGTGAGGGGGCGACCTTCGGCCACCACCCGGGCGGCGGCGGCCAGGCGCTCGAGCGAGGGTCCCATCTCCCGGGCCACCTGCCCGCTGGCCACCACCGGCGCCGTGCCCGCCTCCTCCACGCCGGGGTTGTCGGGGTGCATGGCGGCCACCACCGGGACCCCGGCACTGGCGGCGGCGCCGGCCAGTCGGGCGCAGGCCAGCCCGTAGCGGCCACTGGTGAAGGCCGGGCCGATGACCAGCAGGTCGGGATCGCACTGCCGGACCAGGGCCAATACCTCCTCGATGGCCTCGGGCCGGCCACTGGCGTCGTCGTCACCGCAGTGGACGGTGGCCACCACCTCGAAGTCGGGCCCGAGCAGTTGGCCCAACCGACGGCCGGGCCCCACGGCGCCATCCTGGCGCTGCGGGGGGCTGGAGGCGGCGTCCTCGCCCCCCTGGCCGGCGAAGAACTGGTTGATGTAGTGGACGACTCTCGTCATGTCGTCACCACGGGCCGCAGGCCCGTTCCCCTCCTCGGCGGCGGAACGGGTGGCAGGTGGGACAGGCCCCGGCCGACCGGAGGGAGGTCGGGAAGGGGTTCCCGCCTGACAGGACCCGTGTACCTCATGCCGCGTCCTCGCAGCGCAGCCGGCCCCAGCCGAGGGGGCTGAGCGCGCAGTAGATCACCGCGGTGGGCAGCTCCAACTCGTCGGTGGCGGGACGATCGACGAGGTCGACGGTGGCACCACCCAGGGCGAGGTCGACGGCCGGGAGCACGAGGCGGTCATCGTAGTTACCGGTGCTGACCATGGCGGTGGCCCGGGTCGGGGGGACGACGATGGAGGGGCCGGTGCCGTCGGGGCCGGGCATCTCGGCGAACAGGCCCACGGCGGTGATGCCCTGGTCCTCCAGGGCGTCCATCTTGAGGGCGATGTCGGCGTCGGCGTTGCCCCCCCCTTCCTTGGTGATGAGGGCGGCGTCGAAGCCGGCCAGGGCGCACAGGCGGGCGGTGTGGGCGGCCATGGCGGCCTTGCTGTCCTGGTCGACCGGCTCGGGGCAGATGACCACCCCGGCGAAGTGCAGGTCGGCGCCGTCGCGTGCCCGCAAGGCGGCCACCACAGGGTTGTTCTGGTGCATGTACGTCGGGTTCTTGAGCGAGGGGTGGCCGAACTGGCCGCTGACCACGGCACCGTCGTCGAGCTCGGCCGGATCGAGGAGGGTGGGCAGGTTGCCGGCGTAGCTGCGGCCGTAGACGAAGACGTCTTTGAACGTGCCCTGCGTCTGCAAGTTGACGACGGCCGCCACCCGCGGGAGCCCGTCGTCGAGGTCATGGCGGGGCGGGACCAGGTGCTCCACCTCGTGGGCCTCGACGTCGAGGGCGGTCTCGGCCAGGTGGGCGGCCAGGGTGAGCAGACCCCGGCGCAGGGCGACGTCGACGTCCTCCCAGGGGGCATCGGCGGCCGGGGTGAACTCCACCACCAGGTTGTGGGTGGCCCCCAGAGGCGAGAGGGCGGCGGTGGGGCCCGACATCTCGACCAGCGCCTCTTGGGCCCGGGGGAGGTAGCCGGCGGCGACCACGGCCACGCCCCGCAGCACATGGGTGGCGCCCCGTCCCTGGGGGACGGGCGGACCCAGGAAGCCGGGGAAGATGCCGCCGCCACCGGGTCCCTTGGTCCGGGGCTCGACGGCGTCGAGGACGTGCACTTCTCGGTGCTGAACAGCCACGACGTGGTTCGACACAAGCTGGTCGGCGACATCGTGGACGCCTACGACAAGTGGCAGGCCACGCAGGACGCCCAGGAGAACGTGCGCCACCAGGGGCCGCGCGGACAGGCCCGACGGGGGCGCTGACACACTGTGAGCGACGCTGCGAGCGAACCAAG
>JAHWJI010000072.1 GCA_019348495.1 Actinomycetota bacterium | reverse complement strand
CGGCGAGTCGGTTGCCGGGGAGCCGAAAGTTCCACTTCTTCCTCGAAGACGTCCTCGACACCCTCAAACAGCACCCGGTGGCTCCGGCCGCGTCGCCGCCGACGAAACCGACACGAGCGGCCAAGAAGCGCGCCCGCTGAGTCCTCACCGCGACTTCCTGTGTCTTTTCCGTGTCCTGGCGGCGTCACGGGACCGAAGGTGGAAGCGGCGATAAGCTGGTAAACCACCTCTGACCAGCACTTCTATATGGAGGCGGCGCCGGGAATCGAACCCGGGTACAGGGCTTTGCAGGCCCTTGCCTCAACCACTCGGCCACGCCGCCCGGAACGTGACTCTAGCGGCCGGCGCCGGTGCTCCAGCGGGCGTCGTCAGACCAAGAAGCCGAAGATCAGCACCAGGATGAAGATGACCAGGACGGCGGCGATGACGGCTCCGATGGGGTTCATGCCGAAGCCGGGGCCACCGGCGCCGCGGCGCTCGATGATCGTGCGCCGGCCTCGGGCCGGTGCAGGACCTCGCTCGACCACACGCTCCTCTCGGACCACTCGATCTTCGGGAAACATCGGGTCGCTCACCGTTCCTCCTCAGGTCGACTCCCTGCCACGGTAGACCGGCGGTACGGTCGAGTGCTATGGCGGACCCCGACAACGACCCCACGATGGCAACTCCCGTCGGCCACACCCAGCCGATGACCCCGGCGCCCGACGCTGTCAAACCCGCACGGGCCTCGGGGTGGCGATCGGGGCAGGTGGCCGTCGTCGCCGTTCTGGCCCTGCTCCTCGGCGCCGCCGGCGCCACCCTGGCGTGGCTGGCGGCCGACAGCGACGACCAGGAGCCGACCGACGCAGCCGCCACACCTACCACCTCCACCACCTCGGACGATGCCGATCCGTCCGCCTCTTCGAGCTCCACGACCTCGTCGGTCTCGACGACCACGACGACCCGCAGCAGCAGCCGCAGCGGGGGCCAGACGGTCGTGGGCAACGGCATCTTCACCGGCAGCTACCAGGGGAACAGCGACCGATCCACCGACGACTTCACCGTGGGTGACGACTGGAAGATCCGCTGGGACGTCCCCGAGGGCAGCGTCACCATCGAGGTGCTCAACGCCTCCGGCGAGCTGGTCGAGACCATTCAGGCCCAGGGTCAGGGGGAGCGCGTGGTCGACGCGGGTGGCACCTACCGCCTCGACATCGGCACCGACGGGAGCCGCTACGCCGTGGCGGTGACCGACGGGCCCTGACCGTAGGAGACGGGTCGGCTCAGCTCGTCGGATGGCAGGAGCACTTGCAGGCGAAGCGGTTGAGGCCCACCATCGCCGGCCAACCCCCGTGGCAGTCGCCGTGGTTGCCGGCCCGGCAGTCCTTCCCGGGCTCTTGGACCTGACTCACGCCGGCCCCGGTCACCACGGCGAGGATGGCGAGGAAGCCCGACGTGGCCAGCCGGCTGCGACCCGTGCGCTCGCAGTCGCGCTCGGGCTCGACCAGACCCACGCGGGGGGTGCCGGCGCGGGGTTCGGAGCCCAGTAGCGCCGGCCCGCAGCGCACGGTGTCGGCGAAGGTGAAGGGCAACAGGGCGAAGAGGATGGCCAAGGCGAGCACCCCCAACGAGACGAACGCCATGACGCGCTGAAATGCCCTCACCACACACCTCCGGTCCTGGACGGGGCCGACAGACCGGCACCCTTCTTCGACCCAGCGCCATCAGCCACCAGCACGGCCTCGCTTTCGGTCTCGATGGTCGTGGAGAATACGGCATGGAGCGACCTTGACGTCCCCGCTCCTGCGCGGCGGGGAAGGGGCCTCGAGACGCTGGCGCCGTCTGGTGCGGGCCCGGCGGGCCGAGATGGACCGCCTGGTGCCCGACGGCGGGGCGGTGGGAGCGAGCTACTGGGACTCCCGAGCTCGCCGTTTCGCCGCCCGAACGGCAGGCAGCGGGGCCCGTGACCCCCTCCTGGCCCGCATCCGTCGGGTGGCCCGCTCGAGCACCACCGTGCTCGACGTGGGTGCCGGCCCCGGCCGCTTCGCCCTGGCCCTGGCACCGAGGGTGGCCGAGGTGGTGGCCGTGGACGCCAGCCCGGTCATGGGGTCCCTGCTGCGACGCGCCAGCCGGCAGGCGGGATTGGCCAACGTCACGACCGTCACCGGCCGGTGGGAGGAGGTCGAGGTCGGCCCCGCCGACGTCGTCTTGTGCTCCTACGTGCTTCCCCTCGTCGACGACGCCGCCGGCTTCTTGGCCAAGCTCGATGCCGCGTGCCGCGGTGACGCCTACGTCTACCTCTCGGCGCTGTCGGCCGACGCCTTCTCGGACCCGTTCTGGCGGCACTTCCACGGCAAGCCGCGCCAACCCGGTCCCACCTACCTCGACGCGGTAGCCGTGCTCGCCGAGGTGGGGATCCGAGCCGACGTGGAGGTGGTCGAGGTGGCTGTACGCACCCGCCACAACAGCGTGGCCGCGGCGGCCCGCTCGTACCGGGAAGCCCTGCTGCTACCCGACACCGCCGAGGTCCGCCGTGAGCTGCGTGGGCTGCTCTCGGGATGGCTGGTGGCCGACGGGAACGTCCTGCGCCCGCCGCTGCGCTCCACCCCGGCGGCCATCGTGCACTGGTCGCCCCGGCCTCGCCGTCGTACCTAGGCCCGCCGACCACGGGCGGGGACGCCGGCGGGCTCCGAGCTCAGGCCGAGCGCCGGCCCCCGCTGCCACCTCGGCGACCGAGGGAGCGGCGCTGGTCGAGGAAGTCGACGAGCACGTAGTCGCCCAGCGTCTCGGGGGTGGTGAAGAAGGCCCGGCCCCGGTTGAGCCGGGTGAGCTGCTCGACGAAGTCACGCAGGTAGTCGGTGGCGTCGAGCATGAAGACGTTGATGCGGATGCCCTCCCGGGTGCAACGGTTGACCTCCGCCAAGGTGGCGTCGACCGTCTCGGGCACGGGCGGGTAGTTGAAGTAGGGCTCGGCCATCCCCGCCTGGAAGTGGGCGGTGGGCTCGCCGTCGGTGATCATGACCACCTGCTTGGAGCCCGACTGGCGAGCGAGCATCCGCCGCGACAGCGCAAGCCCGTGTTGCATGTTGGTGCCGTAGTCGAAGTCCCACGACACCTCGGGAAGCTGCTCGGGGCGCAGCTCCCGGGCCAGCTTGCCGAAGCTGACCATGCCCAGGTAGTCGCCCGGGAACTGGCCCGAGATGAGGGCGTGCAGGGCCATGGCCACCTTCTTGGCCGCCAGGAAGTTGTCGCGCATGGCCATCGACAGCGACACGTCGAGCATGACGACGGTGGCCGCCCGGGTGGTCAGCTCGGTCTGCTCCACCTCGAAGTCGTCGGGGTCGAGACGCACCGGCGTCCCCTGGCCCCCCCGTCGGAGGGCGTTGCGCACGGTGCGGTGGATGTCGAGGTTGAACGGGTCGCCGAACTCGTAGGCCTTCGACTGGTGGGCCAGCTCGTGGCCGGCACCCACCCGGGGTGCCTGGTGACGGCCGACAGTGTCGGCACTCGAGCGGGCGAACAGCTCCGAGAGGGCGTGGGCGCCGATGCGACGGATGGCCCGGGGGGTCAGCTCGTAGCGACCCTCCCGCTGTTCGATGAAGCCGGCCTCGGTCAGCATCCGGGCCACCTCGCCCATGCGCTCCAGGCTCTCGGCGGCGTCGTCGCCCAACAGGGCCGCGGCCCGCTCCAGGTCGACCTCGGCCAGGGCCCCGGGGGCCGACGCGCTGCCCATGAGCCGCTCGAGCTGGTCGAGGTCACCCAGCTCCTCCAACACCTCGCCCGCCTCACCCCACGAGAGCGGGTCGCTGCCCCTGAAGTCGTAGCTTCGCTCCCAACCGGCGTCGGGGAAGGCGGCCCGCAGGTTGGCCCCGAGCTGGTCCATCTGCCAGCGCAGGTCCATGTCGGACAGGAGCTGGTCGGACAGGCCCTGGAGCTGCGCCCGCTGCTCGGCAGACAACGAGTTGAGCATGGCCTGCATGGCGGCCATGCGCCGGGCCATGACCTCCAGCAGCTCGTCGAGGCTCTGCGGGTTCTCGGGGAACATGTCGCCGTAGCGCCTCATGAAGCCGGTGAAGTCGGGCTCCTCGCCGGCGGCCCGCTGCTCGAGCATGGCGTTGAGCTCGGCCAGCATGTCCTTGGTGCGGGCCAGCTCCTCGGGCGAGACGTTGCCCATGGCCCCGGCCATCTGGTTGAACCACGACTGGGCCACCTGGGCCCGCAGCTCCTCGACCAGGGTCTCGAAGCGCTCCCGGGCCTCGGGCGAGGCGAAGTCGTAGTCGGACAGCTCCCGCACCTGGCCGGCCAGGTCGGGGGGCAACAGATCGAGGTGCAGCCGTCGCTCGGCCGTGGCCTCGCCCACCACCTCTTGGCGGCGCTGGTCGCCCGAGGCGCGGGCCGCCTCTTCCAGGGCGTCGATGCCGGCCCGTTCGATGTCCACCACCTCCCGGAGGCGCTCGGCGATGTCCTCGTAGACACCACCCAGGTCACGCTGCGCCAGTCGTTCCCGCCGCTGCCGGCGCAACCGCTCCAGCAGCTCGCGCATCCCCTGCACCCGCTGGCCGGCCCGGTCCCGGAAGCCCTCCTGGAGCATCCGGCGCAGGGCGGCGTTGGCGTCGCCGTGGTGGGTCAGGTCGTCGGCCAGCTCGGCCATGAGCGCGTCGGCGTCAAGGTCGAGGCCCGGCTGCGTCCCGTCCCAGCGGGAGTAGCGAAACCCCGTCACCGGCCGCGGGAGCGGTAGACGGCCCGGCCGTCGGCTGCCGACTCCTTGTTGAGCCGCTTGGACAGGTGCAGGCCCTCGAGGAGGAACTCGACGCTCGAGGCCACCTTGGCCGGGCTCTCCCCGTCGCCCATGGCGCTGACCGCGGCGCGAAGGGCCGGCAGCTCCGCCATCAGCTCGACGTAGGCCGACGAGGCGACGTCGTCGCCGGTGTGCACGACCCGGCCGTCGTCGAAGGCCGCCACCAGGTCGCGCACCGTGCCCGACTCGACGCGGGCCCGGAACACCCGCAGCACGGCGGTGGAGAACAGGTTGTCGACCACCACCTGGTCACGACCCTCCTCGAGGGTCTCGATCTCGATCTTGCCGGTGGTGGAAGCAGCCAGCGCGCCCAGGTCGCTCACCCGGGGCACCACCTCGGGCTCACCCAGGCGCAACGCCCGGCGGGCGGCGTTGGCCACCAGGGTCTCCCGGTTGGCCACGGTGAGGCGCACCGACACACCCGAGCGCTGGTTGACATGCGGGCTGGAGCGGGCCAGGTGCGACACCGTGGCCACCACCTCGGCCATCTCGTCGGGCACGCTGACCTGGCGGCCGTCGACGGCGAAGGGCAGCGCCTCCTGATCGGCGATGGCCATCTCGGTCTCCACGTCGGCCGGGTAGTGGGTACGGATCTGGGCGCCGAAGCGATCCTTGAGCGGGGTGATGATGCGGCCCCGGTTGGTGTAGTCCTCGGGGTTGGCCGAGGCCACCAGCATGACGTCGAGAGGCAGGCGCACCTTGTAGCCCCGCACCTGCACGTCCCGCTCCTCGAGCACGTTGAGCAGGCCCACCTGGATGCGCTCGGCCAGGTCGGGCAGCTCGTTGATGGCGAAGATGCCCCGGTTGGTGCGCGGCACCAAGCCGTAGTGCAGCGTCGACTCGTCGGCCAGGTAGCGGCCCTCGGCCACCTTGATGGGATCGACCTCGCCGATGAGGTCGGCGATGGCGGTGTCGGGCGTGGCCAGCTTCTCGCCGAAGCGGGTGTCGCGGTGCACCCACTCGAGGGGTGTGTCGTCACCCTTGTCGGCCACCAGGTCGCGGCCGTGGCGCGACACCGGGGCGAAGGGGTCATCGTTGATCTCCGAGCCGGCCACGATGGGCAGCCACTCGTCGAGGAGGCCGACGAGGCTGCGGATGAGCCGGGTCTTGGCCTGGCCCCGCTCGCCCAGGAGGATGATGTCGTGGCCGGCCAGTAGGGCGTTCTCGAGCTGGGGCAGGACGGTGTCGTCGTAGCCCAACAGGCCGCTGACCAGGGGCTGGCCGGCGGTGATGCGAGCTACGGCGTTGCGCCTGATCTCCTCCTTGACCGGCGTGGAGCGCCAAGGAGATGCCCGGAGCTGGCCGAGGGTTGCAGGGCGCGACGACATCCGATCCACGGTACCGGTGCCCCTCGCACCACGAGGCGCGGGCGACATCGGCCATTTCGGGTACGGTCACCCGATGGAACCGCTACCCGCCCTGGACCTGGGGGGGGCGTGGCGGGCGGCTCAGGGCGACGACGACCTGCGTCGGACCTTCAGCCTCCCCGAGCTCGACGACACCACGGTGGCCTGGCACCACATCAACGTCCCCGGCCACTGGCGCTCGCACGAGGCCTTCGCCGGCAGCGACGGTCCCCTGCTCTACCGGCGCCGCTTCGAGTCCCCCCGGCCCGACGCCGACGCCCGGGCCTGGTTGGTGCTCGACGGGCTGTTCTACCAGGGCGACGTCTGGCTCGACGGCGACTACGTGGGCGACACCGAGGGTTACTTCGTGCCCCACGCCTTCGATGTGACGGCGGCGGCCCGGGCGCGCGACGAGCACCTCCTCGGGGTGGAGGTGACGTGCGCACCCGAGACCGACCTCACCGCCAAGCGCAACCTCACCGGGGTGTTCCAGCACTGGGACTGCCTGGACCCCGATTGGAACCCCGGAGGCATCTGGCGCGGGGTGCGCCTGGAGCACACCGGCCCGGTCCGCCTGAACCGGGTGCGGGTGCGCTGCACCTCGGCCGAGGTCGACCGGGCGAGCGTGGGCATCGGCACCGAGCTCAACAGCGACCGGGCCTGCAGCATCGAGCTGCGTACCACGGTCGCCGGCGCCGAGCGCGTGACCGAGCACCTCTTGGCCGAGGGTCCCAACCTGTTCGACTGGACCGTCGACATCGCCGACCCGCAGCGGTGGTGGCCCCATGCGCTCGGCGACCAGCCCCTGCACACGGTGCGCATCGAGGTCGTCGTCGACGGACGGGTCAGCCACGCCGTCGAGCGCCAGGTGGGACTGCGCTCGTTGCACTGGGACGACTGGAAGCTCTGGGTCAACGGGGAGCGGCTCTTCCTGAAGGGCGCCAACCAGGGGCCGGCGCCCATGGCCCTGGGCGAGGCGACGGGCGAGGAGCTGCGAGCCCAGATGCTCCTGGCCCGCGACACCGGCCTGGACCTGGTGCGCCTGCACGCCCACATCAACCGCCCGGAGCTCTACGAGGCGGCCGACGAGTTGGGGATGCTGCTCTGGCAGGACCTCCCCCTCCAGTGGGGCTACGCCCGGACCGTGCGCCGCCGGGCCATACGCCAGACCGAGGCGGCCGTCGACCTGATCGGCCACCACCCCTCGGTCGCCTTGTGGTGCGCCCACAACGAGCCCCTGGCCCTGGAGGCCAGCATGGAGGGCGTCCGCTCCCGTGCCGACATGGTCCGCCTCGTCGCCCGCTTCGCCGCCATGCAGGAGCTGCCCAGCTGGAACAAGAGCGTGCTCGACCGCTCCCTGCGAAAGGTGCTCACCGAGGCCGACGGCACCCGGGCGGTGGTGGCGCACTCGGGCATGCTCCCCCGCCCGGGCTCCGGTGGTGGCGACACCCACGTCTATCTCGGTTGGTACTACGGCCACGAGCGCCAGTTCCCCGGCCTGTGCCGGGCCTTGCCCCGCCTGGCCCGCTTCGTGAGCGAGTTCGGGGCCCAAGCCGTGCCCTCGGGTGAGGTGGACTTCTGCGAACCCGAGCGCTGGCCCGACCTCGACTGGGCCCGCCTGGCCCAGCGCCACAACCTCCAGAAGACCCGCTTCGACCGCTACGTGCCGCCCGCCGACTTCACCACCTTCGAGGAGTGGCGCGCCGCCACCCAGGCCTACCAGGCCACCGTCGTCAAGCACCACGTCGAGACCCTTCGCCGGCTCAAGTACCACCCCAGCGGTGGCTTCTGCCTGTTCACCTTCGCCGACGGGCACCCGGGCGTGACCTGGGCCGTGCTCGACCACCGGACCACGCCCAAGGCCGGCTACCACGCCCTGGTCGACGCCTGCCGGCCGGTCATCGTGGTGGCCGAGCGCCTCCCGGCGACCGTGGCGCCGGGTGATCACCTCGCCCTCGACGTGCACGTGATCAGCGACCTGCGGGTAGCGCTCGGCGCCACCGTGGTGGAGGCCCGGCTGTCCTGGCCCGGTGACGAGCACCACTGGGGCTGGCGGGGCGACGTGGCAGCCGACGGCTGCGTCCGGGTGAACACCATTCAGTTCGTCGTCCCCGAGGTCGACGCCCCTGTGGGGAACCTGGTCCTCGACCTGCGCATGCAGGCCGAGGGAGTGGAGGCCACCAACCGCTACGAGGCGGCCATCCGCCCGTCCTGACCGCCCCATCCCGTTCTGGCCCCACCCCACCCGTTCTGGCCCCCACCTCTCGAGCCGCCGGCGACCTCACGTCGGCAGGAGCGACGCCGCGGCGCAACGGTCGTCGTGGGCCGCGCCGGTCGAGTCGTTCAGCATCCGGCGGCGAAGCGGTACGCCTGGCAGACCTCGGCCAGGTGGTCGGGGGCCAGCCGGGAGATTCGATGCTGGAGCCGGTCTCGCCTCTTCATCCTCCCACGGGCCTGGAACACTGGGGCGGTGCACGTCCACCACCACCGCTACGACGCCGTCATCGTGGGGGCCGGCGGCGCCGGGCTGCGAGCGGCCATCGAGGCGGCGGGCAGGTGCCGGGTGGCGGTGCTGTCCAAGCTGCACCCCACCCGCTCCCACACCGGCGCAGCCCAGGGCGGGATGTGCGCGGCGCTGGCCAACGTGGAGGAGGACTCGGCGGAATGGCACACCTTCGACACGATCAAAGGAGGCGACTACCTCGTCGACCAGACGGCGGCGCGCATCATGTGCGCAGAGGCCGTCGACGCCGTCATCGAGCTGGAGCACTACGGCCTTCCGTTCAACCGCACGCCCGACGGTCGCATCGACCAGCGCCGCTTCGGCGGTCACACCCGCAACCACGGCGAAGCCCCGGTGCGCCGGGCCTGCTACTCGGCCGACCGTACCGGGCACATGATCCTCCAGACGCTCTACCAACAGTGCGTCAAGCGCGGCGTCACCTTCTTCGACGAGTTCATGGCCCTCGACGTCGCCCTGGTCGACGGTCGGGTGGCGGCCGTCGTCGCCTACGAGCTGGCCACCGGCGACCTCCACGTCTTCGCCACCAAGGGTCTGCTGTTCGCCACCGGCGGCTTCGGCAAGATGTTCAAGGTCACCTCCAACGCCCACGCCCTCACCGGCGACGGTCCCGGCCTGCTCTACCGAAGAGGCATCCCGCTCCAGGACATGGAGTTCTTTCAGTTCCACCCCACCGGCATCTACAAGCTGGGCATCCTGTTGT
>JAHWJI010000071.1 GCA_019348495.1 Actinomycetota bacterium | reverse complement strand
TGTGCGTGGTCAACCTCGATCCCGACCAGGTCCAGGAGGACACCCTCAGCCTCGACCTCGCTGCGCTCGGGCTGGCCTACGAAGAGGCCTTCGAGGCCTACGACGAGCTCACCGGGGCCAGCTTCACCTGGCGAGGTGCCCGCCCCTACGTCCGCCTCGATCCGGCCGAGCAGCCCGGCCACGTCCTGCACCTGCGCAGCTCCCGTCGGGCATGAGCAACCCCCCTCCCGGCTTCAGGGGCGTCCCCTCGGGCAGCGCCGGGCTCAGGCCCGACAGCCGGTGGTTCCAGACGGCGGTGTTCTACGAGGTGGTGCTCCAGGGGTTCAACGACGGCAACCACGACGGCGTGGGGGACCTGCGGGGCCTCACCCAGAAGCTCGACTACGTCGAGTGGCTGGGCGTCGACTGCCTCTGGCTCCTGCCGTTCTACCAGTCACCCATGCGCGACGGCGGCTATGACATCGGCGACTTCTACGGCGTCCACGAGGACTACGGGACGATGGACGACGTCCGCTCGTTCATCGCCGCCGCGCACGAGCGCGGCATCCGCGTCATCGCCGACCTGGTCATGAACCACACCAGCGACGCCCACCCCTGGTTCGCCGAGTCCCGCCAGAGCCGCACCAACCCCCGGGCCGACTGGTACGTCTGGAACGACGACGACCAGCGTTGGCCCGAGGCCCGGGTCATCTTCGTCGACAGCGAGCCGTCGAACTGGACCTACGACACCCACCGGGGCCAGTACTACTGGCACCGCTTCTTCCACCACCAGCCCGACCTCAACTACGACACTCCAGAGGTGGGCGAGGCCATGCTCGACGTCGTCCGCTACTGGCTCGACATCGGCCTCGACGGCTTCCGCCTGGACGCAGTGCCCTATCTGTACGAGCGTGACGGCACCAACGGAGAGAACCTGGCCGAGACCCATGAGTACCTCCGTCGCGTGCGCAAGGAGGTCGACTCGATCTACCCCGGCCGGGTGCTGCTGGCCGAGGCCAACCAGTGGCCGGCGGACGTCGTCGACTACTTCGGCGCCGGCGACGAGTGCCACATGTGCTTTCACTTCCCGCTCATGCCCCGCATGTTCATGGCCCTGCGCCGAGAGCAGCGCTACCCCATCACCGAGATCCTGGGCCAGACCCCGGCCATCCCCGATGGTTGCCAGTGGGGCATCTTCTTGCGCAACCACGACGAGCTGACCCTCGAGATGGTCACCGACGAGGAGCGGGACTACATGTACAGGGAGTACGCCAAGGACCCCCGGATGAAGCGCAACGTGGGGATCCGCCGACGTCTCGCTCCCCTGATCGACAACGACCGTCGAGTGGCCGAGCTGTTGCACGCCCTGCTGTTCAGCCTGCCGGGGTCACCCATCATGTACTACGGCGACGAGATCGCCATGGGCGACAACATCTACCTCGGTGATCGCGACGGTGTACGAACCCCCATGCAGTGGTCGCCCGACCGCAACGCCGGGTTCTCCCAGGCGGATTTCGCCCGGCTGTACCTGCCGCCCTTGATGGACCCTGTCTACGGGTACCAAGCAGTCAACGTGGAGGCCAACATCCGTGACCAGAGCTCGCTGTTGTACTGGGTCAAGCGCATGCTCGAGGTCCGCAGGCACCACCCCCTGTTCGGCATCGGGAGCTTCGAGGTGCTCTCGGCCGAGAACCCCTGTGCCTTGGCGTTCGTGCGGGAGTGGACCGATCCCGACAGCGGGGAGCAGGACGTCGTCATGTGCGTCAACAACCTGAGCCGCTTCGCCCAACCGGTGGAGCTGCGCCTGGCCCACTACGAGGGGTGGGTACCCCACGAGCTGCTGGGGCGGGTGGCGTTCCCGCCCATCGGCGACCTGCCCTACCTGGTGACCCTGGCCCCCTTCGGCTTCTACTGGTTCCAACTGGTGGACGGGCGATGATCGACCAGGCGGCGCTGGTCACGGCCCTGGCCGAGTACCTACCCCGCCAACGGTGGTTCGCCGGGGGCGAGGCCGAGGCCGCCGACGTGACCCTGTCGTCGGTGCGCACCTTGCGCGACGGCTCGTGGCCGACGCTGCTGCAGGTCCTGGTCGACGCCAGGGCCTGGGCCCACGGCGATGCCGAGGTCGCCACCTACCAGGTGGTGCTCGGGCTTCGCCCCGTGGGCAGCCGGGAGGTGTTCCTCGAGGGCAAGCCCGAGGCCATCGTCGGCGAGCTGGCCACCGATCGGGGCACTGTGCTCGCCTACGACGCGGCCATCGATCCCGATCTCGCCGTGGCCCTGTTGCACCACATGGCCCCCGAGGAAGAGGTGGAGCGAGCCCGTTACCTCGGTGCCGACCAGTCGAACACGTCGGTGGTGTTCGACGAGCGCCTCATCATGAAGCTGTTCCGCCGCCTGGCGCAGGGCCCCAACCCCGACGCCGAGGTGACGCGCGCCCTGGTCGAGGTGGGCTTCTCCAATGTGGCCGATCCCGTGGCCGAGTGGCGGGAGGACGACTTCGACTACGCGCTGGTCAACCGCTTCCTCATCGGGGGGACCGACGGCTTCTCCCTGGCCCTATTGTCGTTGCGCGACCTCTACGACCGCCGCTGCCCACCTGCGGAAGCCGGCGGGGACTTCGCCTACGACGCCAGCCGTCTGGGCACCGTCACCGCCGAGATGCACCTGGGGCTGGCCCGGGCGTTCGGAGCCGTGCCCGGCCAACCCGAGGTCTGGGCCGACGACATGGAGGCCCAGCTCGCCCGGGTGCACCTCGAGGGCATCGACACCGCGCGGGTGCACCAGCTCTACCAGCGCCTCCGCATCATCGGCGATCCGGGCCCGGCGGTGCGGGTGCACGGCGACTACCACCTCGGCCAGGTCATGCGCACCGACATCGGCTGGTACGTGCTCGACTTCGAAGGCGAGCCCGACCGTCCCCTGGAGGAGCGGCGCCGGCCCACCTCGCCGCTGCGAGACGTCGCCGGCCTGGTGCGCTCGTTCCACTACGCGGCCCAAGTGGCGCTGAGGGAGTGGGGCGCCGACGCCGACGAGGAGCTGGTGGACCTGGCCGACGCCTGGGAGCACCGCAACCGGGTTTCCTTCGTCGCCGGCTACCTGGGCACCGAGGGCGTGAACGCCGTGCTGCCCGCCGTCGACGGCGACCGCCGACTGGTCCAGGCCGCCTTCGAGCTCGACAAGGCCGTCTACGAGGTCGGCTACGAGCAGTCACACCGACCCGAGTGGGTCGACATCCCCCGCACCGCCATCCATCGCCTCTTGGAGGCCACGCCATGACCACCGTCCCCCGCCAGCCCGACGTCGAGCTCGACCGGTTGGTGGCCGGCGAGCACGGGGATCCCCACCGGGTGCTCGGGCCCCACACCTCGAAGGGCAAGCGGGCCTCCACGGTGGTCAGGGGCTACCGCCCCGACGCCAGCGCCATGACGATGGTGTTCGACGACGGCGCCCGCCAGGCCATGGAGCAGGTGCACCCCGGCGGGGTGTTCGCCGCCGAGGTGCCAGGGGGGGAGGTGGCCCCGTACCGCCTCGAGGTGGCCTACCCCGACGGCCAGACCTTCGCCGTGGACGACCCCTACCGGTTCTGGCCCACGTTGGGCGATGTCGACCTCCACCTCATCGGCGAGGGCCGCCACGAGCGCCTCTGGGACGCGCTGGGAGCCCACGTCCGCACCCACCAGGGCGTGTCCGGTACCTCCTTCGCGGTGTGGGCGCCGTCGGCCCGGGCGGTGCGGGTGGTCGGCGACTTCAACGGTTGGGACGGGCGGCTGCACCCCATGCGCTCCCTGGGGTCGTCGGGGGTGTGGGAGCTGTTCGTCCCCGGCGTCGGTGCGGGCGCCCGCTACAAGTTCGAGCTGCTCACCCAGGACGGCGACCTGGTGCTCAAGGCCGATCCCCTGGCCTTCGCCACCGAGCTCCCCCCGGCCACGGCCAGCGTGGTGAACGAGTCCAGCTACGAGTGGGGCGACGCCGAGTGGCTCGAGGCCCGGCGCTCGACCGACCCCCTGCACCAGCCGCTGTCGGTCTACGAGGTACATCTGGGGTCCTGGCGCAAGGTGCCCGAGGACGGCGACCGCTCCCTCACCTACAGGGAGCTGGCCGTCGAGTTGGTCGACTACGTGGCCGAGCAGGGCTTCACCCACGTCGAGCTGCTGCCGGTGGCCGAGCACCCCTACGATCCCTCCTGGGGCTACCAGGTGACGGGCTACTTCGCCCCCACCTCCCGCTTCGGGACCCCCGACGACTTCCGGGCCCTGGTGGACGCCTTCCACGCCCGGGGCATCGGCGTGATCGTCGACTGGGTGCCGGCACACTTCCCCAAGGACGCCTTCGCCCTGGCCCGCTTCGACGGGACCGCCCTCTACGAGCACGCCGATCCCCGTCAGGGCGAGCACCCGGACTGGGGCACCCTGGTGCCCAACTTCGGGCGCAGCGAGGTCCGCAGCTTCCTCGCCGCCAGCGGCCAGTACTGGGTGGAGGAGCTCCACATCGACGGCCTGCGGGTCGATGCCGTGGCCTCCATGCTGTACCTGGACTACTCCCGCAAGGCCGACGAGTGGGTCCCCAACCGCCACGGCGGCCGGGAGAACCTGGAGGCGGTCTCGTTTCTCCAGGAGTTCAACACCTTCATGCACGGGCGCCACCCCGGCGTGCTCACCATCGCCGAGGAGTCGACGGCGTGGCCCGGCGTGAGCCGTCCCGTCTACGTGGGGGGCCTCGGCTTCGGCCACAAGTGGAACATGGGCTGGATGCACGACACGCTCGAGTACTTCTCCAACGACCCCATCCACCGGCGCTTCCACCACCACCAGCTCACCTTCGGCCTGCTGTACGCCTTCACCGAGAACTTCGTGCTGCCCCTGTCCCACGACGAGGTGGTGCACGGCAAGGGATCGCTGCTGGCCAAGATGCCGGGCGACGCCTGGCAGCAGCTGGCCAACCTGCGGGCGCTCTACGGCTGGATGTGGGGCCACCCGGGCAAGCAGCTGCTCTTCATGGGATGCGAGCTGGCCCAGGGGCGGGAGTGGGCCCACGACCGCAGCCTCGACTGGCACCTGCTGGAGGATCCCGGCCACGCCGGGGTGCAGGCGCTGGTGCGCGAGCTCAACCGGCTGCACCGCAGCGAGCCGGCCCTGTGGAGCGGTGACTTCGACCCGGCCGGGTTCCGTTGGATCGACGCCAACGACGCCGAACAGAGCTGCTATTCGTTCCTGCGGGTCCCGGTGGGTGACGTGGGCGGTCGCCCCGTGTCCTGCCTGGCCAACCTCACCCCCGTGCCCCGTTTCGGCTACCGGGTGGGTCTACCCCTCGCTGGCTCCTGGGAGGTCCTGCTCAACACCGATGCCACCTGCTTCGCCGGCAGTGGCACCGACGTGGGCCCGGTCCTCGAAGCCGAAGCCCGTCCCTGGCACGGTGAGGACCACTCGGTCGTCCTCACCCTGCCCCCCCTCGGGGTGGTCTGGCTCGCCCCCGTCCGCTGACCTCGGCGGGTCCTCAGCGCGAAGTGGTGCCGGACTCGACCCGGGCCTTCAGGCGGGAGAGGTTGCGGCGCCAGATGGTGCCCAGCACCGGAGAGGCCAGGCGCCAGGGCAGGGCCAGCTCCTCTTCCCAGGTGAAGCGGGTGGCCTCGCCCCGGTCGAGGGGCTCGATGGTGAAGCGGCCGGTGCCGGTCACCAGGCCGTGGTGACGCACGCCGATGAGACGCCCCTCCTCCCACTCGGTGACCTCCATGTGATCGGTCAGCCGGAGCGGGCCCACCCTGGTGTCGCACTCCAAGCTGGTGCCGACCCCCTGTCGTTGCCGCGAGGTGAAGCGGATGGCGTCGGCGTCGGCCATCCACTCGACGTGGGAGGAGAGATCGGCCAGGTGCGGCCACACCTGCGAGGGGCGGGCGGCGATGACCGTGGTGACCTTCACGCCACCACGGCAGCCACCACCGCCAAGTCGTCGACGAGTCCCTGCAGGGCTGCTGTCCGTCGGTCGTCGTCGGTGCGCAGGATGCTCGACGGGTGCACGGTGGCCATCACCCGGGGCGCCAGGGGTGAGTCGACGAAGCGTCCCCGGTCCCGGCTGACCCGGAAGTCACGGCCGAGGAGCGCCTTGGCTGCCGTGGCCCCGAGCGCCACGAGCACCTCGGGCTGCACAGCCGCCAGCTCGGCGTCCAACCAGGGGCGGCAGGCGGCCTGCTCCGCCGCGTTGGGGCTCTGGTGCAGCCGCCGCTTGCCTCGCGGCGTCCACTTGAAGTGCTTGACGACGTTGGTCACGTAGGTCCGCTCGCGAGCGATGCCGGCAGCCTCGAGCGCCTGATCGAGCAGCCGGCCGGCAGGACCGACGAAGGGCGCACCCTCACGGTCTTCCACGTCGCCGGGCTGCTCGCCCACGAGCATCACCGTGGCGGTCGCCGGTCCGGCACCGAACACGGTCTGCGACGCCCGCTCCCACAGATCACACGCCCGGCACGCGCCGGCGGCAGCAGCCAGGTCGGCCAGGTCGATGCGGTCGACCACCCCGCCAGGGTAACCGTGGCCGCCGGGGTTGGGGACGGGACGGGCGGCGGTGTGAGTTCGGCCCGGCAGTATCTTCCGCGGCAATTAGCATGAGGGGATGCGTCCGCCCTCCGCCGACACCTGGACCGCCCTGTGCGCCGATCCGCTGCCGGTCGCGGCGGTGTCCCAGTGGGTCGTGCGGCCCGACTGCGGGGCTGTGGTGGTCTTCACAGGCACCGTTCGAGATCACGCCGACGGTCGCCCCGGCGTCTCCACCCTGGAGTACGAGGCCTATGCCGAGCAGGTGGACTCCCGGCTGAGGGCGGTGGCCGCCGCCGCACGCGAGCGTTGGCCCGACCTCGGCCGCCTGGCGCTGTTGCACCGCATCGGCCTGTTACAGGTGGAAGAGGCGGCCGTGGTCGTGGCTGCGGGTGCGCCTCACCGGGGTGTCGCCTTCGACGGCGCCCGCTTCTGCATCGACACCCTCAAGGAGTCGGTGCCCATCTGGAAGAAGGAGACCTGGGTCGGCGGCCATGACTGGGTGCCCGTGCCCGCCACCCCGACGGGATCGGCGTCGTGAGCGGCCTGATCTTCCTGCTCGCCGCCCTGGCCGTGAGCGTGATCGGCTCGGTCATCTTGTGGCTCCACCACCGCCAACCCACGTCGCTGTACCAGGGAATCGACGACTTCAGCCGGGAGATGGAGGCGCTCGCCCCCGAACGCCCGGGCGACGCCGACTCGGGCCCCCGGCGACGCGAGCGGCGGCGCTGAGGAGCCAGTGGCTCGCGACCTCGCCATCGACCTGGGCACGGCCAACACCCTGGTCTACGCCAAGGGACAGGGCATCGTCCTCAACGAGCCGTCCGTCATCGCCCTCAACGTCAAGACCGGTGACGTGTTGGCCATGGGCCACGAGGCGTGGCAGATGATCGGGCGCACCCCCGGCTACATCCAGGCCGTGCGCCCTCTGCGCAAGGGCGCCATCACCGATTTCGACGTCACCCAACGCATGATCCGCCTCCTGCTCAACCGGGCGGGGGTCAGCCGCTTCAACCGCCCCCGGGTGGTCATCTGCGTCCCCTCGGCCATCACCGAGGTGGAGCGCCGGGCGGTCACCGAGGCCGCCCGACGGGCCGGGGCAGCCGACGCCCAGCTCATCGGCCAGCCCATGGCTGCCGCCATCGGCGCCGGGCTCCCGGTCAACGAGCCGTTCGGCAACATGGTGGTCGACATCGGCGGCGGGACGTCGGAGACGGCGGTGATCTCCCTCGGCGGCATCGTCGCCCTGCGGGCCATCCGCCTGGGCTCGTTCGACCTCGACTACGCCATCCAGTCGTACGTCAAGCGGGAGTACGGCATCGCCGTGGGGGAGCGGACGGCCGAGGACATCAAGGTGGCCATCGGCTCGGCGTGGCCCGCCAAGGACGAGGTGAAGGCCGAGGTGCGGGGACGCGACCTCATGAGCGGCCTGCCCAAGACGGTCATCTTGTCACCGGGCGAGGTGCGCTCCTCCATCGACGACCAGATCGGCGCCGTGTGCGACTCGGTCGTCTCGTGCCTCGGTCAGGCCCAGCCCGAGCTGGCCCAGGACCTCATCAACCACGGCATCCACCTGGTGGGCGGGGGCGGCATGCTGCGCGGGCTGGACCAGCGCATCGCCGAGGAGACCAACGTGCCCGTGCATCTGGTGGATGCCCCCCTCGAGTGCGTCGTGTTGGGTGCCGGCCGCTGCATCGAGGCCTACGACGACCTCAAGACGATGTTCATGTGAAGACGCTGCGCTCGGCTACCGCTACTGCTGCTGGTCATCTGGCTGCGTAGCGGTGTCGATGTCCTCGGCCGCTTGGCGCACCTGCCAGTCGCGATCGCCCTTTGCCCGCTCGAGGGCGGCGTTGACCTCGGCGCCGGAGAAGGGGGCGAGAGCGATGACGGCGCGTCGGCGCACGGTGGCCCGATCGCGCGTGGCGGCGAGGACCGCAGGCAGCCCGGCGGGGTCGCCGAGCGCTCCGAGGGCGGCCACCGCCGCCTCCCGGCACAGACCGTCACCGTGGCCGGTGGCCACCGCCGACAAGGCGGCCACTGCGCCGGGCTCGGGCGGGAGCCGCTCGCCGCAGGCGTAGGCCGCCGCCTCCACCACCGTGTCGTCCACGTCGGCCAGCAGAGCGACCAGGGACACCTCGGGGTGGGCCACGGCCATGACGACGGCCCGGCGCCGCACGATCGGCGAAGGATCGGCCAACGCCTCGCGCAGGGTGTCGATCCCGAGGCCGCCCCGGCGAGCCAGGGCGGCGAGGGCCGTGGCCCGAGTGCGGGCTTCGGGGTGTCCGAGCAGCTGCCGGGCGACACCCGGGTCACCCTCGTGGCCGGCGATGGCCGCAAGCCGCCGCGGCCGGCCCGGCGGGGAGGAACCGGTGGGCTCGACGTCGTTCATCCGGCGCCCGCCCGGCGCAGGGCGAGGGCGATCACGGCAAGGCAGACGAACAGCGTGCACAGCGTGAACACCGCGACCACGAGCGTACCGGCGGGCGACCGTCCGGCGGTGGGGTGCGGTGGATAACCTCTCCGACGCGCTCCTGGTGCTGGTCGACCACGGCGGGGAACCGCTTTCCCCGCCCATTGGACCGAAGAAGAAGGAGAAGCAGAAGAAGAAGAAGGCCTTCAGGATGCGGGGGCGCCTGCCGATAGGAAGAGAGATGTCCGTTCGAAGAGCGGTGAGGAACCAGACTTGAGCGCGGCGTCCGCACAACTCGGCTTCGCGGCTGAGTTCGTGCTGTTCCTGGCTGCCGTGGCCGGCCTCGGCGTCGTCGTGCGGGCCAAGATGCTGACGGGGGAGCGCCGGGGCCAGCTCCTCCTCGCCCTCGGCTTCATCGCCGTGGGCGTGGCCGCCTTCCTCCACGGCTCGCTCCTGCAACCCGATGCGGCCGCTCCCAGCGTCCTCGTCACCCGCCTCGTCGGCCTGGGCCTGCTCGGGGCCGGGTCGCTGCGCTCGGGTGACGCCCCACCCCGTCGCCAGGTCGGTCCCGCCCTGGCTCTGCTGTTCGTCGCCGAGGTGGCCACGGTGCTGTCGCTGCCGGCTGACGTGG
>JAHWJI010000070.1 GCA_019348495.1 Actinomycetota bacterium | reverse complement strand
CAGGCCAGCATGGCCACGGGCAACTCGGGAATCATGGGCATGTAGATGGCCACCCGGTCGCCCTTGGTCACCCCGAGGCCCTTGAGCACGTTGGCGAAGCGGCAGACCTCGTCCTGGAGGTCGGCGTAGGTGATGGTGCGGGTGTCGCCCGGCTCGCCCTCCCAGTGGAAGGCCACCTTGTCGCCCCGGCCCTCGGCTACGTGGCGGTCGACGCAGTTCTCGGCGGCGTTGAGGGTGCCCCCGATGAACCAGCGGGCGTAGGGCAGCTCCCACTCCAGGATGGTGTCCCACTCCTGGCGCCACGTGAGCAGGTCGAGGGCCTGGCGGGCCCAGAACCCCTCGTAGTCGGCGTCGGCCTCCTCGTGGAGCTCGTTGCCGGTGACCAGCGCGTCGCAGGCGACGCCGACCGGCGGGGGGAAGGTGCGGTCCTCGAGGCTGTAGACCTCGATGGCGGGGTTGTCGCTGCGCTCGGCGGACATGAGCGCGACCCTACCCTCGCCCTAGCGGCGGGTGAGGAGCTGGTCGGCGGGGGCGAAGTCGTCGGTGAAGGGGCGGGCGCCGTCGACGAACGCGTCCACGGCGGAGCCGGTGAGCACCACACCGTCGACGGAAGCCACGTCGGCCGGTGAGATGGCCAGAGGTGCCCGCGAAGCCACCAGGACGTAGTTCGCGGGAGCATCGCCGGCGCTCGTTGGTGGGGCGATGACCGCGACGTGGGCGAACGCCTCTTGGAGGGTGGCGGTCTCGGCCCGCACCAGGCGGTCGGGGCCGCCGTCGATCACGTTGGCCAGGTACACGCCCCCGGGCCGCAGCACCCGGGCCAGCTCCTCGGCCACCTCCACCGTGGCCAGGTGCCAGGGCACCGACAAGCCACCGAAGGCGTCGCCCACGGCCACGTCGAAGCGCTCGTCACCCAGCTCGGCCAGGGCGGTACGGGCGTCGCCCACCTGCACCTGGAGGTCGGGCCCGGTTTCGAGGCCCAACTGTCGGGTGGCCAGGTCCACCAGGCCGGCGTCGAGCTCGAGCACCAGGCTGGTGGAGCCGGGACGGGTGGCAGCCAGGTAACGAGGGAAGCTGAAGCCGCCGCCCCCGATGTGCAAGGCGTCGACCGGCTGCTCGCCCGACAGCTCGGCGTCCAGCGCGTCGGCGAAGAGGCGGACGTAGCGGAACTCGAGGTGGGTGGGATCGGCCAGGTCGACATAGCTGTGACGGAGGTTGTCGAGCACCAGGGTGCGTCCCGACGGCCGGCTGGGATCGACCTCCACCTGGGCGCAGTAGTAGGAGGTGTGCTCCTGGCAGGGACCGGGCGCAGCGCCGGCCACGCCGGCGACGATCAGGAGGGCGGCCAGCGCGCCGGGTGCCGGGCGCCGGGCGCCCAGGCGCCACCAGAGGGCCACGCCGGCGATGACCAGGCCGGCGCCGAGGCCGAGCACCAGGGGCCGGGTGGCCACGGTGGCCACCAACAAGAAGCCGGTGACGAAGGTGCCGAACAGGGCGCCGGCGGTGCCGGCCGCCGACAGGCCGCCCACCACCGCCCCGGTCTCGGCCAGGCTGGCGAGGCGGAGCTTGGCCGCCATGGGACTGACCGCGCTGAGGACCGCAGCCGGGGCGAAGAAGGCGGTGGCGGCCAGCACCACGATGGCCCCCGGTCCTCCCCCGGCCACCGTGGGCCCTACGGCCGACACCACCGGGAGCGAGACGAGGGCCAGCACGCCGCCCAGGGCCACCGTGGGGCCGAGCAGCGGCCGGGCGTCACGCTGATCGGCCAGGCGACCGCCGGCGGCGCTGCCCAGGGCGATGCCGGCCAAAACGGTCCCGATGACCCCGGTGAAGGTCTCGATGGACACGCCGACGTAGGGCGCCACCAGTCGCCCGGCCAGGATCTCGAGCACCAGCACGGCCGCCGACGTGCAGAACACCAGTGCCGCCGCCGCCCGGGTGCTCATGGCGGCGGCTCCGAGGTACCCACCCGACCCTGCGTCCCGAGGCATCTGGTGACGGGGAGCGGCCGCCATGGCCGCGCTCCCGCCACCAGAACGGAAGGGGGATCGGCAGGGGGCGCGGGGGTCACCGCTCGGCGACCCACTCGAGGACCCGGAAGCCGCCCAGGCCGGTGGGGTCGCAGAGCGCGTCGGCCTCCCCCACCCGGCTGCGGGCGGCCACGGCGGCCAGGTCGCCCACCCCGGCCCGCTCGTGCCATGTGGCCCGGGCCGCCGCCACCAGCTCCTCGATGCCGTGGGCAGCCAGCCACTCGGCCTGGGATCGGTCGGCGTCGGGGACCCGCACCCGTGCCAGTTGGTCGAGGGCCACCTCGCACGTCAGGTCCTGGGCCCCGGGATCGTCGAGGGGCGCCCCGCCCCGGCCTTGGCCCCGGTAGGTGCGGAGCCAGTCGCTCCAGGGACGGGCGGCAAGGGAGGCAGTGGTGTCGGCGTAGTCGATGACCACCAGCCTGCCCGCGGCCAGCACCGACAGGGCGCCGGCCAGCCACTCCCCGGCGACGGCCTGCACGGGGATGCGGGCGCCGATCGGGGCCCGGGGGGCGAGGCGGTCGGCGATGGCGGCCGTCTCCGCCGGCGCCTCGACCAGGACCTCGACGAAGTCGTCGCCGTCGCCCGAGCCGACGAACACCTCGAGCCAACCTCGGTCGCCCCGCTCCAACAGCCGGAACGGGAGGTTGTCGAGAAGCTCGTTGGCCAGGACCATGCCAGTCACCGCCATGGCCGGCACGTCGTCGAGCACGGTCACCGACGGGCCCCTCCCGGCCACGACCACGTCGTCGTCGCCGTCGTCAACGCCGGCGCCGGCGCCGAAGGCGACCAGGCCCAGCACCGTGGCCGCAGGCTCGACGGGCAACAAGACCTCGATGCCAGACCGCAACCGGGCCGATCGCTCCACGCACACGTAGCGCAGGGCCACCGAGCATGCCGGCCCAGCCCCCAACACCGCCCGGGCCAGCGCGCCCCGCCCGGCACCCACCTCGATCAGGACGAAGGGGTCGGGACGGCCCAGGCGGTACCACTCGGCGTCGAGGGCCCTGGCCACCACCGCCCCGAAGAGGGGGCCGACCTCGGGGCTGGTCAGGAAGTCGGCCCGGCGTCCCGCCCCCCGGCCGTCCGAGACGAAGAAGCCACCCGGGCCGTAGAGGGCCAGTTCCACGAACCGGTCGAAGCGCAGGGCCCCCTGACGGTGGACCGCCTCGGTGATGGCCTGCGCCGCTGGTCCTGCTACGGCAGGACCCCGAGCAGGGCCAGATCGCCCAGCTGGGCGATCAGGCCCGGGAAGGCCCCGAAGGCGAGGGTGGCCACCGCACAGATGCCCAGGGCGGCGCCGAGCGAGCCCGGTACCCGGACCCTGGCCGTCTCGGCTTCGGGTGCGGGCTCCATGATCATCTGGCGGGCCACCGAGGCGTAGTAGAACAGCGCGATCACCGAGTTCACCACGGCTACCACGGCCAGGGTGACCGCGGCCACCGTGCCCGCGTCGAGCAGGGTCTTGAACACCACGAACTTGGCGTACCAGCCGGCCAGTGGGGGGATGCCGGCCAGGGAGAACACGAAGACGCCCATGAGCACGGCCAGGCCCGGGGCGTAGGCGAACAGGCCGCCGTAGGCGCTGATCTCGGCCGAGCGGGTCTTGCGGGCGACGGCCATGACCACGGCAAAGGCCCCCAGGTTCATCCCGGCGTAGATGAGCAGGTAGGTGACCACCGCGCCGGTGGCCGCGCCGACGCCACCCCTGTCGGCGGGGATGTCGGCGGCCACGGCGAAGGGGGCCAGCATGAACCCGGCCTGAGCCACCGAGGAGTACGCCAGCAGCCGCACCAGGTTGGTCTGGCGCAGGGCGATGAGGTTGCCCACGGTCATGGTGAGGGCGGCCAGTACCCAGAACATGGGCGCCCACACGTCCTCCCGCCCGAGGAAGCCGATGAAGACGATCTGGACCAGCGCAGCGAAGCCGGCCGCCTTGGAGGCCACCGACAAGAAGGCGGTGATGGGGGTGGGTGCCCCCTGGTAGGTGTCGGGCGCCCAGGTGTGGAAGGGCACGGCGGAGACCTTGAAGGCGAAGCCGACCACGATGAAGACGATGCCCACCGTGACCAGGGGCACGGAGTCGACCCCCCGGGAGATCGCCTGGTTGATGTCGACCAGCAAGGTGGAGCCGCTGACGCCGAAGACCAACGACATGCCGTAGAGCATCACCGCCGAGGCGAACACCCCGAGCAGGTAGTACTTGAGCGAGGCCTCGTTGCCCCGCAGGTCGCGCTTGCGCCACCCGGCCAGGAGGTAGGCGGGGATCGACAGCATCTCCAGAGCGACGAAGATGCTGATCAGATCCCGGGCCGAGGCCATCACGGTCATGCCCAGCAGGGACGACACCAGCATGAAGTAGTACTCGCCCTCGTAGTAGTCACCGTCGGCGATGTAGTCGGTGCTGATCAGCACCGTGACGTAACCGGCC
Organism: Actinomycetota bacterium; assembly: GCA_019348495.1. GTDB lineage: Bacteria > Actinomycetota > Acidimicrobiia > Acidimicrobiales > CADCSY01 > JADDRA01. The sequence goes on along the minus strand of JAHWJI010000070.1, from coordinate 5,249 downwards.
ACCAGGAACAGCGCCTTGAGCACCAGGGCGAAGTTGTCGACCACGTAGGCCCCGCCGAAGAGGCTGCGATCGGCGCCGTCGACGGCCAGGCTGAGCACGGGCACGACCGAGGCCAGCAGACCGATGCCGGCCACGGTGGCGGTGGCCCAGCGGCCTCGCTCCTCGAAGACCAGGTCGACGAAGAGCAGGACCACCAAGGTGACGACCATGGCGATCTCGGGGGCGAAGGCGTGGTAGTCGATGGCGGGCGTGTCGAAGACGGGAGGCATTCAGTTGCCTCCACCGAGGGCGGCCAGGGCGCTGCCCACGGCATCGGTGGTCAGCCCGAACAACAGGTTGGGGAAGATCCCGAGCACCACGATGAGGATCAGCATCGGCGTCCAGGCCACGTACTCGGGCCAGTGCATCCCCGCTATCTCGGTTTCGGCGAACTCCTCGCTGGGCGTGCCGAAGGCCGTCCGCTGGAACATCCACAACAGGTAGCCGGCGGCTAAGACCGTCCCCACCGCGGCCACCACCATGTAGCCCCGGAACAGCTCCTCCGACAGGCCCTCGGCCGGGTTGTACGCAGCCAGGATGGCCGGGAACTCGCCCCAGAAGCCGGCCAGGCCGGGCAGGCCGAGCGAGGCCATGGCGCAGAATCCGAGGATCCAGCCCATCCGGGGCGACTTGATGAGCAGGCCGCCCAGGCGGGACAGCTCAAGGGTGTGGAACCGGTCCTTCACCGACCCGGCCACGAAGAAGAGCATCCCGGTGATGAGCCCGTGGGCGACCATGCCGAACACGGCGGCGTTGAGGCCGAAGTCGGTCAGCGTGGCGATCCCCAACATGACGTAGCCCATGTGGGCCACCGAGGAGAAGGCGATGAGGCGCTTCATGTCACTCTGGGCCAGACAGCCCAGGGCCCCGTAGATGATGCCGACCACGGCCAGGCCCCCGATCCAGGGGGCCCAGGCCATGGCTGCCTCGGGCAGGATGGGAATGGCGATGCGCACGAAGCCGTAGGTGCCCAACTTGAGCAGGATGGCGGCCAGGATGACCGAGCCCTGGGTGGGTGCCTGGGTGTGGGCGTCGGGCAGCCAGGTGTGGAACGGGAACATGGGCACCTTGATGGCGAAGCCCATGAACAACCCACCGAAGATGAGGACCTGGGTCGAACGGGGGATGTTGTCCGAGGCCACCGCCGCCAGCTCGGCGATGGCGAAGGTCTGCCCCCCCTGGAAGAACAGGGCCAGGAAGCTCAGGATCATCAAGGCGGAGCCGAACAGGGTGAACAGGAAGAACTTGATGGCGGCGTACTGGCGGGCCTCGCCGCCCCACACCCCGATCATGAAGTACATGGGCAACAGCACGACTTCGAAGAACACGAAGAACAAGATCAGGTCCTGGGCCACGAAGGTGCCGTTCATCCCCGTCTCCAGCACCAGGATGAGGATGAGGAAGGCCTTGGGGTTGTGGGGCTCGGGGAAGTGGTTCCAGGAGTAGACGACCACCAGCACGCAGATGAGCATCGACAGCACCAGCAACGGCAGCGAGATCCCGTCGACGCCGAGGATGTAGCGGCTGTTGATGACCTCGATCCACGACGCGTTGACGTCGAACTGCATGACGTCGGCTCGCCCGTAGTCGAAGCGGAACAGGATGTAGACGCCCACCGCCAAGGTGGCCAGGGTGGTGAGCAGGGCGATGACCTTGTGGTCGCTCTCGTGCTCCCGCGGCGTCAACATCATGGCGAGCGCACCCACCATGGGCAGGAAGACCGCCGCGGTCAGGGCCATGTCGTCCAGACCGTCCATGTTGCTCCTGCTCTCCTTGGTCGAGGTCCCGATGACGAGATGGCTAGATGGCTAGATGGCTAGATGAAGATCACCAGGCTGAGGGCCAGCACCGCGGTGGCCCCGAACAACAGGGCGCCGTACTGCTGGACCCGGCCGGTCTGGATGGTGCGCAGGATGCCCCCGAAGCCCTCGGCCCCGAAGCCGGCCCCGTTCACGGCCCCGTCGACCACCTGTTGGTCGATGTGGCGGTACACCCAGGCCCCGGCCCCGGCGGATCCGATGCCCACGGCGTTGACCACCCCGTCGATCACCTTCTGGTTGACCCAGTAGGCCGCCCGGGCGATGCGCCCCTTGATGGACCCGATGATCACGCCGGTGTAGAGGTGGTCGAGGTAGTACTTGTTGACCAGGAGCTGGTAGCCGGCCCGGGCCAGACCGTTGCGGGCGGTGACGCCTCGGGGCAGGCGCTGAGCGAAGAAGAGCATCCCGGCGAAGGCCAACCCGGCCAGCACCACCGCGCTGGACACGATGGCCGGGAAGACCTCGAAGGCGTGGTGCTCGACGCCGGCCAGAAGGAGGACCCGGTTCTCGGTCAGCTCGCCGAACAGCTCGAAGCCGGGGAAGTTGAGCAAGCCCGCCCCCACCGAGAACGCCGCCAGCACGACCAGGGGCCCGGTGATGGCGGGGGGCGACTCGTGGGGATGGCCATGTCCCCGGTAGCGCCCGAAGAAGGTGAGGTAGACGCAGCGGGTCATGTAGGCCGCGGTCATGAAGGCGCCGATGATCCCGATGAGCTCGAAGAGCCGGTAGCCGTTCTCCGCCGCGCCGAGGAGTATCTCGTCTTTGGACCAGAAGCCGGCGAAGGGGAACAGCCCGGCCAGGGCCACGGAGCCGATCATGAAGGTGGCGAAGGTGGTGGGCATGTACTTGCGCAGGCCCCCCATGTCGTCCTTCATCTCGAAGCTGTGCACGGCGTGGCTGACCGAGCCGGCGCCGAGGAAGAGCAGGCCCTTGAAAAAGGCGTGGGTGAACAGGTGGAAGACGGCCGCGGTCCACGCCCCCACCCCCAGGGCCATGATCATGTAGCCGAGCTGGCTGACCGTGGAGTAGGCCAGCACCTTTTTTATGTCGGTCTGGACGAAGGCCAGGGCGGCGGCGATGAGGATGGTGATGCCGCCGATGGCGGCGATGGGGTTGATCCCGCCGGCGCCGATGTCGAACGCCTCCCAGAACACGCCGTAGAGGCGGGCCACCAGGTAGACCCCGGCCACCACCATGGTGGCGGCGTGGATCAGGGCCGAGACCGGGGTGGGCCCGGCCATGGCGTCGGGCAGCCAGGTGTGCAGCGGGAACTGGGCCGACTTGCCGATCACCCCGAGGAACAGGGCCAGGGCCCCCACCACCAGGGCCGTCTCCCCCATGCCCCCGGTCAGGGCCAGGTCGTTGATGGTGGCGATGTCGAACGTCTGGCCGGCGGCGAAGAACATGATCACGATGCCCACCAGCAGGCCGATGTCGCCGGTGCGGGTGGTGAGGAACGCCTTCATGGCTGCGTCGGAGTTGGGCTTCTTCTCCCACCAGTGCCCGATGAGCATGAAGCTGCACAGGCCCATCAGCTCCCAGCCGAAGAGGGCCTGGAGCAGGCTGGAGGACACCACCAGCAGCAACATCCCGGTGGTGAACAACGACAGGGCGGCGAAGAAGTAGGTGAAGCGGACGTCGCCGTGCATGTAGTTGGTGGAGAAGACGTGCACGAGCAGCGAGATCAGCGTCACGGTGAACAGCATGACCACGGCCAGGCCGTCGGCGAGGGTGCCGGCCTCGACGGTGACGTCGCCCAGGGAGAACCAGGTCACGTTGCGCTCCACCGCCGAACGGATGGGCTCGATCTCGTGGCCTGCCTCCCCGCCCCCTTCGCCCTCCACCGCCACCTCGCTGGCCAGGGCGTGGACCTGGCCGAGGGCGTGGCCCCCTGAGGGATCCTCTTCGGCGTGGACCTCCTCGCCGGCAGGCGAGACGACCTCGTCGGCCGGGCGGGCGTTCCACTGGAAGGTGGCCACACAGGACAGCACGAAGGTCAGGGCCAGGGCGGCGATGCCGATCTCGGCGCCGTGCCTGGGCATGCGCTTGCCCAGGAACAGGATGAGCCAGAAGGAAACGAAGGTGACGGTGGGGATCACCCAGATGTGCTCCAGCATGGGAAGGTGTTCCCCTAGCCCTTCATGAGGTCGACCTCGTCGAGGTCGACGGTGGAGCGGTTGCGATAGATGAGCAGGACGATGGCCAGACCCACCCCCACCTCGGCGGCGGCGATGGTGACCACGAACAGGGCGAAGACCTGCCCGGCCACCGCCGCTTCCGGGCCCTGGACGGAGCCCAGGGCCACGAGGTTGATGTTGACGGCGTTGAGGATCAGCTCGATGGACATGAGCACCAACACCCCGTTGCGCCGGGCCAGCACCCCGTAGACGCCGATGCAGAACAGCACGGCCCCGAGCAGGAGGAACTGGTTGACCAGCATCAGTCCCTCCGGGCCAGGACGATGGCCCCCACCAGGGCGGCGAGCAGGAGCACCGAGATCACTTCGAAGGGGACCAGGTAGGTGGAGAAGATGGCGTCGCCCACCGCACCGGTCCCCCGCTGGGCGGTCAGCTCCTCCCGACTGACCCCGGCCAGGCCGGGAAGCTGGTCGTCGCCGAAGGATTCCACCAACACGAAGGTGAGCACCCCGAGGAGGAACAGCCCGGTGATGGCGGCGATCCAGCGCTGGTCGTTGTCGAGGTCGGACTCGACCCCGATGGTGGCACGGGTGAGCATGATCCCGAACAAGAAGAGCACCACGATGGCCCCGATGTAGATGAGGATCTGCACGGCGGCCACGAACTCGGCGGCCAGCAGCACGTAGAGGGCCCCCACGCTGGCCAGCACCACCACCAGGTACAGGGCGGCGTGGACCACGTTGCGGGTGGTGACCACCCGCAACGCGGCCAGGGTGGCCACCAGGGCCAGGATGGCGAAGGCGATGTTCTGGGCAATCAAGGCAGCACCCGCCGATCTTCCTCTCGAAGTTCCTTCAGATGTTGCATCCTCGTCCTTTGCTCGAGCTCGACGGAAGATCGGCGGGCGCTTCCGCTGTAGTGCCCAGACTGGGCGATCAAGGCAGTTACTTCTTGCCGGCCACGGCACCGGCCTCCAGGGGTTCGGGCTCGGGGACGCCCTGCATCCACTCGCCCAGGCGGTCCTTGTCGTGGAGCAGATCGGCGATGCGAGGCTCGGAGTACTCGTACTCGGGACTCCAGAACAGGGCGTCGAAGGGGCACACCTCCACGCAGATGCCGCAGTACATGCACAGCGAGTAGTCGATGTCGAAGCGGTCGAGGAGCTGCACCGTCCGGGGCTTCCCGCCGGCCCGGCGCGGCGGTGCCTTGGTCTTGTAGCCCTCGATGTAGATGCACCAGTCGGGGCACTGAC
>JAHWJI010000006.1 GCA_019348495.1 Actinomycetota bacterium | reverse complement strand
TCTTCCGATCTGGCGGGGGACGGGCCATCGACGAGCTGGTCGTGGAGTTGCCCGATCCGGCCCTGCTCCCCCTGCTGATCGACGAGGTCAACGTCGTCGACGACGTCGACGTGGAAGACGTCCGTCCGGCGCCGCCCACGCTGCGCGACCCTCGCGTCGACGCCCTCGAGACGGTCGCCACCCTCGTCGAGCTCTCGTCGCGTGACGCCGTGCTCGACGCCCTGCTCGAACACGTCCGGATCGACTTCGAGGGGGACTGGGCGGTGGTGGTCGAGACCGGGCCCCCGGTGGTCACCCGAGCTCTCGGCCCCGCGCCCTCGGCCGGATGGCTGCGAGCGTTCCTGGACGGCGCCAGGTCATCGGCGGCGTCGACCGACGGCGTGGTCTCCGGCCCCGACGACGTGGCGTGGGCCCCGCTGGCGGGCGCGGGCCTCGACCTCGTCCTCGGCCGCTGCGGGCGACCGCTGCGGGCCCGGGAGCGCCGCCAGCTGTGCGCCCTCGCTCGCATCGTCGGCGCCCGGCTCCGCCAGTTGGGGGAAGACAGGGCGGTGAGCGTCACGCCGGCGTCCTGAGGGCACGCCGGGCCTCCGCCGCCTCCTAAGGTGGGGCGATGCGAGTCGGGATGCTCACGGGTGGAGGTGACTGCCCGGGGCTCAACGCCGTGATGCGGGCGGTCGTGCGCAAGGGCGAGCGCCACTACGGCGACGAGTTCGTGGGCTTCCGCGACGGCTGGAAGGGGGTGGTGGAGGGGCTCACCACCCGCCTCGACGTCGAGACCATGCGGGGCACGTTGCCTCGTGGGGGCACGGTGCTGGGCACCTCGCGCACCAACCCCTTCAAGCTCGACGGGGCGGTGGAGCGCCTGAAGGGCGTGCTGGCGGACGAGGGGGTCGAGGCCCTGGTGGCCATCGGGGGCGAGGACACCCTCGGAGTGGCCCATCGCCTGCACCGGGAGGAGGAGATCCCGGTGGTGGGGGTACCCAAGACCATCGACAACGATCTGTCGGCCACCGAGGTCACCTTCGGCTTCCACACCGCCGTGCAGATCGCCACCGACGCCATCGACCGGCTCCACACCACCGCCGAGTCGCACGACCGGGTCATGGTGGTCGAGGTGATGGGCCGACACGCCGGCCACATCGCCACCTACGCCGGCATCGCCGGCGGCGCCACCGCCATCCTCATCCCCGAGGAGCGCTTCGACATCGACGATGTGTGCCAGGCCCTCATCCGTCGCCACGAGAAGGGCCGCTACGCCTCCATCGTGGTGGTGGCCGAGGGGGCCCAGCCGGTGGAGGGCTCGCTCACCCTGGCCGACGCCGAGGTCGACCAGTTCGGCCACGCCAAGCTGGGGGGCATCGCCAACGTGTTGGCCACCGAGATCGAGGAGCGCACCAGCTTCGAGACCCGGGTGACCATCCTCGGCCACGTCCAGCGGGGAGGGACGCCCACGGCCTTCGACCGGGTGCTCTCCACCCGCTTCGGCATCGGCGCCATCGACGCCGTGCACGAGGGCGCCTTCGGCCAGATGGTCGCCCTGCGGGCCGACCAGATCGTGCAGGTGCCGCTGGCCGAAGCAGTCGGGGAGCTCAAGACGGTGGACCCCACGCTGTTCCACGGCGTGGCCGAGGTGTTCTTCGGTTAGCCGGCCGGTCCCACGGCAGCGTCAGTGGCGACGTCGGGCTCGAGGTAGACGACGCGAGCCTCGGGGACCTGCGCTCGCAACTGGCCCTCGGTGGTGTTGATGGCCGATGCCACCTCGGCGAAGCTGAGGTGGCCCTCGAGCTCCACCTTGGCCGCCACCAGCAGCTCGTCGGGGCCGAGGTGCTGGGTGCGCAGGTGGATGAGGCGCTTGACGTCCGGGGCGCCCTCGATGGCCTTGCGGATGGCGGACACGTCGGTCGATCCGGCCGACTCGCCGATGAGCAGGCTCTTCATCTCCACGGCGAGGACCACGGCGATGACGACCAGGAGCACGCCGATGGCCAGGCTGCCCAAGGCGTCCCAGCGGGGGTTGTCGGTGATCTCGGCCATGGCGATGCCGATCAGGGCGAAGAACAGACCGATCTGGGCGCCGGCGTCCTCCAGCAGCACCACGGGGACCTCGGGGTTCTTGGAGTGGCGGATGAAGTGCCACCACGACTGGCCCGCCCGCTCGGCGTTGGCGTGCTTGACGGCCTTGGTCAGAGCGTAGGACTCGAAGGCGATGGCCACCACCAAGATGACCACGGCGACGGTGACCGACTCGATCTCGTGGGGTTCGCGCAGCTTCTGCACGCCCTCGTAGAGGGCGAAGAGCCCGCCGAGGGAGAACAGCACCATGGCCACCACAAAGGCCCAGAAGTAGCGCTCCCGCCCGTAGCCGAAGGGGTGGGCGGGGGTGGCCACCTTGGCCGCCCGCTTGCCGCCGAGCAGGAGCAGGCCCTGGTTGCCGGTGTCGGCCGTCGAGTGCACGGCCTCGGCCAGCATCGACGCCGCACCGGTGATCAAGAAGCCGATGAACTTGGCTATGGCGATGCCCAGGTTGGCGAAGAACGCGGCCAGGACGATCGAACGGCTCCCCTCTTGCACCCGGTGACCCTAGCGGCGGAGCGTCGAGCGCAGCGAGCCGGTCAGGAGACCGTGACGGTGCCCTTCATGTAGGGGTGGATGCCGCAGACGTAGGGGTACGCACCGGGCGTGTCGTAGGTGAAGCTGAAGCTCTCACCTTCCGCCAGGGCCTCGCTCTCGGCAAAGAGGTCGCCCTCGTCTCGGATGCTGTGCTCGGCGGCTTCCTGGTTGGTCCAGGTCACGGTCGTGCCCGCGGCCACGTCGATCTCGGCCGGCATGAAGGCGAAGCCGTCGATGCCCACCTGGTTGGTCGAGCCCGAGGTACCGGCGTCGTCGGGCGCGGCGTCGCCGCCGCCCCCTCCGCAGGCAGCCAGGGCCAGCGCCAGGGTGAGCAGGATGGGTACGAGGCGGCGGGCGGGGTGGGAAGTGACGAACATGGATGTGGTCCCTTTCGGAGGTCGGGTGGGCGCGACACCGGCCGGGCCTCGGCCCGGCCGGTGTGCGTGCTGCAGGGTCTGACGAGATTGCCGATGCGACGCCCGACCTAGGCGGTGACGGACTGCTCCGCATCGGCGAAGGCCTCGGGCACAGGGTACTGGCCCATGACGTAGTTGAGGATGGCCGCGTGCTGCATGTCGATGGGCTGGATGGTGGTCGCCAGCTCCAGGGCCTGGTCGTTCTGGATCGTCGGGATCACCGCGAAGTAGGTGGAGGCGGCGACCTGCTCCAGCATCAGGGCCAACTTGGCCACGCCGGCGACGTCGGTGACCGACTGGAACTGGGTCATGACCTCGCCCGCCACCGGCTGCAAGGGCTCGGTGACCGCCTGCTCGCCCAGGCTGGTGAGGAGCTCGTTCCAGGCGTCGAGGTGGGCCTGGTGGTGGTCGCGGGCCGTGGTGGCGAACTGGGCCACCGCCTCGGGGTAGTCGAGGGGGGCCTCGAGCGCGGCGTTGTAGGTGTTGACGGCCAGCACCTCGAGGCCGGCCGCCGTCTGGGCGGTGGCCACGTCGCCACCACCACCACCACCACCAGCGGCGGTCGTCGAGGTGGGGTCACCCGTGCTGGACGGGCCGCCTTGCTCGGACGTGCCACAGGCGGCGGCCACGAGGGCGAGGGCACCTGCGCCACCGCCGAGCAGCATCTTGCGGCGGGAGAGGGGCGAGGGGGCAAGGCGCTCGGCGAAGGAGGCGTTCTCCTCCACCTGCTCATCGAAACGGTCGCTCACTGGACATCTCCTGAGTCGGGCGGGAAGGCGTTCTCGGTGCTCTCGAAGGGCTCGGGGAAGGCCACGCTGCCGGCGGCGGCGGGCAGGGCGGCCACGTCGACGGGGCCGTCGGTGGCCTCCACGGTGATCAGCTCGGGGGCGCCGGCCGCGAGCAGGGCGCCGACCGCTCGCAGGGTGGCCAGGTGCTGGGCCTCGACACCCATGATGCTGGCCATGAGCTCCTTGGCGGTGCCGTCCTCGAGCTGGAGCACGTTCTGGACGTAGGTCTGGGTGGCGACCTGCTCCAGGCTGGCGGCCAGCTCGACGATGCCTTCGTAGTTCGCGTTGCCGGAGGCGTCGGTGAGCATGGCCTGGTCGACCACCGCCTGGCCCTGCTGGTTCACCTCGTCCTGGCGCTGCCCACCGAGGGTCTCGGCCTGGGCGTTGAAGGCATCGCCGTGGGCCGCGTGCTGCTCCATGGTGGTCATGGCGAAGGCGGCCACCGTGGCGTTGGCGTCGAAGCCGGGGAGCCCCAGGGCCGCCTTGTAGGTGTTGACGGCGAGGTTCTCGAGCGAGGCCGCGGTCTGCAGGATCTGCACGTCGAGCTGGGCCTGAGCGTGGGCCGGACGGGCCACGATGCCCATAAGGGCGGCGCCGAAGCCCCCGCCGACCAGGCTGCGGGCGCTGAAAGCGCCGAGGCCGAGGCCGCCGTTGCGCAGCAGGCGCCGGCGACCGTCGTTAAAGGCGCGGACGCGATCCGGGTCGACGGGCTTGCCGCGACGCGACTCCCCGATCTCGACCAGGTCGGGCATGGTCCGCTTGACGTCGCGCAGCGCGTCGGCCTGCAAGTCCTCGGACTCGACGATCAACTCCTTGAGTTGCCTGTCGTCGATCTTCTTCAAGGTGGATTCCCCTTTCGATGAGTGGTTCGGCCAGGCGTGCCCGTAGGGCACGGTGACATCGGAGACATCCGACCTCTGGCTACCAGTCTCTCTTCGGCACCGACCCGTCATCCGGATGAGGGTGGGGCCTCCGACGGGGGCGGGGATGCTGGGGGTGGGGACAGAGGCGCGCGGGGATCGAAGGTGGCGAAGTCGGTCCGGTCGAGTGGCTCGGTGGTCGACGCCCCCTGGCCGTCGGGGACCGCACTGGGCTGTCCTTCGAAGGCGAACCGCACCGCCGACACCTCGGGCGTGGCCGTGGCCGTGAACACCACCTGGGCCAGGGCCAGTCGTTGGCCCTGGCCACCGATGCTGCGCAGGTCGTCGCTCAGGTCCACGGTGACCACGCCGTCGCGGGGCCCGTCGACCCCGAGCAGCGTGGTGCTGCGGGTGATGGCGCTGTTGAGACCCCGGGCCAGCTCCTCCTCGGTGGGTCCCAACAGCAGCTCCAGGAGGCCCGCCCGCACCGATGGGGGAGGTGGGACCGGGCGCAGGACCTCGGTGAGCATCTCGGTGTTGCTGTCGATCAGGAAGATCGACGTGGGGACCTCCGCCCTCATGGGAGTGGCTGGCTCCGCGCTGGTGGTGCTGGTTGCGAGCAGGCTGAACGGCACCTGGCTCCGGTCGATGGCCCGAGGCTGGGCGTCGTGCTGGATGGCGCATGCGCCGGTGACCAGGACGGTGGCCAGAAGGACGGCCGAAGCCAGGTGGCGGCGGGAAGGGGTCACGGCCGCGCCGCAGGGACCGCCGCCGGCCCGGGATCGGGTTGGGGATCGGGTTCGGGCGCGGTCATGTTGGGCCTGGCCACCGAGAGCTCGACCACGAAGCGGGCGCCGCCCACCTCGCCACCCCGGTCCTCGACCCAAACCCGGCCGCCGTGGAGCTGGACGTGCTCGTGCACCAGGGCCAGGCCGAGCCCTACCCCTTCGCCCCGCCCCCGGCTGCCGGCGGCAGCGCCCCGGAAGAAGCGCTCGAAGATGCGTCCGCGGTGCTCCTCGTCGACGCCCGGACCGTCGTCTTCGACCGCGATGCGGACGTGGTCCGGGTCGGCTCGCTCGATCGACACCCTGGTGACCCCGTCCCCGTGGGCCTCGGCGTTGCCCACCAGGTTGGCGATGACGCGCACCAGACGGCGCTTGTCGGCCTGCACCACGGTGTCGAGGGCGTCGGGGGCGATGGCGATGGGGATGTCGGCGTCGGAGGACGCGGCCACGGCGTGCATGACCAGCTCGCTGATGCAGACGTCCTCGAGGTTGAGGCGGGCCGCGCCGGCGTCGAAGCGGGAGATCTCCAGCAGGTCCTCGACGAGGGTGGAGAAGCGGCTGACGTCGGCCACCAGCAGGTCGAGGGCGGCCTGGGCCCGGGGGGGCATGTCGGCCCGCCGACCCTCCATGACCTGGATGGAGGCGGTCATGGTGGTGAGGGGCGAGCGCAGCTCGTGGCTCACGTCCGAGGCGAAGCGGGCGTCGCGCTCGATGCGCTCCTGGAGGGCGCCGGCCATCTCGTTGAACGACGTCACCAGGACGCCGAGATCGGCGTCGTCGATGTTCGCCACCCGGGTGTCGAGACGTCCGCCGGCGATGGCCACGGCCGCGGCGCTCACGTGGGACAGGGGGAGAAGCACACGCCGGCTCACGCTGGCGGCGAGCATGGCCCCGGCGAGGGTGGTCATCAAGGCGGCGGCGAGCAGGCTGAGGCCCAGGGAGCGCAGCGTGCCCTCCAGCTCCTCGAACGAGGAGACCTCGAAGTAGGCGGAGCCCACCGCCGGTAGGGGGATCCCGACGCCGAGCTGGGTCTGGCCGTCGACGGAGAAGCGCATGCGGGCAGGCTCGCCCCCGATGACGGTGTCTTGCAGTTCGGACGGCAGATCCTCGCGCCCGACCCCCAGGGGGGCGAACCACACGCCCTCTCGAAGCAGCAGCGGGCTGCCTCCGCCGGTGGTCTCCACGGCGTCGAGCGGGCTCTTCACCTCGGCGCCGGTGGAACGCAGGCTGTCCCGCAGGTAACGGGCGTTGAGATAGGCCTGGTTGATGGCCACCGCCTCACGCTGGCGCACCAGGTTCTCCCGGACCAGCCCGTAGGTGACCGCAGCCAGCAACGCCGAGAGGACCAGCGCCCCAGCGGTGAAGGCGATGATGACCCGGGCTCGCAGGCCCAGCGGCGAGGGCCGGTGACGGCCGGCGCGCTCCGCCCCGGCGCCACTGTCGTCGTGGTCGGCCACTTCAGCGTCCACCGAGGCGCTCACCGAGGCGGCCACGGTCAGGCTTGCAGCTTGTAGCCGAGGCCGCGCACGGTCACGACGTGGCGGGGGACTGCCGGGTCGACCTCGACCTTGGTCCGGAGCCGCCGGACGTGGACGTCGACCAGGCGCCCGTCGCCGAAGTAGTCGTAGCCCCACACCCGCTCCAGGAGTTGCTCGCGGCTGAAGACCCGCCCGGGCACCGAGGCCAGCTCGCACAAGAGGCGGAACTCGGTCTTGGTCAGGTGGATGTCGCCGCCGGCCCGCCGCACCACGCCCTCGTCGGGCACGATCTCGAGGTCGCCGAACGTGAGCTGGGTGCCCGCAGCGGCGGGACGGGCCCGGCGCAGCAGGGCCCGGATCCGGGCCGAGAGCTCCTTGGGCTGGAACGGCTTGGTGACGTAGTCGTCGGCCCCGGCCTCCAGACCGGCCACCACGTCGTGGGTGTCAGCCCGGGCGGTGACGATGAGGATGGGCACGTCGCTCACCCGCCGGATCGACCGGCACACGGCGAAGCCGTCGATCCCGGGCAGCATGAGGTCGATCAGCACGACGTCGGCCGGGTGGTCGGTGAAGACCTTCAGGGCATCCTCTCCCGAGGCCGCCTCGTCGACGATCCAGCCTTCGTCCTCGAGGCCCATGCGCACGGCCGTGCGGATGCGCTCGTCGTCCTCCACCGACAGGATCCGGGTTCCCACCGTTCGAGGATGCCTCATGGAGGGGCCACTGCGGTACCTGTGGGTGGGCTCGGGGCGGGCCACGTCGCCGGGCACGGTCCTCGTGGCCCGGTCTCGGTGCTCTGAGCCGGGCCGGGATCGTCACCCAAGTGTCAACCAGGGGACACCGGCGCGACAGGTGGCCTTGTCAAGATGGGCCGATGACCCCCCACCCCGGCGCCACGTGTGCTCCCCGGCTCCTGGACCCCTACCCGGGGGAGGTGGCCGCCACCGTCGCCACGGCGACGCAGGGTCTGGAGGTGGCAGTCGATGACGGCATCCTGGTGCTGACGGTCAAGGGACACCTCGACGCCGCCGTGGGCGCGGCGCTCGGGGCCGCGGCCGAAGGGGCGCTGCACCAGGGGGCTCGACGGCTCGACATCGATCTGCGCCAGGTGGCCTCGTTCACCGTGGAGGGGGCGGTGGCGCTAAGGGGTTGCCGGCTCCCGGCCGCCCGACTGCGCGAGGGCCTGCACTACCGCACCGGCCGGGGGCCGGGGCGCGCCGCCCTGCTGGCGGCCTACCCGCCGGTGGAGAGGGACTGATGGTCCTGGCTGGCCGCAGGCATGACCGTCGGCGCGAACGACGCCCGTGCCCCGGCGTCAACGAGGAGCTGGCGTAGCGACTCGAACAGGGCGGGGGCGGCGGCCATGGTGAAGTCGCCCGACGGGGTGGCGCCGTCCAGATCACCGGTGCGGGCGCCGGCCTCGGTGGCGATGAGCGCGCCGGCCGCGAAGTCCCAGGGCTGGAGACCGTGCTCGTAGTAGCCGTCGAGGCGCCCGCAGGCCACCCAGCACAGGTCGACCGAAGCGGCTCCCGCCCGGCGGATGTCGCGCACGGCGGGCAGCACCCGGGCCAAGAGCGCGGCCTGGACCGACCGACGGTCGGCCTCGTAGGAGAAGCCGGTGCCCACCAGGGCGGTGGCCAGGTCGTCGTGGGCGCTGGCGGTGATGGGCACGCCCTCGCAGGTGGCTCCCTGTCCCCGGATGGCGCTGAAGGTCTCCCGATGGGCCGGCTGCGCCACCACCCCGACCTCCGCCCTCCCGTGGCGCTCCACGGCGATGGACACGGCGTAGGAGGGCAGGCCGTAGAGGTAGTTGATGGTGCCGTCGAGGGGGTCGATGACCCAGCGCCACCCACTGGTGCCGTCATGGGCCGCCCCCTCCTCGCCCACGATGCCGTCGCCGGGACGGGCCTGGCGGACAGCGTCGACGATGAGCTGCTCCGAGGCCCGGTCGACCTCGCTCACCAGGTCGGTGAGGCTGGTCTTGGTCCCGAGGGTGCCGGGGCTGGCCTGGCGTTCGAGCAGCAGGGTGGCGGCGGCGGCAGCCAGGTGGCGAGCCAGGGTGGCCACCTCGTCGAGCTCGGCGTCGTGCGTCCCCATGTCCTCAGTCCCCCTCCGTGGCATCGGCAGTCACGCTAGAGCGCCCGCCGATAGGGTCGAGCGGTGGCCGAGCTCTTGGCGGAGGTACCGGCCCGGGTCGTGGCCGTCTACGCCCACCCGGATGACCCCGAGGTGTCCTGCGGGGGAGCGCTGGCCCGCTGGGCCAAGGCCGGTGCCGAGGTGCACGCGGTGGTGGCCACCCGGGGCGACAAGGGTTCGGGTGACCCGTTCACCGATCCTGAGGCGCTGGCTCGCCGGCGCGCGGCAGAGGTGGCCGCCGCCGCCGAGGTCCTCGGCCTGGCCGGCGTCGAGCTCCTCGGCCACCCCGACGGCGAGCTGGCCGCAGTGCCCGGCCTCGTGGGCCAGCTGGTCGGCGTGCTCCGCCGGCTCCGCCCCGACGTGGTGGTGGGCGCCGATCCCACCGCAGTGTTCTTCGGCGACGCCTACGTCAACCATGTCGACCATCGCTGCATCGGTTGGGCCACCCTCGACGCGGTGGCGCCGGCAACGTCGTCGCCTCTGTACTTCCCCGAGGAGGGACCGGCCCACCAGGTGGCCACCGTGTTGTTGTCGGGCACCCTCGAGCCTGACGTGTGGGTCGACGTGGCGTCGACACTGGAGACCAAGGTCCAGGCCATGTTCTGTCACCGCAGCCAGCTTGCCCCCGACGCCGACGAGTGGCTGGGTGACTTCGTCCGCCAGCGGGCGGCCGAGGAGGCCCGGAGGGCGGGTGTGCGCTACGCCGAGGGGTTCCGCCGGCTGCGCCTCCTACGCTGAGCGCCAGCGCCCCGGTCAGGCCCCGGGGGCCAGGTCGCGGCGCCACTCGGCCATGGCCCGCAGCACCAGGACCACGATGATGGACACGGCGCCGGCGCTGGCCGTGGCCCCGGCCAGACCGGCCAGACCGGCGATGGTGGTGCAGCCCTCGTCGTCGGCCACCGGGGCGAGGTCGGGCGCCGGGCGACCGGCGGGGGGCGCCGGCAGCACGACTGCGGTCCGGCCGTCGTCGCTGCCGCACTGGAGATCGGTGACGGAGTAGGCGATGAGGCCGCCGCAGATGCCCCCGATGACGATGGCCACGAAGGCCAGGGCCCGGGCGGCCACCGAAGGCAGCGCCGTGGGGGTGTAGGGCCGCGCCACCCCACCAGCTTCGGGCATCGGGCCATGGTAGGCACCGGCGGGGAAAGGTCCCGAGTCGCGTTGTCGAGATCGGGGTGGTGCGCGAAGATACGGGGTAGGTTCGGCCGCCCAGGCGAACGAGCCGCAGTTCAGTCGACGTCAGGACCCAGCACGAAGGACAGGTGGCGTGCCGCTTTCCGAGAACGAACAGCGCATCCTCCAGGAGATCGAGCAGCAGCTCTACGACTCCGACAAGGATCTGGCCCGCAAGGTCAGCTCCACCACGATCTACCGCCACGCCGGGCGCAATCTGAAGTGGGCCGGGCTGGGGTTCATCTCCGGTCTCGTCTTCATGGTGCTCACCGTGCAGACCCTGCCCCTCGCCTTCGCCGGCTTCCTGGCCATGCTCGGGTCCGGGATCGTGTTCCAGACCAACCTGCGCAAGATGGGCCGGGCCGGTTGGCGCCAGTGGACCCAGTCGGTGGGCACCTCCGGCGTGCGTGACTACTTCGACACCGCCTCCCAGCGGATGCGAGAGCGGTTCAAGAAGGACCAGTAGGGCGCTTCGCCCTCAGGTGGAGGAGACCCGCACGTCGAGGCGGGGCTTGCGGGCGGGCAGCAGGGGCCGGGGGTCGAAGGCCAGGCGCAGCCGGGTCTTGGTGTCGAGGGCCCGCTCGATCCGTTGCCGCAGTTCGCTGGCCGCCCGCGTCGCCTGGTCGGCCACGTCCTCGCCGACACCGTGGGGACCCCAGCCCGCGGCGGTCGTGACGCCGGCCAGCGCGTTGAGGAGGCGGTGATCGATCCCGGTGGCCCCGCCTGCCCGCTGGGCGTACTCCATGGGCGTCTCCCACTCCCGGGGCGGGGTCCCGGCCCGGGCCAGGCTCTCGCCCACCTCCGACCAGGCCACCAGGACTCGCTGGTCGGCGGTGCGGGCACCGGCACGGCGTCGCTCCTGACGACGTCGGACGAACAGGGCCAAGGCGCCGGCCCAGGCCAGGGGGAGGCCGATCACCACCCCGAGGGCCAGCACCACCCGGGAGGGCCAGGGTGAGCCTGGTGCCGTCGGGCTCGTGGCCTGACGGTCGGCGCCGTCGCCCTCGGCGGCGGTCGTGGGCGTGCCCTGACCGGCTGCCGTCGCGGTGGGCGGGACCGTCTCGCTCGGCGGACGGGTGGTGGCGGTGGTGGGGTTGGCCGGGGCCGCCTGTTGCTCGGCCACCCCGGTGTAGGCCTCGGCCCCGGGGATCCCCCGTCCGGGCGTGGGCTCGAATGCCACCCACCCGTAGCCGGCCAGGTACACCTCGGGCCAGGCGTGGGCGTTCAGTCCCCGCACCACGAGGCGCCCCTCGGCGTCGGGCTCACCAGGGGTGAAGCCCACCGCCACCCGGGTGGGCAGGCCAATGGAGCGGGCCATGGCGGCGAAGGCGCCGGCGAACTGCTCGCAGTAGCCCCGCCGGCTCTCGAACAAGAAGCGTTCGAGGTCGTCGTCGCCGTGGCCGGGGGCCACCGACAGGTCGTAGCTGAACGAGCCGCCGCGAAAGTGGTCCTGCAGCGACCGGGCCCGCTCGTACTGCGTGGGCGCGTCCTGGGTGATGCGGGCCGCCGCCATCTGCACCTCCGGGCTGAAGTCCGCCGGCAGCGCCGTGTAGGTCTCGGCCACCTCGGCCGGAGCCACGTTGGGCACCTGGGCCAGCGCCCCCGGGTCCAGGCTGCGCACCTCCGAGGTGACCCGGTAGCGCAGCCCCGTCGCCTGCTCCTCCTCGGTGAGGAGACTGGCCGAAGCGTCGTCGAAGCGGGCCTCGACCCCCTCGAGGCGAACGGCACGGTAGGCGGCGGGGAGCCAGATGGAGGCGAGGTCGGCGATCTCGAAGTCCTGGACGATGGTGCCGGTCGTGGCCAGATCGTCGCCGGACCCGTCGGACAGGCCACCGTCGATCTCGCGGTACTGGCCCCGCGACGACCAGATCCGGCCGTCGAAGATCTCGAGAGAGGTCAGGCGCCAGTAGGCGCGGGCGTCGCTGTCGACGGAGAAGACCTCGACGTCGGACTGGTCGACCATGCGGCTGCGGATGTCGACCAGGGGGCTGATGGTGACCCTCGAGCCGGGCCCCCCCCGGTCGCCGGAGCGCCAGGGGATGACGGCGCTGGCCTCGGCGCCGGGGAGGAGCGGGCCGACGACGACGGCTGCCATCACGGCGACGGCACCGAGCAGCGCACCGCCACGCAGCAGCGAGTGGGGCCCGGCGTCGGCATGACCGGGTTGGGCCATGAGGTGGGGCTCGCTCCAATGGGTGAGGACACGCTGGGTGAGCCAGTAGGCCACCAGCGCGACCAGGAACAGCGCCGTCACCGGGATGCGGTGGGGCGGGGCGCCCAGGGCGGCGCCGAAGAGGAACAGGGTGGCGGCAGGCACGGCGGCCTCCGCCCGGGCCCGAGCCCGGAAGGCGGCGCTGTCGGCTACGAAGGCCACGACCCAGCTGACCGTGGCGGCGGCGAGGACGAACCCGGGCTGCACCGGGGCCGGCGCCACCACCGCCCGGAAGGCGGCGAGCGCCTCGCTCAGCTCACGACCGGCCTGGCCCAAGGTGGCGGCGGTGGGGAGGCCGAAGCGTGTGGTCTCGGGCAGGAGGAAGATCGAGATCCCGGCCACCAGGCCACCGGCAGCGAGGGCGACGGTGGTCGGGACGGGCAGCCGCCGGCGCCGGCACAGCGCCGCCAGCGCGTGACCGGCCATGGCGAAGGCGAGCACGGGAAGCAGGAAGGAGCCGTCGCTGAACAGACGAGCCAGGCCGACGACCCCGGCGGCGGTGAGCCCGACCAGGGCGATCTCGGCCAGGAGGAGGAGCCACCGAGGCGACACGGCCCCGTCACCCGTCCGGGGGTCAACCATCGGCGGGTGGAGGTCGGCCCTCATGCCGACGCTCCTGCCGTCTCCCGGGCGGACGTCGCCATCGCCCGGTTCCAGGCCGAGGCGAAGGGGGTGGTGTCGTCCACCACGATCGACCGGGTCCCCGCCGCCGTCGAGTCCCCCCGCACGGGGTCGGTGGTGAAGCTGACGAGGACCGTCTTGGGCGAGGCGGCGCCGTGGGGCACAGGCGAGACACCTGCCCTGCCGGTCGGGGGTGTTCCGGTCACGACCACCACGGCCCCGCCCTGGGTGCCACCGGGCCGCTCCACGGCAGCCACCAGCGTGGCCAGGTGTCCGAAGTTGCGCTCCTCGACGACGGCCAGGTGCTCGAGGATGGCGTCGAGGTGGTCGTTCCCGGCACCGGGACCGACCCGCCCCGCCCCGTCGGGCCCGCCCGCCCCGCCGTAGCCGGAGTCGTGTCCGGCCGTGGTCACCAGACGCACCAGGAGGCCCCGGCGGGCGCTGGCGACGAGGACGCTGGCCGCGGCCGACACGGCCCGCTCGAAGGTGTCGCCGCCGTAGACGCCGGTGCGGACGTCGAGGACGACGCCCACCTGGCCCTGGGCCGGTCGCTCGTCCTGGCGCACGACCAGCTCGTCGCGCTTGGCCGAGGCCCGCCAGTGCACCCGGCGCAGGTCGTCGCCGTCGACGTAGGGCCGCAGGCCGTAGAGCTCTTCGCCGCTGACACCGAGGCCCGAGGGGTCGCCGGCGTCGTGGCGGTGGCCGGCGAGGGAGGAGGGGGCCAGGACCTCCTCCAGTGCGGGCCAGATGGTGAGCGTGGTCATCGGCGCCCCAGGCGTGGCCAGGCCGGCCAGACCGAACGGATCGCCGACGCCCACCTCCAGGGGGCCCACGGCCAGGCAGCCGCGGCGGGCGGTGGGAAGCGAGTAGGCGGCGGCCACGTCCGCACCGGGGGGCAACGGGGAGAGCGTGACGCTGGCGTTGCGTCCCGTGTCGCCCACCGCGTCCCGCAGGTGCAGGAGAGGGGTCCGGCGACTCCCGCGGTTGGACACCCGCAGCTCGACCACCCCCGGGGTACCGGCGTGCAGCCGGTCGGGGTGCAGCTCCCGGGAGACGTCGAGGTGCAGCCGGGTGAGGCCGGTGGCCACGACGGCGACCACGACCAGGGCGGCGCCGCCGGCGCCGAGCAGGAACAGCTCGAAGATGCCGAAGAGCCGCCCGGCGACCACGAGGGTGACGGCGACGGCCGTTGCGACGACGCCTTGGCGGGTGAGCACGAGAGGAGCGACGGGGGCGCCGGCTAGCGCCCGGGCGTGGCCGTGGGGACGGGGACGCGCCGCAGCACGTCGTCGACGATGTCGCCGGCCCGGGCGCCTTGCAGCCGGGCCTCGGGGGAGAGGCAGAGCCGGTGTGCCAGCACCGGCTGGGCCAGCGCCTTGAGATCGTCGGGGACGACGTAGGCCCGACCGCTCGCCGCGGCCCGGGCCCGGGCCACGCGCTGGAGGGCGAGCGTGGCCCTCGGCGACATGCCCAGTGAGAGGGCCGGGTGCCGGCGGGTGGTCTCGGCCAGGTCCACGAGGTAACCCTGGAGGACCGGCGCCACGTGGACGGCCCGGGCGATGTCGGACATCTCGATGATGTCCTTGGCCGTGGCCACCGGCTCGAGGGCGTCGAAGACGTCGCTGTCGTTGCGGTCGAGGATCTCGATCTCGCTGGCCCGACCCGGATAGCCCACGGTCACCCGCATGAGGAAGCGGTCGAGCTGACTGCGGGGCAGGGGGTAGGTCCCGTCGTGGTCGATCGGGTTCTGGGTGGCCAGGACCATGAACGGCGGCTCCAGGGCGTAGGTGGTGGCGTCCACGGTGACCTGGCGCTCCTCCATGGCCTCGAGCAGGGCCGACTGCGTCTTGGGCGACGCCCGGTTGATCTCGTCGCCCACCACCAGGTTGGCGAACACCGCCCCGGGGCGGAAGTCGAAGGCTCCCGTGGCCCGGTTCCACACGCTGCCCCCCACCACGTCGGCGGGCAGGAGGTCGGGGGTGAACTGGATGCGCCCCCACCGGCAGTCGATGGAGGTGGCCAGGGCCTTGGCCAGGCTCGTCTTGCCCACGCCGGGCACGTCTTCGATGAGGACGTGGCCCTCGGCCACCAGGCACAGCAACACCAACTCGATGACGTCGGGCTTGCCTCGCACGACCCGCTCGACGTTGCTGGCAACGGCCCCGAAAGTCTCGGCGAAGGCCTGGGGTGGGCCTCCCGGCGCTCGTCTGGCCACGTGGCCCTCCTTCCTGCCCGCGGCACGCCGACGTGTCGGCAACCGGTTCTTTCGGACCTGGCGCAGCCTATCGGCCTGGTCGCGGCGGGCGGGTTGCGGGCGGGTGCGGGGTGCGGCTCCCACTACCCTCTCGGGCGGTGGCGAGCGCCCTGGCCGTCGACATCGGTGGGACCAAGCTTGCGGCCGGGCTGGTCTCGTCCGAGGGCGTCCTGGTTCGGCGTCGCCAGGCGCCCACCGTCGGCCACGACGACGAGGCCCTCTTCGCCGGCCTGGTGGCGGTGGTGGCAGAGGTGCGCTCGGGCGACGAGGCCGTGTGTGGGGTGGGTGTGGGTGGCCCCATGGCACCGGCCGGCGAGGAGGTGTCGCCGCTCAACATCCCGGCCTGGCGGGCCTTCCCCCTGCGCCGCCGGCTGGCCGAAGCCACCGGGCTGGCCACCTTCGTCGACAACGACGCCAAGGCCCTGGCCCTGGGGGAGGGGTGGGTGGGGGCGGCGGCCGGCACGTCGGACTTCCTGGCCATGGTCGTCTCCACCGGCGTGGGCGGCGGGTTGGTGCTCGACGGCCGCCTGGTCGACGGGGCCGCCGGCAACGCCGGCCACATCGGCCACGTGATCGTGGCCCCCGAGGGCAACCGTTGTGGTTGCGGTGCCCAGGGGTGCCTGGAGGCCGAGGCGTCGGGCACCGGCATCCGCCGGGCCACCGGGCGTCCCTCCGAGGAGGCCACGCCCGAGGTGGTGCACCACGCCGGGACCATGGTGGGACGGGCGGTGGCCTCGGTGGCCAACCTGTGCGACCTGGGCCTGGCGGTGGTGGCCGGCTCGGTGGCGCTGGGCTTCGGGTCGCCGTTCTTCGCCGCCGCCCAGGCCGAGCTCGACCTGCGGGCCCGCCTCGACTTCTCCGCCGGCGCCCGCATCGTCCCCGCCGGCTTGGGCGACCGGGGGCCCCTCGTCGGAGCCGGTGCCGTAGGCTGGCGGGGCCTCGGGTACCCCATCCTCGGGGGGGACGCTCCCATGGCCCCCGCTTCGATGAGGGGCCCATGACGCCCTCCGGTGGGCCGTCGCCATCGGCGTGGTGGCTGGCTGCCGGCCTGGCTGTGGCCCGCCGCCCCCGGCTCTGGCCGACGGTGTTGCGCCAGGTCGGGCGTCTGGCGCCCACCGGGTGGTGGCGGCGCTGGCCGCCGCTGCCCCGCCCCGACCCGGCCTACCTCCGTTTCCGGCTCCAGACGGCCTACGGCGACCCCGGGCGCGATCCCGACCCGGGCGATGTCGTCACCTACCTGCGTTGGTGCCGGCGGCGGCGGCGGGAAGGCGGCTGATCCGTCGGTCGGGCGGATCTGTCACCGCTACGGGCGTCGGGGCGGATAGCGTCTCGGTCGGTGTCCAGGGCACTGGTGCTCAACGCGAGCTACGAGCCGCTGTGTGTGGTACCGGTCCGGCGCGCCGTGGTGCTGGTGTTGAGCGAGAAGGCCGAGGTGCTCCACGACACCGGCTCGGTCATGCGCTCGGAGCGCCTGCGGGTGCCCGTCCCTTCGGTCATCCGCCTGCGGTACTTCGTACGGGTGCCCTTTCGCCGGCGGGCGTCGCTCAACCGCCGGGCCGTCTTCGCCCGCGACGGCTCCCGGTGCCAGTACTGCGCCAACCCGGCCGAGAGCATCGACCACGTCGTTCCCCGCAGCCGGGGCGGCCAGCACGTGTGGGAGAACGTGGTGGCCGCCTGTCGCCCCTGCAACGCCCGCAAGCGCGACCGCATGCTGGCCGAGACCGGCATGGTCCTCCACCGGCGCCCCACCGCGCCCCGGGAGCTCACGTGGATCACCGTGGCCGTGGGCACCGTCCCCACCCACTGGGAGCCCTATCTCGAGACCGCCCTGTCGGCGTGACCCCCGGCGCCCGGGCGCCCCTGCCCGAGGTGGCGCTGGTCGACGTCGAGGTGCTGCGCTGCCGCCTGGCCCTGGTCCACCCCTTCGTCAGCGCCCACGGCACCGAGTCGGCCAAGGAGGTCCTCCTCGCCCGGGCTGTCGACGCCGAGGGCCGGGAGGGGTGGGGCGAGTGCGCCGCCCTGGCCCGGCCCAGCTACACGGGGGAGTGGATCGACGGGGCCGAGGCGGTGCTCCGGCGCTTCCTGGTCCCGGCCGCCCTGGCCGGTCGACCGGCGGGCGTGGTCGGCCACCCCATGGCCTCGGCCGCCCTGGAGGCGGCCGTGCTCCACCTGCGCCTGGCCACCGCCGGGTCGACGATGGCGTCGTGGGTCGGGGCGGTGCGCGACCGGGTGGCCTGCGGGGTGGCGGTTGGCATCGCCGGCTCTGTCGACGAGTTGCTGGCCGAGGTGGCCGCCTCGGTGGCCGACGGGTACCAGCGGGTCAAGCTCAAGGTGCGCCCGGGCTGGGACGCCGAGCCGGTGCGGGCGGTGCGGGGCGCCTGGCCCGACCTGGCCCTCGGCGTGGACGCCAACGGGTCCTACGGGCGTTCGGACCTCGACGGTCCGCTGGCCGCGCTCGATCACCTCGGCCTGGTGGAGATCGAACAGCCCCTCGCCGCCGACGACCTGGTCGGCCTGGCCGAGACCCGCCGTCGCCTGACCACCCCCGTCTGCCTCGACGAGTCGATCGGCTCGGCTGCCGACCTGGAGACGGCCCTGGCCCTGGCCGCAGTCGACCACGTCAACCTCAAACCGGGACGGGTGGGCGGAGTGGCCGAGGCGCTGCGCATCCACGACCTGGCCCTCGACAGGGGCGTCCCCCTGTGGATCGGCGGCATGCTCGACACCGGGGTGGCCAAGGCCGTCAACGTGGCCCTGGCCGCCCTGCCCGGAGCGTGCCTGCCGGGTGACCTCCCGGCCAGCCGGCGATGGTTCGCCGAGGACCTCACCGACCCCTGGGAGGTCGCTCCCGACGGCACCATGGCCGTACGCCCCCTGGGCGGGGTACGCGTGGCGGTGGGAGATCCCCGGATCGTCCCGGCCCATCGTTGTTGACCAGTCGGTGTCCAGCCAGGCGAGCTACAGCCAGTGCGCCCGCTCCCGCAACGCCCGGTCGCGAAGGTTTGATGCCACCACGTCGTGGCTCCTCGACGGGAGCAGCTCGGCGTAGCGCAAGCGCCGGTCGGGGTTCCGTGTGCCGCCGTGGTGCAGGGATAGGGTCTCTGCCGATGTCTCTGCCGATGCCCCACCTGTCCGACCGCCGGTTCCTCGTGCTGCACGCGCTGCGGCTCAAGGGCGTGGCCGAGGCGCCGTGCGTGGCGGTGGCCACCGGCCTGGACGAGGACGAGGTCGAGGCAATTGTGACCGGGCTGGCCGTCGACGGGCTGGTCGAGCACCGCCCCGGAGCGCTGGTGGGCTGGGCGCCGACGGCCCTGGGGCGCAAGCACGACGACGTCGAGGTGGCCGAGGAGCTTCAGGCCAGCAGCAGCCGGGCTGTGGTGGAGGGCGCCTACCGCGACTTCCTCGAGCTCAACCCCGAGCTGTTGGCCGCCTGTGCCGCCTGGCAGCTCCGCCGGGCTGAAGACCACGACGACGGCGACGGCCAAGGCGCTGCTCCGCCAGTCGCCAACGACCACACCGATCGGGCCTATGACGTCGGGGTGGTGGCCCGCCTGGTGGAGGTCCACCGCCGGGCCCAGCCCGTGCTCGACACCCTGGCCGGCGCCCTGGCCCGCTTCGCTCCCTACCGGTCCCGCCTGACCCACGCCCTGGCCCGGGTCACGGCGGGCGAGGGTGACTGGTTCACCCGGCCGGTGCTCGACAGCTACCACAGCGTCTGGTTCGAGCTCCACCAGGACCTGCTGGAGACCCTCGGCCTCGAGCGGGGCGCGTAGCCATGGCCCGCTTCGGCGCGGTGGTCACCGCCATGGTGACGCCCTTCGACGACGACCTCGGCGTCGACTACGACGCCGCCGTCTCCCTGGCCCGGTGGCTGGGCGACCACGGCAGCGACGGACTGGTGCTGGCCGGCACCACGGGCGAGAGCCCCACGCTGACCGACGACGAGAAGCTGGAGCTGTTCCGCACGGTGGCCCAGGCGGTGACGGTGCCGGTGGTGGCCGGCGTGGGCAGCGCCGACACCCGCCACAGCGTCGAGTTGGCCCGGGCTGCGGCCACCACCGGGGTGGCCGGCCTGCTGGTCGTCACCCCCTACTACAGCCGACCCTCGCAGGCCGGCCTCTTCGCCCACTTCTCGGCGGTGGCCGGCGCCACCGACCTGCCCGTGGTGGTCTACGACATCCCTCCCCGCACCGGGCGCAAGGTGGCCACCGCCACCCTGGTGGCGCTGGCCCGGGAGGTGGCCAACGTGGTGGCGGTCAAAGATGCCGCCGGCAACCCGGCCGAGTCGGCCCGCCTGGTCACGGCCGCACCCGGTTCCTTCGAGCTCTACAGCGGCGACGACGGCTTCACCCTGCCCCTGCTGGCCGTGGGGGCGGTGGGGGTCATCAGCGTGGCCAGCCACTGGGTCGGGCCCACCATGGGCGCCATGATCCAGGCCTTCGAGAAGGGTGACGTGGCCGGCGCCCGCCGGCACAACCAGCGCATGCTGGCCAGCTTCGCCTTCGAGACCGGCGACGACGCCCCCAACCCCGTACCCACCAAGGCCATGCTGCGGGTCCTCGGCCACCACGTCGGCCAGTGCCGCCCACCCATGGGACCCGCCCCCGAGGGCCTGGAGGACCGGGCCCGCCAGCTGCAGGCCGAGCTACAAGGAGACGACGCCTGACATGGCCAGTCCCGTACGCATCACCTTCCTGGGCGGGCTGGGAGAGATCGGCCGCAACTGCGCCTGCTTCGAGCTCGACGGGCGCATCGTGCTGCTCGACTGCGGGCTGATGTTCCCCGAGGCGGAGATGCTCGGCGTCGACCTGGTGCTGCCCGACTTCACCTGGCTGCGGGCCAACGCCGACCGGGTGGACGGATGCGTGCTGTCGCATGGCCACGAGGACCACGTGGGGGCCCTGTCCTACCTGTTGCGCGACCTGTCGTTCCCCATCTACGGGTCGGCCCTCAGCCTGGGGATCGCCCGCAACCGCATCGACGAGGCCGGGGTCCTGCACCGCACCAAGCTCGTCCCCGTGGAGGACGGTGAGCGCCGCAGGATCGGCCCCTTCGACGTCGAGTTCATCCCCGTCACCCACTCCGTGCCCGACGGCTTCGCCACCGCCTGGCACACCCCCCAGGGCGTGATCCTGCACTCGGGCGACTGGAAGCTCGACCTCACCCCGGTCGACGGGCGCACCACCGACCTGGCCCGCATCGGCGCCATCGCCGCCACCAGCGGCATCCGCCTGTTGCTGAGCGACTCCACCAACGCCGAGGAGGAGGGCCACACCCGCTCGGAGAGCTCCATCGGCACCTCGCTGCGCAGCCTGTTCGCCGGCGCCCGGGGACAGCGCATCGTCACCGCCTGCTTCGCCAGCCACATCCACCGCATCCAACAGATCGCCGACGTGGCCATCGCCGAGGGCCGCAGGATCGCCACCCTCGGGCTGTCGATGAAGAAGAACGTGCGCCTAGCCCGCGACCTCGGCCGGCTGAGCATCCCCGAGGACAAGGTCTGCGACATCGCCGACATCGAGGACGTGAGGCCCGAGTCGCTCTGCATCATCTCCACCGGCTCCCAGGGTGAGCCGCTGTCGGCTCTGTCCCGCATGGCCGCCAACGAGAACAAGTGGCTGAAGGTGGGCCCGGGCGACACCATCATCCTCAGCTCGCACCCCATCCCCGGCAACGAGACCAGCGTGGGCAAGGTCATCGACGGTCTCCACCGCCTGGGTGCCGACGTCATCCACTCGGGCATCGCCGACGTGCACGTGACCGGCCACGCCAAGGCCGAGGAGCTCAAGACCCTGCTGTCGGTGGCCGACCCGGCCTGGCTCATCCCCGTCCACGGCGAGTACCGCCACATGATCCACCACGGCCGCCTCGGGGTCTCGGTCGGCATGCGCGAGGACGACGTCGTCGTGTGCGCCGACGGTGACGTGGTCGAGCTGAGCGACGACGGCCTGGCCAAGGTGGGTGAGGTGCCGGCCGGCTACCTCTACGTCGACGGCGTGGTGGGCGACGTCGGCCACGGCGTGCTGCGCGACCGCCAGGTCCTGGCCGAGGAGGGGGTGGTGGTGGTCATCGTCACCGTCGACGTCAGGAGCGGCAAGGTCATCGCCGGCCCCGAGATCGTGACCCGCGGTTGGGTGCACGCCACCGAGGCCGAGGACCTGTTGGAGGAGGCCCGCCGCCGGGTGGTGCAATCCATCGAGCGGGCCGACGACACCGACTTCGACACCCTCAAGCGCCAGGTCCGCAAGTCGCTGGCCGCCTTCGTCAACGAGCGCACCAAGCGCAAGCCCATGATCGTGCCCGTCGTCATGGAGGCGTAGGCCGGCTCGCTTCCCTCGCCCAGAAGGGCACGGTGCCGCCTCTGGCGGCACTGCTCATTGGTTCCGACAGCAGACAGGCTGGCTGCGCTCACCGCCCCTGTCCTGTTGCTGGTGTTAGCGTTGTTGCCACTGTGGCTACTGCTACTCGACAACGGCCGCCGGCCCGGAAGCGGCCCCCGGCTCGCCACCTGAAGAAGGGCGCCCCCACCGCGGCGGCCAGGAGCGCCAGGAACAAGGCCAAGCGCGAGGCCAGCCGGCGGCGCCGAGCCCGGGTCGACGTCGTCCGCCGGGGCCTGGGCCGGGGCGACCTGTGGGGTGCGGTGCTGGTGGTGGCCGGGGTCCTCGTGGCCCTGGGCACCTGGGCCGACGTGGGTGGGCCTGCCGGCCGCGCCGTCGACGAAGGCCTCGACTCGCTGGCGGGTGTGGCCCGCTTCGCCCTACCCCTGGCCCAGGTCTGGGTCGGCGCCCTGTTGATCCGGGGCCGTTCCGGCGACGCCACCTCGCGCGTCGCCGCCGGTCTGGCCCTGGCCCTCGTCGCCGGCAACGGGTTGTTCCATCTCCTCGAGGACGGCCTCGGGGGCGGGCTGGGCCGGGGAGTGGCCACCCCACTGAAGGCACTGCTGTCGCCGTGGGGAGCGGGCGTGGTCCTCGTCGCCCTGGTGGGCGCCGCCGTGCTGGTGGTGACGGCCACGACCGTGCGCACCGCCGCCGACCACCTGGCCACCGCGGGCCGTTGGTTCGCTGACGCCACCCGACCGGCGGTGGATGGCCTACGCCGGGGGGTCCACTGGCTCACGACGGTGTCCCACGCGCCGGCAGGGTCGGATGCAGCCGGGGTCCCGGCCACGGCGATCGACACCCGTCCGCCTCCCGTGCTCTTCGACGCGGCCGTCGACGACCCGCCCTTGGCCGAGGCGACCGTCGCCCACGCGACCACCCCCCACGATCTCGATCCCACCCAACCCGGGCTTCGGACCCACCCGCCCGTGGTGAGGCCGCCCGACGACGCCGAACAGCTCGCCATCGATCTCGGGCCCGCGGCCGAGCGGGGGCCGTGGAAGCTCCCTCCCCTGTCGCTGCTGGCCCGCACCCCGGCCCAGGAGATCGACCGTCGTCTGGTGGAACAGGCCGGGCGCACCCTCGAGCACGCCCTGGCCGCCCACGGGGTGGAGACCCGCCTGGTGGGCATGGCGGTGGGCCCCACCGTCACCCGCTACGAGCTGGAGCTCGGTCCCGGGGTCAAGGTGGCCCGGGTCACGTCGTTGCACCGAGACATCGCCTACGCCATGGCCTCGCCCGACGTGCGCATCCTGGCCCCCATCCCCGGCCGGTCGGCCATCGGTGTCGAGGTCCCCAACCAGCAGCGCCAGCTGGTGGCGGTGGGCGACATCCTGGCCAGCGAGGAGGCGCACCGGGCGCTGCATGCCTGCGAGGTGGCGGTGGGGCGCGACATCAGCGGTCGGGCGGTGCTGGCCAACCTGGCCGACATGCCCCACCTGCTCATCGCCGGGGCCACGGGTGCTG
Organism: Actinomycetota bacterium; assembly: GCA_019348495.1. Classification (GTDB taxonomy): domain Bacteria; phylum Actinomycetota; class Acidimicrobiia; order Acidimicrobiales; family CADCSY01; genus JADDRA01. The sequence continues at coordinate 23,929 of JAHWJI010000006.1, read as the reverse complement.
GCAAGTCGAGCTGCATCAACAGCGTGCTCACGTCCATCCTGGTGCGCAGCACCCCCGACCAGGTCCGCCTCATCCTGGTCGACCCCAAGCGGGTCGAGCTGGGCCAGTACGGCGGCGTGCCCCACCTGCTGGCGCCGGTGGTCGTCGATCCCAAGAAGGCGGCCAACGCCCTGGCCTGGGCGGTCAGGGAGATGGAGCGTCGCTACGACCTGCTCTCCGAGGTCGGGGTGCGCGACATCACCGGCTACAACGCCGCCTTCGACCGCGGCGAGCTGCGCAGGGATCCCCGGGTGGAGGGGGTGGACGACCCGGGCGAGACGCTGCACACCCGCCTGCCGTTCATCATCGTGGTCGTCGACGAGCTCAACGACCTGATGATGGTCGCCGCCCGCGACGTGGAGGAGTCGATCTGTCGCATCGCCCAGAAGGCCCGGGCCGTGGGCATCCACCTGGTCATCGCCACCCAACGCCCGTCGGTCAACGTCATCACCGGGGTCATCAAGGCCAACATCCCGGCCCGGCTGGCCTTCGCCGTGTCGAGCCTGGCCGACAGCCGGGTGATCCTCGACCAGGCCGGCGCCGAGCGGCTGGTGGGCCAGGGCGACATGTTGCTGTTGGGGGCCACGTCCTCGAGCGCCCGTCGCATCCAGGGGGCCTGGGTGGGCGAGGACGAGGTCCACAAGGTGGTGGCCCACTGGCGGCGCCAGTCGCCGTCGGTGGTCTCCACCGTCGGGCTCGAGGACGACCATCCCGCCGGGGGGACGGTCGGCGAGGCGGGGGCCGAGGACGACGACGACGAGCTGTGCCGCCAGGCCATGGACCTGGTGGTGCGCTCCCAGCTCGGCTCCACCTCCATGCTCCAGCGCAAGCTCCGGGTCGGCTTCGCCCGGGCCGGGCGACTCATGGACCTGCTCGAGCAGCGGGGCGTGGTCGGGCCCTCCACCGGCTCCAAGGCCCGCGACGTGCTCATGACCCCCGCCGAGCTCGACGACCTCCAGGGCGGCGACGACCGCTGAGCCCACCGGGTGTCATCTCGTGGGCGCAACTTCCGGAAGACGGCACTCACGCCCACGAGAGTCCACGGCGGGGGTCGCTGCCTTCGCCGGTGAGGTGGAGCGCCGGTCCGTGCCCCTCCCACGAGGGGTGCCCACCGGCGACGGTAAGGTGTCGCCGTGCCGAGGAGCTTCTGGGTGGAGACGCTCGGCTGCGCCAAGAACCAGGTCGACTCCGACAAGCTGACCGGCACCCTGGTGGCCGACGGCCTGGTGGCCGCTCCGGCGCCCACCGACGCCGACCTGGTGGTGGTCAACACCTGCGCCTTTGTGGAGGAGGCCCGGGCCGAGTCGCTCGACACCGTGCTGGCCCTGGCCGGCGCCCGCCGACCCGGGTCCGAGGTGGTGGTCACGGGCTGTCTGGCCGAGCGCTACGGCGAGGAGTTGGCCCTCGCCCTGCCCGAGGTCGACGCCGTTGTCGGCTTCGGGGTCCCCGTGCACCTCGGCCGCCGTGGGGGCGGTCGTGGGGGCCGCCGTGGGGGCGGGCGGGCCGTGCCCTCCTTCGACCTCCTCGAGTTGCCCCGGCCTCCGGCTGCGGCCCCCTGGGCCTACGTCAAGGTGGCCGAGGGGTGCGATCGGGCCTGTGGGTTCTGCGCCATCCCCTCGTTCCGGGGCCCGCAGCGCAGCCGCAGCGTCGAGTCGATCCTGCGCGAGGTGGAGGCGCTGGGTGCCGGTGTCCGGGAGATCGTGCTGGTGGCCCAGGACCTGGCCGCCTACGGGCGCGACCAGGGGCGGGGAGACCGGCGCATCGTGAGGCTGGTGGAGGCGGTGGCCGAGCGGGTCGAGCGGGTGCGCCTGCTCTACCTGTATCCCTCGGACCTCACCGACGGGCTGGTCGAGGCCATCTGCGCTACCGGGGTGCCCTACTTCGACCTGTCGCTCCAACACGTCTCCCGACCCCTGCTGCGGGCCATGCGCCGCTGGGGTGACGGCGAACGCTTCTTGGCCCGCATGGACGACATCCGACGGCGCCAGCCGGAGGCAGCCTTTCGGTCCAACTTCATCATCGGCTACCCGGGCGAGACCGAGGACGACCACGACGCTCTCCTGGACTTCCTGGAGGCGGCCCGCCTCGACTGGTGCGGCTTCTTCGCCTGGTCGCCCGAGGAGGGCACCCACGCCGCCGCTCTCGACCGTCGGGTCGCCCCGGCGCTGGTGGCCGAGCGCCTGGGCGAGTGCCGCCTGCGCCAGGACGCCATCACCGCCGAGGGGCGCGACGCCCTGGTGGGGCTCGACGTCGAGGTGCTGGTCGACCGGCCCGGGGTGGGCCGCACCTACCGGGAAGCGCCGGAGATCGACGGCATCGTGCAGGTGCCCGTGACGCTGGCGGTCGGCGAGTTGGCCACTGTCCGGGTCGGCGGCGCCCTCGGTCCCGACCTCGTCGCCGACGCCGATGTCCTCGTCGGCGGTGGCGGATCGACGCCGGCGCACGGGTGAGAGCCTTCGGGCCCTCGGCGTTGGTCACGCCGGCCAACGGCGTCACCGTGGCCCGGGCCGCCTTCACCCCGGTGCTGCTGCTCGTCATCGGCGGTTCGGGGGCGTCCTATCCGGCCCTGGCCCTGTGGATCACTCTTGCGGCCAGCGACGGCATCGACGGCTACCTCGCCCGGCGCTACGGCACCACCCGCTCCGGCGCCTTCCTCGACCCGCTGGCCGACAAGCTCCTGGTGCTCGGGGCCATGGTCACCCTGGCGGCGCGGGGTGCGTTCGGGTGGGTCCCGGTAGGCCTGATCACCGCACGAGAGGTGACCATGAGCGGCTACCGGAGCTGGGTGGGACGCCGGGGCGTGTCCATCCCCGCCCGGCGCTCGGCCAAGGCCAAGACGGCGGTCCAGGCTGTGGCCGTCGGCCTGGCGCTGGCGCCGATCGCCACCCGGCGGACACCGTGGTTGGCCCGGGTGGTCCTTTGGGTGGCGGTGGCCCTCACCCTGGGCAGCGGCGTCCAGTACCTGCGTGACGGCACCCGGGCCGCCCGGCTGCGAAGCGTCATCGACGGAACGACGGAGGTGGCAACGGATGCAGGTTGAGGTCGTCGCCGTGGGCACCGAGCTGCTGCTCGGTGACGTGGTCGACACCAACTCCGCCTGGATCGCACAGCACCTGGCCCTGGCCGGGGTCGACGTCTTCTACCAGACCCGGGTGGGCGACAACGTCGAGCGGATCGGGGCCGCCCTGCGGCTCGCCCTGGAGCGCAGCGACGCGGTCGTCGTCTGCGGTGGCCTCGGCCCCACCCCCGACGACGTCACCCGCGAGGCGCTGGCCGCGTTCCTCGGCGTCGAGTTGGTGCGGGACGACGCGGTGCTGGCCCGCATCCGGGAGCTGTTCGACCAGCGCGGTCGGACGATGCCGCCCAGCAACGAGCGCCAGGCCGACGTGCCGGTCGGGGCCGGTGTCATCGAGCAGCGCCGCGGCACCGCCCCCGGACTGATCTGTCCCGTCCCTGCCCCTGGTGGCTCGCCGGAGGCGACGTCACCGGTATCGTCCCAGGTCGTCTACGCGGTGCCCGGCGTACCCCGCGAGATGACCGAGATGGTGACCAGGGCCGTCATCCCCGACCTTCAGGCCCGCATGGGCGGACGGTCCTCCATCGTCAGCCGGGTGCTGCACACCTGGGGTGTGGCCGAGTCGGCCCTGGCCGAGCGCCTGGCACCTCGCCTCGAAGCCCTCGACGCCGCCGGCAACCCCACCATCGCCTTCCTGGCCGGCGGGATGGAGGGCGTCAAGGTGCGTATCACAGCCAGGTCCGGGACCGTCGAGGAGGCGGCGGTCGTCCTCGACACCGAGGAGGCGGCGGTGCGGGCCCTCCTCGGACGCAGCGTCTTCGCATGCGACGGCACGACGATGGAGGCGGTGGTGGGCGGGATGCTGCAGGCCGCCGGTCTCCACCTGGCGCTGGCCGAGTCGATGACGGGGGGGCTCATCGCCTCGCGCTGCACCGACGTGCCCGGCTCGAGCGCCTGGTTGCGGGGTGGGATCGTCTCCTACGCCAGCGAGGTCAAGTTCGACCTCTTGGACGTTCCGAAGGGGCCGGTGGTCTCGGAGGTCGCGGCCCGGGCCATGGCCGAGGGGGCCGCTCGGGTGCTGGGGGCCGACGCCGGGCTGGCGGTCACGGGGGTGGCCGGCCCCGAGACCCAGGACGACATGCCCGTGGGAACGGTCTTCGTGGGGCTGTACCTGCACGGCGACACCGATGTCGCCCACCTGCGCCTGGCCGGCGACCGCACGGTGATCCGCCAGAACGCCGCCGTCTCTGCCTTCGACGTGCTGCGCCTGCGCCTCCTCGACACCCACAGCGCGTCGCCGGGGGGTCCGTCTTGAACGGTGCGTGCCGGTAGCGCTACTGTGCGGGCGGGCTGGAGTGCAAATCGGTCGATTCGAGGTGCCCTCCGTAATGAGCACTACTGAGATCTTGCTGCACCCGGCCTTCCTGGCCGCGGTGGCGGCCATCGCCGCGGTCCTGGGACTGACCCTGTACCTGACGCGCCACAACACCCGTAGGGCCCTCGAGGCCCGGGCCGGTGCCGTACCGCCGGCAGTGGCCGAGGACGCCACCCGGGTGCTCGGCCGCCAGGAGATGGCGTCCAAGGTGGGTAAGCGCCCGGCGGGGCGGGCCCGGCCGTCCGTGCCGTTCGCCCGGCCCGGGACCGACAGGGCGGGGCCCGCCCGGGGCAAGGTGGCGGGGGCGGTGCCGGCGGAGATGCCGGCGTCCACCGCGGCGGTGTTCTCGGAGGCCTCCACGCTCGACGGCCCGCCGGTGACCTTCGCCGACGTGGCCGGGCTCGACGAGGCCATCGAGGAGCTGCGCGAGGTGAAGGAGTACCTGGCCGATCCCGATCGCTTCCGGGCGCTGGGGGCCGAGCTGCCCAAGGGAATCCTGTTGTGCGGCCATCCGGGCAACGGCAAGACCCTGCTGGCCCGGGCTCTGGCCGGCGAGGCCGGGGTGCCCTTCTACTTCGTCTCGGCGTCCAGCTTCGTCGAGCAGTACGTCGGTCTGGGGGCGGCCCGCATCCGCTCGCTGTTCGAGGAGGCCAAGGGCCAGGACGAACCGGCCATCGTCTTCATCGACGAGCTCGACGCCATCGGCCTCAAGCGCAGCGGGGGGGGCAACGGTGAGCGGGAGTTCGACCACACCCTCAACCAGCTCCTGGTCGAGCTCGACGGCTTCGCCTCGTCCTCGGGCGTGCTCATCCTCGGCGCCACCAACCGCCCCGAGCTGCTCGACCCTGCCCTGGTGCGCCCCGGGCGCTTCGACCGCCGCATCCACATCGACCGTCCCGACTACGCCGGCCGCCTGGCCATCCTTCGCCTCTACGCCTCCCGGCGACCGATGTCGCGCCAGGTCGACTGGCCCGAGGTCGCCAGCCAGACCACCGGGCTGAGCGGGGCCGAGCTGGCCAACATCATCAACGAGGCGTCGTTGCTGGCCGCCAGGAAGCACCGCACCAAGATCACCGCCGACGAGATCGAGGAGGCGGTGGCCCGCGTCTCGGGTGGCGCTCGTAGCTCCCGGCTCATCCACGAGGACGAGAAGCGACTGATCGCCTACCACGAGGCCGGCCACGCCCTGCTGTCGCTGCTGATCAAGAACGTCAAGCTCCCGCCCCGGGTCTCGATCGTGCCCCGCGCCGCCTCGAGCGAGAAGTCGGCGTGGTCCTTCGGCGACGACCGCAAGACCCTGACCAAGCGCGAGCTCATGGCCCAGCTCATCGTCCTGCTGGGCGGCCGGGCCGCGGAGGTGGCCACCTTCGGCGAGCCCAGCACCCGCTCGGAGGACGACCTCGACGACGCAGCCAAGCTGGCCCGCAAGATGGTGGAGCGCTGGGCCATGACCGGGCGCTTCGAGCTGGCCGGCCGGGACGACGACGCCGTCACCCGTTCCCGCACCGAGAGCCGCTCGGAGCCGGGCGTGGCCAAGTTGTTGTCCCAGGCCGAGCAGGCGGCGCGGTCGATCCTGCGCGACAACGCCCATCGCCTGGTGGCGGTGGCCGAGCACCTGGTGCACTCCGAGACCCTCACCGTGGCCGAGATGGCCAGGGTGGCGGGCCTGCCCGACCCGGCCGCCGACCGTGTGGTCGAACAGCCCGATCTGTTGCCCCCGGCGGTGGTGTCGGCGTCGGTGGCCCGCATCCACGGTTGAGGTGCGGCGAGGGGGCGGTGGCGACATCGCTCGAGGCGGGAACCAGCGCCGTCACCTCGACGTCCCGGTCAAGGGCTGAAGAGGCGTCCGGGTGCGCCTGTTCGTCGCCGCCCGCCCACCCGAGCAGGTGCTGAAGACCCTCGCCGGCCTGGCCCGGCCCCAGCGCCCGGGGCTGCGCTGGGTGCCGCCGTCGCAGTGGCACGTCACCTTGCGCTACTTCGGTGACAGCGACGTCGACCTCGGGGTGGCCGCAGGCCGGAGGGTGGCCGAGGCGGCGACGTCGGGTCGACCAGCGGTGGCTGAGCTGGGCCCGAAGCTGGACAGCTTCGGTGGCAACGTCCTGTACGTGCCCGTATCAGGCCTCGAGGAGTTGGCCGAGACGATCTCTCGGGGCACCGCCGAGGTGGGGACCCCTCCGAGCCCGATACCGTTCACCGGCCACATCACCTTGGCCCGCAGTCGGGGAAGGGGATCGTCGCTCGACGGCCTCACCGAGACGCCGGTCGTGGGCTCCTGGGAGGTGGACGAGATCGTCCTGGTGGCCAGCGTCACGGCCGGGCGGTCCGGCGCGCCCAACCGCCACGAGGTGGTCACCACCTTCCCCCTGGGCCCGTCGGCCTGACCGTCGCCCAGGCGGTACCCGCAGGGCGGAGTGCTTGAACGAACGATCGTTCGGGGTTAGGGTGTGTGAGAACCACACGGGAGGAATTCCACGCGTGGTAGTTGTCTCACCCTCTTCCTAGGGTGTGCCCATCGGACCTCCGGGGTCCCGCAACTCGCCAGCAGGCAATCCCAGAGACAGGAGCGACAGTGGACCGAGCGTCGACGGACCGAACGGCAGTGGACCGATCGAAGGCACTGGAGATGGCGGTGGGCCAGATCCACAAGAACCACGGCAAGGGCGCCATCATGAAGATGGGCGACAAGACCTCGATGGACATCGCGTCCGTCTCCACCGGGGCGTTGGCCCTCGACCTCGCCCTGGGCATCGGCGGCCTGCCCCGAGGTCGGGTCGTGGAGGTCTACGGCCCCGAGTCCTCGGGCAAGTCCACCCTGGCCATGCACGTGGTGGCCGAGGCCCAGCGCAACGGGGGCATCTGCGCCTACATCGACGCCGAGCACGCCATGGACCCGATCTACGCCCGGGCCATCGGGGTCGATGTCGACGAGCTGCTCATCTCCCAGCCCGACACCGGTGAGCAGGCCCTGGAGATCGTCGACACCCTCATCCGCTCCGGCGCCCTCGACGTGGTGGTCATCGACTCCGTGGCCGCCCTCACCCCCCGGGCCGAGATCGAAGGCGAGATGGGCGACGCCCACGTCGGCCTCCAGGCCCGGCTCATGTCCCAGGCCCTGCGCAAGCTCACCGGCAACTTGAGCAAGTCTCAGACCATCTGCATCTTCATCAATCAGTTGCGCGAAAAGATAGGTGTGATGTTCGGATGCATGACCTGGGATACACGAGTGACCCTGGCCGACGGCAGTCAGGAGAAGATCGGCGAGATCGTCAATCAGCGCATGCCTGTCGAGGTGCTGTCGTACGACCCAGACCTTGGTGCCGTGGTACCCAAGAAGGTCGTGAACTGGTTCGACAACGGCCCCACCGATAGCTTCACGCACTTCACGGTAGCGCGGCCCGACACACGGGGTCGCTCGGGCTTTGCCTGTACGCCGAACCACCAAATCCGCACTCCAGCGGGGTGGAAGGAGGCCCAAGAGCTGGCTGTTGGCGATCGGGTCCTCCAGGCTGTCCCGTTTCGGCTATCTGACTTTCAATGGGAAGTTCTGCTTGGCGGCCTCATGGGCGATGGCGCACTGTCCATCAGCTCCAGCGGTCAAGGTGCTCGCTTCCGATGGGGCCATGGCAAGAGGCAGACCTCGTACGGTGATTGGAAGGCGTCGCTGTTCTCCAACCTCATCGTCTCGAGGTCGACGAACGCAAAGGGCGCGGTGTTCCACGACATGCAGCCGCTCACCGAGCTGGCCGAGTTGCGCAGGGCCGTCTACGTCGACGGCAAGAAGGTGCTCAGCCACGACTACCTCAAGCGGCTGACGCCGTTGTCGTTGGCTGTCTGGTACATGGACGACGGCGGCTTCACCCTGCGGGCCAAGGGCCTCCAGGAGCGGACCAGAGAGGGCAGTGGGCGCTCGGAGATCTGTGTAGAGGCCATGGAGGCGACCTCTCGCGCCCGGCTCGGCGCCTACCTGGCCGACACCTGGGACCTCAGGTCCAAGCTGGTCGAACGAGCCGGCAAGGCCGTCCTCCAGTTCCCCGAGGACGAGACGGCCAAGCTGCACGCCCTGGTTGCCCCCTTCATCCATCCCTCCATGGAGTACAAGCTGCTTCCCCGGTTCCGGGGCCGCTTCGCCGTTGAACCGGTCTTCGCCCCGGCGCGTCAGGAACTGGTGCCCATGCCCATCACCGCCATCCGCCCAAAGGCACCCATCAGCAACATGCATCGCTTCGACATCGAGGTGGAGGGCAGCCACAACTACTTCGTCGACGGGGTGATGGTCCACAACTCACCTGAGACCACGCCGGGCGGGCGGGCGCTCAAGTTCTACTCCTCGGTGCGCCTCGACATCCGCCGCATCGAGGCCATCAAGGACGGCGTGGAGGTGGTGGGCAACCGCACCCGGGTCAAGGTGGTGAAGAACAAGGTCAGCTCCCCGTTCAAGTTGGCCGAGTTCGACATCATGTACGGCAAGGGCATCAGCCGGGAGGGGTCGCTGCTCGACGTGGGGGTGGATCTGGGCATCGTGAAGAAGTCGGGAGCCTGGTACACCTACGAGGACGAGCAGCTGGGCCAGGGTCGGGAGAACGCCAAGACCTTCCTGGCCGAGAACCCCGAGCTCATGGTCGACATCTCCGAGCGCATCCGGATCAAGGTGGGCATCGCCACCACGGGTGACGTAGCCGATGGCGCCGACGGAGCCGAGGCAGTGGGCACGGCGCCCGGGGCTGACCAGCCGGCTCGCTTGGACTGAGTCTGGGTCGGAGGTTCGGCGGGTGGGCCGGACGACGCCGGAGGGCCGGAGAAACTTCGCGGTGCAATTGTTGCAGCGAGAAGGACTTTTGCCCTTCGGCGTCGAATACCCGCCCATGACCGCCACCACCTCACCCATCCCCCCATCCGCCACCCCTCCCGAGGCCCAGCACGGGGCCGAGATGCTCAAGGTCTCCAGCAAGTCGAACCCCAACTCCGTGGCCGGTGCCATGGCCGGGGTCGTTCGCGAGGCCGGAACGGTGGAGGTGCAGGTGGTCGGCGCCGGTGCGTTGAACCAGGCCATCAAGGCCCTGGCCATCGCCCGGGGCTACGTGGCCGCCGCCGGCATCGACCTGGTCTGCGTGCCCAACTTCGCCGACATCGAGATCGACGGCGAGCGTCGCACCGCCATGCGCCTGGTGATCGGCGACCGTTACGGCAACCGGGTGGCACCCGCCTCCGGGCTCCATGCCCCGACTGAGGTCGCCCCCGAGTACGACGAGGAGGGGTAGTCGCAGCCGCGGTCATGGGAGGCTCGGGCCACGACGTCCGGCAGTAACCTGCGCACGGTGAGCCGTCGCTACGCCATCCGGACCTTCGGGTGCCAGATGAACGTGCACGACTCCGAGCGCATCGCCGGCCTGCTCGAGGCCGACGGCATGGAGGCCACCGACGACGTGGCCGGGGCCGATGTGGTGGTGCTCAACACCTGCTGCATCCGGGAGAACGCCGACGACAAGCTCTACGGCACGCTCGGTCACCTGAAGACGCTCAAGGCCGCCCGCCCCGGCATGCAGGTGGTGGTGGGCGGCTGCCTGGCCCAGAAGGACCGGGGCGTCGTCCAGCAGCGGGCGCCACACGTCGACGTGGTGCTCGGCACCCACAACGTGGGTGCCACCGTCGATCTCCTTCACCGCTCGGCCCACGAGGGGCCCCTCATGGAGATCCTCGAGGAGAGTGACGCCTTCCCCTCGGCCCTGCCCGTGCGGCGCGATCTGCCCTGGTCGGCATGGGTGACCATCCAGATCGGCTGTGACAACGCCTGTGCCTTTTGCATCGTGCCCTCGGTGCGAGGCCGGGAGATCAGCCGCCCGATGGCCGAGGTGGTCGCCGAGGTGCAGGCGCTGGCCGCCGCCGGCACGGTCGAGGTGACCCTCCTGGGCCAGAACGTCAACTCCTACGGCCGCGACCTCACCCGTCGTCGGCCCCTCTTCGCCGAGCTGCTCCGGCAGGTGGGGGGGCTGGAGGGCATCCGTCGCGTGCGCTACACCAGCCCCCACCCCAAGGACCTGCGGCCCGAGACGGTTGCCGCCATGGCCGAGACCCCGTCGGTGTGCGAGCACCTGCACCTCCCCCTCCAGTCGGGCAGCGATGCGGTGCTGGCCGCCATGCACAGGGGCTACACCGCCGAGCGCTACCTGCAGCGCCTGGCCGCCGCTCGGGCGGCCGTGCCCGACCTGGCCGTGACCACCGACATCATCGTGGGCTTCCCGGGCGAGACCGAGGCCGACTTCACCGCCACGCTCCAGGTGGCGGCCGAGGCCGGCTACGACAGCGCCTACACCTTCATCTTCAGTCCCCGTCCTGGCACCGAGGCGGCGACGCGCACCGACGACCTGGTCCCGGCCGAGGTGGTGGCCGAGCGCTTCGAGCGGCTGCGATCGGTGGTGGAGCGCAGCGCGCTGGCCAAGCACCAGGCCCGTGTCGGGCGGGTGGAGGAGGCGGTGGTCGAGGGCCCGAGCAAGAAGGACCCGGCGGTGCTCACCGGGCGCACCCGCCAGAACAAGTTGGTGCACTTCCCCTCGGCCCGGCCACTGGCCGCGGGCACGTTCACCGACGTGCGGGTGACCGGTGCCGCCCCCCACCACCTCAGCGGCGAGCTGGTGGCCGTCACCGCCGGTCCCCGTCACCGCAGCCGCATTCCCGTCGCCTCGGCGTGAGCGACGGCACCGCCACCGCCCACCCCTTCGACATCGACGCCTTCTTGGCCCAGCCGCTGGTGGCCCGGGTGGCCGTGGCCGCCCCTGAGCCCACCGTGCGTCCCGTCTGGTACCTGTGGGAGGACGGCCGCTTCTGGTGGTTGACGGGTGGGTGGTCGAAGCTCCCGGCGGCCTTGGCCCGCAACCCTCAGGTGGCGCTGGTGGTCGACACCTGCGACCTGGCCACGGGCCAGACCAGGCAAGTCAGCGCCCGGGGGACGGCCCGGGTGGTCCCTTTCGACGCCGAGGTCACCTACCGCAAGCTCCGCCGCTACCTGGGCGCCGATCGCCGGGCCTGGGACCCCCGCTTCAGGACCTACCTGTCGCCAGCAGACGCCTGCCTCGTCCGCCTCAGCCCCGAGCGCCTGGTGGCCAAGGACCTGTCGTTCCGGCCCTCGAAGTGACCTCGACCCCGTCGGCTCACCTCGCCCTGGTGGGCGCCACCGCCTCGGGCAAGTCGGCCCTGGCCCTGGCCCTGGCCCGGCGCGATCCCACCCTGGAGCTCGTCAGCGTGGACGCCATGGGCGTGTACCGGGGCATGGACATCGGCACGGCCAAGCCCAGCCCGGCGGAGCAGGCCGAGGTGGCCCACCACCTGCTCGACCTGGCCGACCCCGGGGAGGACTTCTCTGTCGCCCGCTTCCAGGCCGCCGCTCGGTCCGCCCTGTCCGCCATCGAGGCCCGGGGCCACCGGGCCCTGCTCGTGGGAGGGACGGGGCTCTACGTGCGGGCCGTGGTCGACGACCTCACCCTGCCCGGTCGCTACCCCGAGGCCCGGGCCGGCGCCGAAGCCGAGGCCGACACCGCGGTGCTCCATCGTCGCCTGGCCGACCTCGATCCGGTGGCTGCCGCCCGCATGGAGCCCACCAACCGCCGCCGGCTGGTGCGGGCCCTGGAGGTGACCCTCGGCAGTGGGCGGCCCTTCTCCTCCTTCGGCCCCGGCCTGGCCGCCTACCCACCCTCGCCCATCGCCCAGGTGGGCCTCCGCCTCCCCCTCGACGTCCTCGACGCCCGCATCGACGCCCGCCTCGACGCCATGGTCGCCTCCGGGCTCCTCGACGAGGTGCGCTGCCTCCTCGCCCAGGGCGCGGGCCTGTCGCCCACCGCCCGCCAGGCCCTCGGCTACCGGGAGCTGGCCGATCACCTGGAGGGGCGGTGCTCCCTGGACGAGGCGCTGTCCGAGGCCCGGCGGCGCACCCGCCGCTTCGCCCGTCGCCAGCTCCGCTGGTTCGGCCGCGACCCGCGCATCACCTGGCTCGACGCCGGCGACAACCCCCTCGCACTGCTCCCTCGGCTCCTGGGAGACTGGACCCTGCGATGAGACCCGTCGGCGACACCGTGCACCTGACCAAGCACCACGGCCTGGGTAACGACTTCCTGTTGCTGGTCGACCTCCACGACCTCACGCCCGTCGGTGCCGCCACCGCCCGGTGGCTGTGCGACCGGCGCCGCGGGGTGGGTGCCGACGGCTTCATCCGCGTGGCCCCACCGCCGGCAGGGGGGGACGGGGCCGGGGCCGACGTGGCCATGACCCTGCGCAACGCCGATGGCGGCGAGGCGGAGATGAGCGGCAACGGCATCCGCTGCCTGGGCCAGGCCGTGGCCCGCCACCGGGGCGTCACCTCCCTCGACCTGACCGTGGCCACGGCCGGCGGGGTTCGGGAGCTGCGGGTTCGGCCCGGACCGCCCCACGACCCGGCCACGGCCTGGGTCGACGTCGACATGGGCCCGGCCCGACCGGGTACGGCGACGTGGGTGACCACCGTCGAGCTGGACGCCACCAAGGTGGTCACCGTCGACATGGGCAACCCCCACCTCGTCCTGCTGGTCGATGACCCCGCAGGCGTCGATCTGGCCGAGCTCGGCCCTCGGCTCTCGGCCCAGTTCGACCACGGGAGCAACGTCGAGGTGATCCGACTCGCCGCCGGAGCCGAGGACACCCTCGAGCTACGGGTGTGGGAACGTGGGGTCGGCCTCACCCAGGCGTGTGGCACCGGGGCCTGCGCCGCTGCCCACGCCGCCCACGACTGGGGCCTGGTGGGGGAGCGGGTGCGGGTGCGCATGCTCGGGGGCGAGGTGGACGTCACCCTGGGCGCCACCGTGGCCCTGGCCGGACCGGCCACCTTCGTCGCCGACATCGAGGTACGGGTGTGACGCTGATCGAACGCTCCTTCCGGGAGCGCATCGTGCTCGTCGGCGTCACCATGCCGCCGCAGCGCGTGGAGGAGACCGAGGCCCATCTCGACGAGCTGGCCCTGCTCATCGACACCGCCGGGGCCGACGTGGTCGCCCGGGTGCTGCAGCGTCGCGACGCCCCCGACCCGGCCACCTTCGTGGGCAAGGGCAAGGCCGCCGAGCTGGCCGACGTCTCCCTCGACGTCGACGCCGACACCGTGGTCTTCGACGACGAGCTCAGCCCCGCCCAGAGCCGCAACCTGGAGAAGCTGCTGGGTCGCACCGCCATCGACCGCACGGCGGTGATCCTGGACATCTTCGCCCAGAACGCCCGCAGTGGCGAAGGCAAGGCCCAGGTCGAGCTGGCCCAGCTCCGCTACCGGCTGCCCCGCCTGCGGGGCAGGGGCACCCAGCTCTCCCGTCAGGCCGGGGCCATGGGCGCCGGCGGGGCCCGGGCGCCCATCGGCTCGCGTGGCCCGGGCGAGACGCAGCTCGAGGTCGACCGGCGCCGGCTGCTGCGGCGCATCACCACCCTCGAGGCCGACCTCGAGCGCCTGTCCAAGACCCGGCGCACGCAGCGCAAGGCCCGGGCCCGGGGCCGCAACCGGACCCTGTCGATCGTGGGTTACACCAACGCCGGCAAGTCCACCCTGCTCAACCGGCTCACCGATGCCGGGGTCCTGGTCGAGGACCGGCTCTTCGCCACCCTCGACCCCCGGGCCCGGCGCCTCGACCTGCCCGGTGGCGAGGCGGTGGTGGTCTCCGACACCGTCGGCTTCGTGCGCAAGCTGCCCCATCAGCTCGTCGAAGCCTTCCGGTCCACCCTGGAGGTGGTGGCCGAGTCCGACCTGCTCCTGCACGTGGTCGACGCCGCCGCCCCCGACCCCGAGGGGCAGCGGTTGGCGGTGCGCGCCGTGCTCGACGAGATCGGCGCCGGCGGCGTGCTCGAGCTGCTGGCCTTCAACAAGGTCGACGTCGCCGGAGCCGACGGTGCGAGCCTGGTCAAGGCCTACCCGGGTTCAGTGGCGGTCTCGGCCCTCACCGGCGAAGGTATGGACGACCTGGTGCACGCCGTGGCCGACCGGCTGCGGGCCCTGGAGGAGGTGGTGGAGCTGGTGGTGCCCTACGACCGGGGCGACGTGCTGGCCGCCGTGCACCGGGAGGGTGAGGTGTTGGTCGAGGCCCACGAAGCCGAGGCCACCCGCGTGCGGGCCCGCCTCGACCAGGCCGGCGTCAACCGGTTCCGCCCTTACGTGGTGGCGTGAAGCCGGCCTTCTCGCCGCCGGCCTACCCCCACGACCGCCTGGTCGCCCTGGCCGAGGTCGCTCGCTCCCATGACGGGGGCATGGTCGACCTGTCGGTGGGAATGCCCCGGGACCCACCTCCGGCCGGTGTCCTGGAGGCCCTGGCCAACTCCGGCGCCGAGCGGGGCTACCCATCGTCGGTCGGCACCGCGGTCTTTCGCGAGGCGGCGGCAGCCTGGCTGGCCCGGCGCTTCGGTGTGGACGTCGCCCCTTCGGCGGTGGCCGCGTGCATCGGCACCAAGGAGCTGGTGGTGGGCCTGCCCCACTGGCTGCGACTGCGCCGGCCTGAGCGCGACACCGTGCTGTACCCCGCCGTCAGCTACCCGTCCTACGCCATGGGCGCGGTGCTGGCCGGGTGCCGGCCGGTGGCCGTGCCCGTCGACGACCAGTGGCGCCTCGACCTGTCGGCGGTCGACGACGACGACGTGGCCCGGGCGCTCTGCGTGTGGTCCAACACGCCCGGCAACCCCGCCGGAGGCCTCGACGACCTCGACGCGGTGGCCACCTGGGGGCGCCGGGTGGAGGTGACGGTGCTGTCCGACGAGTGCTACGCCGAGTGCACCTGGGACGGCCCGCCCCGGTGCATCCTCCAGTCGGGCAGCGAAGGGGTGCTCGCCCTGCACTCGCTGTCGAAGCGCTCCAACCTGGCCGGCCTGCGGGCCGGCTTCTACGCCGGGGACCCCGAGCTGGTGCGCTACCTGGGCGAGCTGCGCAAGCACGCCGGGTTCATGGTCCCGGGTCCGGTGCAGGCCGCGGCCACGCTGGCGCTGGGCGACGACGCCCACGCCGGCCAACAGGCCCGCCGCTACCGCGCCCGTCTCGACCGCTGCCGGACGCTGCTGGCCGACACCCTCGACGTGGAGGTGGGCGAGCCCGGTGGCGGGATCTACCTGTGGGTGCCGGCGCCCGAGGGCGACGCCTGGGCCTTCGCCTCACGACTGGCCACTGAGGCCGGTTGCCTGGTGGCCCCCGGCGACTTCTACGGCCCGGCCGGCGCCGGCCACGTGCGCCTGGCCATGGTGGTCCCCGAGGACCGCCTCGAGCTGGTGGCCGCTCGCCTCGCCGGCTCGGCCTGATGGACGCCGCAGCCGACCTGTCGGAGCTGGGCGTGGCCGTGCGGGCCAGCGCCGCCCGCCTGGCCATGCTGCTGCGCCGCGTCCGCCGGGCGGACGCCCCGGCCCTGGGTAGCTGGGACCTCACCGACCTCGCCGTGCACGTCGCCCACGTCCTCGAGGCCGTCACCGCCCTGGCCCGCGGCGGCGGTCCCCTGATCGACGACCTGTGGGAGCTGCCCGCGTTCACCACCATGCTCGTCGACAGCGAGGGCGAGCGTGACCTCGCCGTGCTCGCCGGGCGCATCGAGGCCAGTGCCGCCACCTTCGTCCAGGTGTTGGAGGACGTGGTCGGCGGGGAGCCCCTGCCGTGGGTCGTCGCCGGAGTCGACGTCGTTGCCGAGACGTTGGCCGGCCAGGTGCTCAACGAGTTGGTGGTGCACGGCTGGGACATCGCCCGGGCCGAAGGTGAGGTTTGGCCCATCCCCGATCGACACGCCGCGCTGGTCCTCGACACCTTCCTGCTCCCGATCATCGGCCACCTGGGGCGGTCCCTGGTCGACCAGGAGGAGGCCGCCGACGTCTGGGCCAGCTACGACGTGCGGGTCCGGGGCGGGGGACGGTTCCTCCTTCGCTTCGGCGCCGGTGACGCCGTCGTCGAGCCCGTGGTCCCGGGCGCCGGCCCCCGAGGGGCACCGATCGACTGCCACCTGTCGGTCGACCCCGCCGCCTTCTTGCTGGTGGCCTGGGGACGTGCCAGCCAGTGGCCGGCCATCGCCCGTGGCCGGTTCCTGGCCTGGGGCCGCCGCCCGTGGCTCGGGCTCAGGCTGCAGGCGCTGCTGCGCAACCCGTGACCCCCACCCGGGGCCCTACGCTGCGCCGATGGCCACCACGCTGGAAGCGCAGATCGACGAGCTGTGGGAGCGGCGGGCCGAGCTCGTGCCCGGCGACGCCGATGTAGGTCGGGTCGTGCTGGAGGCCGTCGGCCTGCTCGACACCGGGGCGGCCCGGGTGGCGGAGATGGGGCCCGACGGCGAGGTGGTGGTCCACCAGTGGCTCAAGCGGGCCATCTTGTTGCTGTTCCACCAGTCGCGGATGGACACCGTGGAGGTCGGCCCCTTCGAGTTCGCCGACAAGATCCCCCTCAAGGGGGGCCACGCCGAGGCCGGGGTGCGGGTGGTGCCGGGGGCCTCAGCCCGGTGGGGGTCGTTTCTCGACCGCGGGGTGGTCCTCATGCCCAGCTACGTCAACATCGGCGCCCGGGTGGGAGCCAACACCATGGTCGACACCTGGGCCACGGTGGGCTCGTGCGCCCAGGTGGGCGACAACGTGCACCTCTCGGGGGGCGTGGGCATCGGTGGCGTGCTCGAGCCGCCCCAGGCCGCCCCGGTGTTCATCGGCGACGACGCCCTCATCGGGAGTCGCTGCATGGTGGTCGAGGGGGCCCGGGTGGGCCAGGGGGCGGTGCTGGGCGCCGGCGCCATCCTGGCGGCGTCGGTCCCGGTCATAGAGGCCGAGACCGGCGAGGAGCTGAGCCGGGGAGTGGTGCCGCCGTGGTGCGTGGCGGTGACGGCCACCCGGCGCCGGAGCTTCCCCGGAGGCGAGTTCGGATTGCCCTGCGTGCTGGTCATCAAGCGCCTGGCCGAGGGTCAGCGCCACGAGAAGGCCCAGCTCAACGAGGTGCTGCGCACCCACGGGACCGTCGTGTGAGCAGGGCCCCGAGCGTGGCCGCCGCCCAGCGCCGGCCGTGAGCGACCTGCTGGCTCGCACCGCCGAGCTGGTCGACATCGCCTCGGTCAGCCATCACGAGCAGGCCCTCGCCGATCACGTCGAGACCCGCCTGGCGTCCCGACCGGGGTTGGCGGTGGAGCGCCACGGCGACAACGTGGTGGCCCGCACCAGCCTCGGTCGCCCCTGGCGGCTGATCTTGGCCGGCCACCTCGACACCGTGCCCGCCAACGCCAACCAGCGGGCCCGCATCGAAGGCGACGTGGTCCACGGCCTGGGTGCCTCGGACATGAAGGCGGGCCTGGCGGTGTTCCTCGAGCTGGCCGACCTCGTCGAGGACCCGGCGGTCGACCTCACCTACGTCTTCTACGCCGCCGAGGAGGTGGAGGCCCGCCACAACGGCCTGGCTCACCTCGCGGCCGCCAGGCCCGAGCTCCTGGCCGGCGACGCCGCCATCCTGGGGGAGCCCACCGGGGCGGTCATCGAGGCAGGCTGCCAGGGGACCATGCGCCTGGTGGCCGAGGTGGTGGGCAGGCGGGCACACACGGCCAGGCCGTGGATGGGGGTCAACGCCGTGCACCGCCTCGGGCCGTTGCTCGAGGTGGTGGCCGGCTACGAGGGCCGCAGGCCGGTGCTCGACGGGTGCCAGTTCGCCGAGGCCCTGCAGGCGGTGGCCGTGGAGGCTGGGGTGGCCGGCAACGTGGTTCCCGACCGGGCCCGGCTCACCCTCAACCACCGCTTCGCCCCCGACCGCGCTCCCGACGAGGCCGAGCGGGAGCTGCGTCGCCTTCTGGCGCCGGTGCTCGGGGCCGATGATCACCTGGAGGTGGTCGACGTCGCCGGCGGGGCCCGGCCCGCCCTCGACCACCCGCTGCTCCAGGCCCTCGCGCGGCGCCCGGGCATGACCGTGCGGGCCAAGTTGGGATGGACCGACGTGGCCCGCTTCGCCGTGCTGGGCGTCCCTGCCTGCAACCTGGGACCGGGCGACCCCACGCTCGCCCACCACCCGGACGAGCGGGTGGAGCGGGCCCCGCTGGACGCCACCTACGCCGCACTGGCCGACCTGGTGGTCCGGGGCCCGGGCTGACGTCGGGGAGGCGACGCCTGGTTCAGCGCAGGGGGGAGGATGGGCGGGGGCGCATGCGCCACGTCGCCGCGCCCACGCCGGCGATCAGCAACCCGGCGGGGACGGCCGCCACGTAGCGGGTGGTGTCGTCGCCCCGGACGTCGTCGGGCAGGAGGGCGATGGCCCGCCCGGGCGGCTCGATCGGTGTGGGGTTGCCCATCGGCAGGGACACGGTGGGCGACGGCACCGTGGTGGTGGGCGCCTCGGTGGTGGTGGTCGTCGCCGGTGCCTCGCTGGTGGGCGGCGTCGTGGTGGGCACGGCGGCGACGGTGGCCGGCGCCACGGTGGTCGGTGGCAGGGCGCTGTGCGCGGCCCGGGCCAGGTTCAGCCGGCCGGCGCCGAAGGTGGTGTCGCGACCTATGGTGCCCACGTCGTCGGTGGTGGTGAGGAGTTGGTCGACGACCTGCTGGGGCGACAGTCCCATGCCCCGGAGCACGGCGGCGGCGCCGGCCACGTGGGGCACGGCCATCGAGGTGCCCACCAGGCAGGCGTAGTTGTTGTCGGCGTGGGTGGAGACGATGCCCGTCTCGGGGGTGCACACCTCGTCGGAGCCGACCCGCCCGTCGCCCCCAGGAGCGGCCATGCCCCACCGGGCGTTGCCCACGCTGCTGGCGTAGCCGGCCCGGCCGCCGGTCCGGCCAGTGGCGGTGACCACCAGGGCGGGTTCGTCGGTGAAGCTGCTCGTGCCCACGAAGTCGTTGCCGGCGGCCACCACCGGGATGGAGCCCCTGGCCCAGGCGTAACGGATGGCCTCGGTGAAGGCGGGCGAGAGGTCGACGTCGGTGGCGATCTCACCGAAGGAGAGGTTGATCACGTCGGCGCCGTTGTCGGCGGCGAAGCGGATGCCCTGGGCGACCTGGGTGACGTGGCCGCTGCCCGCGGAGTCGAGCACCCGGATGGGCATGATGCGGGCATCGGGCGCCACCCCGGCGACGCCGGTGCGGTTCCCGGTGGCGGCGGCGGCGATGCCGGCCACGTGCGTCCCGTGCCCTCGACCGTAGTTGCAGCCGGGCTGGCGGGGCTCGCAGTCGCGGGCGTCGTCCTCGGGGGAGGAGTCCCCCCCGATGAAGTCGTAGCCGGCCACGATCTTCGACGCCAGGTCCTCGTGGTCGAGGTCGATGCCGGTGTCGACCACGGCGATGATCGTGCCCCCGCCCCGTCCCCGGCTCCATGCCGTCTCGGCGCCGATGGCATCCAAGGCCCACTGCTGGGGGAACAACGGATCGTTGCTGGCGGTGGCCACCCCCGGCAGGGCGAGCAGGAGCGCGAGGGCGAGCGCGAGCACCCCGACGATTCGCTGCATGTGGGCCTCCTGCGCGGTGCCGCTGTCCCGCTTTTCTACAATCGGCGCAGAACCGTGACCACTTTACCAAAGATCGCGATCTCTTCGGATCGGTAGCGAACGGGCGACAAGCTGGTGTTGGCCGGTACCAGGATCGCTTCGTCGCCCTCCCGCCGCAGGGTCTTGACCGTGGCCTCCTCTCCCGGGATGCCGGCCACCACCACGTCGCCGTCGTTGGCGTCGGGTTGCTGGCGGACCACGACGAAGTCGCCGTCGAGGATGCCCGCGTCGATCATGGAATCTCCCCGCACGCGCAGCATGAACAAGGTGCCCTCGCCGGTGAGGTCGGCCGGGACGGGCACCAGCTCCTCGACGTTCTCCTGGGCCAACACGTTGGCGCCGGCGGCGACGTCGCCGACCAGAGGGACGTGGTTGACGGGACGGCGTTCGGCGGTGGCGCCCGAGCCCGGGTCGTAGCAGACCTCCATGGCCCGGGGCTTGGTGGGGTCACGACGGATGTAGCCCCGCCGCTCGAGCGTGTTGAGGTGGGTGTGCACCGTCGAGGGGGAGGTCAGACCCACGGCCAGGCCGATCTCCCGGACCGACGGGGGAAAGCCCCGGTCTCGCTGCTCGTCGACGATGAACTGCAGGATCTCTCGCTGTCGCTCGCTGATCGGCGCCTCGGCCATGGTCTCCACCTTCGCTTCCCCGGCGTGTACCGGCTTGTCGGGACCCGCTCCTCGATGCCCGGTGCAGGCGATCCTGCCTAAAGGCGATCGTGGCGAACGGGCGTTCCTGTAGCGCACGGTAGCGCAGGTCGTCACCGGAGGCAAACACTCGTTCCGGCGGACCCTTGACACGAACGTCCGCGCGTGCTGTTGTGGGGAACACAAGTTTGGGAACGGGCGTTGGGTGAGGGGCCGGGAGAGGAAGAGGCCATGGCTGCACTGGTGCACGACCGGGGGACGACGAGGGAGCAGGGGTGGCCGGGCGGGCCCAGGAGCCCCGTGCCCGAAGGCCGCAACCCCAACCACCACCCCCCCCGCCGTCCCGGGTCGGGGAGACGTTCGAGCGATGGGCGGTGGCGGGCGGCGCTCACCATGGCCGCGGTGGCGGTGCTCATGGCCGTGGGCGGCGTGGTGGCCGACGTCGCCGTCGGGCTGGGGGGTGCACGTCGCCCCGCAGCGGTCCCGTCCGCGGTCCCGTCGCCGGCGGTCGGCGCCGTGCGCCTGGTGCAGCCGGGCGAGACCTACTGGTCCATCGCCGAGGAGGTGGGAGGCGGGTCCGACCTCAGGGTCCGCGTCGCCGCCCTGGAGGAGGCCAATGGCGGGCGCATCCTCATGGCCGGGGATCGCCTGGTGATCCCCGAGGCGCAGTGACCGCGGGGAGCGGCCGGGGGCCGAGACGGTCAGGCCGGGGCCGGCGCGCGCAGGTAGCGCAGGAGCAGCGCGCCGTCGTCCTCGATCACCGACACCAGGCGCAGCCGTTGCGGTGGGTGGATGGGAGGAGCGACGATCAGGGAGGGTTCGATCCCCCCGACCAACAGCGGGTCCAGGGTGAAGCACAGCTCGTCGAGCAGGTCGGCCACGACGAGCTGGCCCAGCAGGTGGGGCCCACCTTCGCACAGCACCACCCGCCGGCCCCGAGCGCCGAGCTCGTCCAGGGCCCGACTCAGGTCGACCTGGCCCTCGCCGGCGACGATGACGTCGGCCACCTGGGTGGCCGCTGCTCGCCGACCCGGGTCGGCCGAGGTGCAGGTGAGCACCTCGGTGCGCTGCACCGCCTCGGCGAACAGGGGGCTGGTCCAGTCGAGGTCGAGGCTGCGGGTCACCACGGCCACCGGCGGACGGGCACCGGAGCGGACGGGGCCGTATCGCTCGGCTCGCACCGTCGCGGCCCCGACCAGCACCACGTCGGCCAGGGTACGGAGGAGGTTGAACACGGCTCGGTCGGCGGCGCCCGACAGGGCGGCGGTGCGACCCTCCACCGCAGCCCGGCCGTCGACGGAGGCCACCATGTTGGCCATCACCCACGGGCGCCCGCCGGGTCGGCCACGGCTCGACTCGGCGTAGGCGGTGGCGGGATCGACCTGGTCGACGACGGTGGGCAGGAGCTGGCGCACGGGGAGGCGACGGTATCAGCGCCGTCGATGTCCCCAGTTCGGGCCCCGCTGCCCACAGGATGCGCCCTCTACCCCTCCACAGCGCCACCGCCCTACGGTCCCCGGACGATGTCGGGCAGAGCTTGCACCGCGGGAATGACCGTGCTGTAATTACAAGTCCCACCCCTAGCCCTCGGGCCCCCGATACGGACGACGAGGGACCGCAGAGGGGAACCGAGAAACCGAGGTTCGATGGCTGGAGACATCGGTCGGTGGAGCCTTGGCACCAGCAGTCGCAGCCGCACCGAGATGTCGAGGAGGCAGACGCAATGGCGATGGCGCCATCGAGCCAGGTGACCGGGAACGAGCCCGTGGTGGGGGGGCGCATCGGGTTGCGCCGCCGCTTCACGCGAGACGGGGTCCACCCCTACGACCAGGTGGCCTGGGAGCGGCGCACGAGTCGCATCACCAACTACCGGGACGGCTCGGTGGCCTTCGAGCAGCCCGACGTCGAGGTACCGGTCTCCTGGTCCCTGCACGCCACCAACATCCTGGCCCAGAAGTACTTCCGGGGGGCCCTGGGCACCCCGGAGCGGGAGACGTCGCTGCGCCAGGTAGCCGACCGGGTGGTCGACACCATCGCCGGCTGGGGGCGGGCCGGCGGCTACTTCGCCGACGAGGCCGAGGCCGCGGCCTTCGCCGACGAGCTCAAGTACCTCATCGTCACCCAGCGGGGGGCGTTCAACTCCCCGGTGTGGTTCAACATCGGCGCCAAGGGACGGAAGAGGCAAGCCTCGGCCTGCTTCATCCTGTCGGTCGACGACACCATGGACTCCATCCTCAACTGGTACGTCGAGGAGGGCACCATCTTCAAGGGTGGCTCCGGTGCGGGCGTCAACCTGTCCCGCATCCGCTCCTCGGCCGAGCTGCTCAACGGGGGCGGTACCGCCTCGGGCCCGGTCAGCTTCATGCGCGGCGCCGACGCCTCGGCGGGGACGATCAAGTCGGGGGGGGCCACCCGCCGGGCGGCCAAGATGGTCATCCTCAACGCCGACCACCCCGACATCGAGGACTTCGTGTGGTGCAAGGCGGTGGAGGAGCGCAAGGCCCGGGTGCTGCGAGAGGCCGGCTTCGACATGGACCTCGACGGCAAGGACAGCCACTCCACGCAGTACCAGAACGCCAACAACTCGGTGCGGGTCACCGACGAGTTCATGCAGGCCGTGGTCGACGACGCCGACTGGCACCTCCGGGCCGTCACCACGGGTGAGGTGGTGCGCACGGTCAAGGCCCGCGACCTGATGCGCCAGATCTCCGAGGCCACCTGGCAGTGCGCCGACCCGGGCATGCAGTTCGACACCACCATCAACCGCTGGCACACCGCGGCCAACACCGGCCGCATCAACGGATCGAACCCCTGCTGCTTCGTGGGCGAGACGCTGGTCGACACGAGTGATGGCCTCATCGCCATCGAACGGCTGGCCCGCATGAGCGACGAAGGACGATCGCTGCCCGAAGCGTCAAGTCTCGATCTCGAAGCAGGTGTGGTGCAGCGCCGAGAGATCATCAAGGCGTGGATCGTTGGTTCCACGACCGATCTGGTGGAAGTTCGCACCCAGAAGGGCATCGTGGCCCGTTGCACTCCGGAGCACCGATTCCTGACGTCGACGGGGGAGTACCGAGAAGCCGCAACGCTGGAGGCCGCAGTCGAACTTCGGGCGGTCGAGGGCCAGGACTGGGTCTTGTCGGTCGAGCACTTGTCGCTCGACGAGCCCGTTGCTGTCTACGACCTCGAAGTGGAGGGCACGCACAACTTCGCGGTTGCCGCTCCCGCCGCCGACTCCAGAAGCGGGTGCGCAGTCGTCGTGCACAACAGCGAGTACATGCATCTAGACAACTCGGCGTGCAACCTGGCCTCCATCAACCTGCTCGCCTTCCTCGACGAGGACGAGAACCGCTTCGACGTCGAGGGCTTCCAGCACGCCGTGGAGATGTTCTTCACCGCC
>JAHWJI010000069.1 GCA_019348495.1 Actinomycetota bacterium | reverse complement strand
GCCGAAGCCCAGCCCAGCCCCGCCCAGGTGGCCGAGGCCTTCTTGCGCACCGTGCCCCTGCCCGTGCCCGAGCCCGCCATCGCCCCCGACGGCCAGGCCATCACCGGCCTGGCCGCATTCTTGGAGACCAACGGCTCCCTCACCCACGCCCTGGCGGAGCCCACCCCTCTGGGGCCCGTCGAAGTGCAGGCCACTGGGGTGTACGTCGTCGACTGGGGGGACGGGAGCCCCGAGGCTGGTCCCTTCGCCTTCGAGGGCGAGGCCTATCCCACCGGGCGCATCTTCCACCACTACCGCTACACCGGGAGCTACACCGTCACCCTGCGCCAGCACTGGAGCGCCACGTGGCGACTGGGGGGTGACTCGGGCACGGTCGAGGGCCTGCGCACCGAGACCACCGTCCCCGTGGAGGTCTTCCAGGTCCAGGCCGTCATCCGTCGCTGAGGCGAGGGGCCGGTACGCTGCGCCCGGTGGTGTCCCGCCTGGAGCGGCTGCTCAACCTGACCGCAGCCCTGTTGACCACCACCCGTCCCCTCACCCGAGACGAGATCTACGAGCGCGTGCCGGGCTATCCCGTCGATGACGCCAAGGGCTCGGCCCGGCGGGCCTTCGAGCGGGACAAGGAGTCCCTGCGGGAGATGGGCATCCCCGTGGAGACCGAGGAGGTCCCCTTCACCGAGCCGCCACTCGAGGGCTACCGCATCCCCCGCGACCAGTACGCCCTGCGCGACCCCGGGCTCGAGCCCGACGAGCTGGCCGCTCTGCACCTGGCCGCCGCCGCCGTGCGCATCGAGGGCCTCCGGGGCACCGAGGCCCTCTGGAAGCTGGGAGGGCTTCCGGCCAAGGCCGACGACGCCCTGGCCGCCATCCCCACCATCCCCCAGCTCGTGCCCCTGTTCGTCGCCGTGGGCGGCCGGCGGCCGGTCAGCTTCACCTACCGGGGCGAGCGGCGCTCGGTCGACCCCCACCGGCTGTCCTTCACCCGGGGTCGGTGGTACCTCGACGGCTACGACCACGACCGGGGGGCCGCCCGTCAGTTCCGTCTCGATCGACTCGAAGGCGACGTCGCCCTCGGCGAGCCCGACAGCTTCGAGCGCCCCGCCGAGCACGCCAACGAGGCCCTGCCCCCGTGGCAGATGGGTGACGAGGCGCCGCTGGAGGCCCGCGTGCGCATCGACGCCGACCTCGCCGGCTGGGGCGTCGACCACCTGGGCCCCGAGGCGGTGCGCGCCCGCCACCCCGACGGGAGCGTGGAGGTGGTCCTCACCGTCACCAACCGCGACGCCTTTCGCTCCTTCGTACTCGGTTTCCTGGACCACGCCGAGGTGCTCGGTCCCCCCGAGCTGCGCCACGACCTGGTCACCTGGCTCACCAACCTGGCCGCAGACCAGTCGCCGAGCCACGTCGTCACCGCTCGCTGATGGCCCGGCCCAGCGCCCCCGACCGGCTGCGGCGCCTGCTGGCCCTGGTGCCCTGGGTGGTGGCCCACGACGGGCCCACCCTCGAGGAGGTGTGCGCCCGCTTCGGCCTCACCCAGGACGAGTTGGTGTCCGAGCTCGACTTGGTGTTCCTCTGCGGCGTCCACCCCTTCACCCCCGACTCGCTCATCGACGTCTCGGTCGCCGACGGCCGGGTGTGGATCCGCTACGCCGACTACCTCGAGCGGCCCCTGCGGCTCACACCCGACGAGGGCCTGGCCCTGGTGGCCGCGGGCGCCGCCGTGCTCGCCGTGCCCGGCGCCGATCCCCACGGACCCCTGGCCCGGGGCCTGGCCAAGCTGGCCGACGTCTTGGGTGTCGACCCGGCGGTCGACCTCGACGTCACCCTGGGCACGGCCCCCGCCGGCGTGCTGGAGAGCCTGCAGGAGGCCGTCAGCGCCGGTCGGGCCGTGGAGATCGACTACTACACCTACGGCCGTGACCAGCGGACCCGTCGTGTGGTCGAGCCCCACAGCGTCTTCGGCGCCGAGGGCCATTGGTACCTGGAGGCTTGGTGTCACCTGGCCGAGGCCGAGCGTCGGTTCCGCCTCGACCGCATCGGCAGCTTGACCGTGCTCGACCGCGCCGCGCTCGATCCTGGCCCAGCCGCCCCACCTCCCGAGGAGCGCCCCCCCAGGGGCCAGGCCACGTCGACCTCCCATGCCGGCGTTCGCCGGGTGTTCGAGCCCCGGCCCGACGACCCCCGCGTCGTGCTCGACCTCGAGCCCCGGGCCCGTTGGGTGGCCGAGCAGTACCCCTTGGAGCGCCTGGAGGAGCGGGACGGTGGGCGGTGCCGGGTGGTGCTGGTGGTCAGCGAGCGGGCTTGGCTCGAACGGCTGTTGCTGCGGCTGGGACCGGCGGCGTCGGTGGTGGAGGGCGCCGACGGCGTGGCCGCGGCGGCCGCCTCCCGGATCCTGGCTGCGTACCGCCCAGCACCGCGGCGGTAGCCTCACCCTGACGTGAGCACACACCGCCCCTCCCCCGTGGAACCGTCGGCCGACATCCAAGGCGGGATGGACGACGACCTGGGCGACGGCCATCCCGTCGACCCCGACTCCGACGCCGATCCCGGCGAGACGAAGCCCAGCTTCGCCCGCAACCTCCTCGAGTGGATGGCCATCCTGGTGGGTGCCCTGGTGGTGGCCCTGGTCGTCACCCGCTTCCTCATCCAGGCGTTCTTCATCCCTTCGGCATCCATGTTGCCGACGCTGGAGATCAACAACCGGGTGTTGGTCAACAAGCTCAGCTACGACCTCCACGAGGTCAACCGGGGAGACCTGGTCGTGTTCGAACGTCCGGCCAGCGAGACCGACGGCGACATCAAGGACCTCATCAAGCGGGTGGTGGCGCTGGAGGGAGAGACCGTCGAGTCACGCGAGGGACGGCTCTACGTCAACGGTGAGCCGCTCGACGAGCCCTACCTACCGTCGGGCGTGGACACCAACGGCGTGGAGTCCACGACCGTCCCCCCCGGTCACGTCTTCGTGATGGGTGACAACCGCAGCGACTCGCGCGACAGCCGCTTCTTCGGGCCCCTGCCCGAGGACCTGATCATCGGTCGGGCCTTCGTCAAGGTCTGGCCCCTGCCCGACTTCGGGTTGCTCTAGGCCCCGCCCACAGGCCCTCGACCCGGCCCCGACCGCTCGGCCAGGGTCTGGGCCAGGCGGTCGGGGTGCTCGCTCGTCAGCCCGTCCACCCCCATGCGCACCAGGGCGTCGAGTTGGCGCCGGTGCGACGCGGGCCCGGCCAGGGCCAGGCGGCCGAATCGGTGGAACAGCGCACACAGCCCGGCGTTCCAGTCGGACTCGTGCAGGCGCACGGCGTCGACGCCGGCACCGGCCAGGACGGCGGCCCGGCGCTCGGGACCCTCGTCGACGTGGCGGAGCCGGGTGGCGTCGACCAGCCGGCTCTCGCCCGCCGCCGCCCGCCACGAGGCCGCCTGGCGCCAGTCGGGCGAGCACAGCCACAGCCGTGCCCCAGCCTGGCCTCCGGCCTCGCCGGTGACAGCGACCACCCGGGCGACGGCAGCGTCGTCGACCAGGTGCACGGCGAGGTCGAAGCCCGTGCCACAGCGCTCGTAGAGCTCAGCCAGGCGCGGGACGCCATCTGGGACCTGGGAGGAGGCCAGCGCGGCCAGGGGCCGGCGGCGCCATCCCGTCCGCAGCGTGGGCTGGGCGTGGATCACCGGGTCGCCGTCGGCGGTCAGGTGGACATCGCAGGCCACCCCGGTCACCCCGTCGACCAAGGCGGCGGCGACGGGCGCCAGAGGGTCCTCGTCGGGGTGGCCGACGCCCAGGTAACGGAAGAAGGCCACCGGTGGTTGCAGCAGCGACGGGTAACGGGGGGTCACGGCGCCATCCTGCCCGCGATCGCCACACCGGGCCGGCCGGGCGGGCTCAAGGTCCAGAGGGGATCGGCCGATGCATCAGTGACGGGTCTCCGTGGTGACCACGGCGACAGACGACGAGCACCTCGAAGGAGGGGAGAGGACGGCGACCATGTCGACCGTGCGAGCGACCTGCACCGATTGCGGCGACATCGAGATCGCCAGTGGCGAGGTGAAGGTTCGAATCTGCGCCGACGACAACCGGGGCTCCTATGTCCTGCGTTGCCCCCGCTGCACCATGGCCGTGGCCAAGGCCGCGGGGCCACGCGTGGTCCAGCTCCTGGTGGCGGCCGGGTCGTCGGTGACCGTGTGGCGGCTGCCGAGCGAGCTGGCCGAGGCCCATGTGGGCCCGCCGCTCACCCACGACGAGCTCCTGGCCTTCCACCAGCTCCTCGAGGGCGACGACTGGTTCGCGCAGGTGGCCTCCATGACCAAGGGCTGAGCCTCCGAAGGGTGATCGGGGTGGCGGGGAGCAGCACCGGTAAGATCGCCGGGTGTTCAACATCGGGCCGGCTGAGCTCCTCGTCGTCCTGGTGATCGCCCTGCTGGTGCTCGGTCCCAACAAGTTGCCCGATGCCGCCCGACAGGTCGGTCGGGCCATCGGGGAGATGCGCAAGCTCAGCTCCGGCTTCCAGGCCGAGATGCGCGACGCCCTGAAGGAGCCGGTCGAGGGCAGTCCGTCGACGTCGTCGGCGTCGTCGACCGAGGCGGAGGCCACCACCGGAGGCAGCCTGTCGGCGCCCCGCCCGCCTGCCGGAGCGGCGGCCGAGGTGACCTCGGCCATTCCTGCGGGTACCGACAGCGGTGCCGACGGCGACGACCACGGCGGGGACGGGACCGAGCCGGGTCCCGGCGGCGCCCCGGCGAGCTGATGGCCCTGCGCTCCCGGCGCGCCGGCCAGCCTGACGCCGAGGAACCCCAGCTGACCGACGAGGGGATGACCCTCGTCGAGCACCTCACCGAGCTGCGCCGGCGCCTGGTGAAGGCCATCGTGGCCCTGGCCCTGGGCGGGGTGATCGGCTTCCTGCTCTACGAGCCGGTGCTGCGCATACTCCAGGACCCCTACTGCCAGATCCAGCCCGACGGCTGCGCCTTCATCGTGACCGACCCCCTGCAGGCCTTCTCGGTGCGCCTCAAGGTCTCCGCCTACGTGGGCCTGCTCATCGCCCTGCCGGTGGTGTTGTGGCAGCTCTGGCGCTTCATCACGCCTGGCCTCTACCCCACGGAGAAGCGCTACGCCATCCCCTTCGTGGCCTCGTCGGTGGTGCTGTTCTTCCTCGGCTCGGGCCTGGCCCTGTGGACCTTCCCCAACGCGCTGGCCTTCCTCGACCAGATCGGGGGCCAGGAGCTGCAGGCCATGTACACCCCCGACAAGTACCTGAGCCTGGTCACGTTCATGATGCTGGCCTTCGGCGTGGGCTTCGAGTTCCCCATCGTGTTGGTCTTCCTCCAGATGGCCGGCGCCCTCACCTGGCAGCGTTTGGCCTCGTGGCGGCGTTGGGCCGTCGTGGGCATCTTCGTGGTCGTGTCGGTCATCACCCCCTCGGGCGACCCCTTCACCCTCTTGGCCCTGTCGGTGCCCATGATCTTGTTCTACGAGGCGTCGATCCTCATCGGCCGCTTCGTCATCAAGGCCAAGGTCGACGAGTGACGCCCGCACCACCTCGCCTGCGGAGCCGTCCGGCGGGGCCATGAGCCCGCCGGCGGCGGGACCGGGCTACGACTTCGCCCTCGACGACTTCCAGCGCCGGGCCATCGCCGCCCTCGACGAGGGCGACTCGGTCCTGGTGGCCGCGCCCACCGGCTCGGGCAAGACGGTGGTGGCCGAGCACGCCGTGGCCGACACCCTGGCCCGGGGGGGCAAGATCTTCTACACCACGCCCATCAAGGCGTTGTCGAACCAGAAGTTCGCCGACTTCGCCCGGTGCTGGGGGCCCGACCGGGTCGGCCTGCTCACCGGCGACACCGCCCGCAACGGCGAGGCGCCCGTGGTGGTCATGACCACCGAGGTCCTTCGCAACATGATCTACGCCGCCTCGCCCACGCTCGAAGGCCTGCGCTACGTCGTACTCGACGAGGTCCACTACCTCCAGGACACCTACCGCGGCCCGGTGTGGGAGGAGGTCATCATCCACCTCGCCCCCGAGGTCCGCCTGGTCTGTCTGTCAGCCACCGTCTCCAACGCCGAGGAGGTCAGCGCCTGGATCTCGACGGTGCGGGGACCCACGGCGACGGTCGTCGAGGAGCGCCGCCCCGTCGAGCTGCACAACCTCTACCTGGTGGCCGAGCGGGGGTCGCGGGGCCTGCACCTCTTCCCGACCCTGGTCGACGGTCGCCCGAACCCCGAGGTCGTCCGTCTCGAGGCCACCGCCGACCGGGGCCCCGGCCACCGGGGCGGACGTCCCGGCCGGCGCCGCCTGGTCACGCCCCGGCGCCCCGAGGTGGCCGAGCTGCTGGCCGACGAGGGCATGCTGCCGGCCATCACCTTCGTGTTCAGCCGGGCCGGTTGCGACCAGGCCGTGCGCCAGTGCCTGGAGGCCGGCCTGCGCCTGACCACGGCCGACGAGCGCCGCCGCATCCGGGCCATCTGCGACGAGCGGGTCGAGGCCCTGACCGACGCCGACCTCGAGGCGCTGGGATGGGCGGGGTGGATGGCGGGCATGGAGGCGGGCCTGGCCGCCCACCACGCCGGGATGGTGCCTCCGTTCAAAGAGGCGGTGGAGGCCTGCTTCGTGGCCGGCCTGGTGAAGTTGGTCTTCGCCACCGAGACCCTGGCGCTCGGCATCAACATGCCGGCCCGGGCGGTGGTCATCGAGAAGCTGACCAAGTTCGGAGGTGAGCGCCACCAGACGCTCACCGCCGGGGAGTACACCCAGCTCACCGGGCGGGCGGGGCGCCGGGGGATCGACGAGGTGGGCCACGCCATCGTCTTGTGGTCGCCCTTCCTGGCCTTCGAGGAGGTGGCGGCGGTGGTCTCCACCCGGTCCCACCCCATCTCCTCGTCGTTCCGCCCCACCTACAACATGGCCGCCAACCTGGTCCGTCGCTACTCGGCCGGCACCGCCCACCACCTGCTCAACCTCTCCTTCGCCCAGTACCAGGCCGACGGTGAGGTGGTGGGCATGGAGGCCCGCCTCGAGCGCCTGGGCCGGCGCCTGGAGCGGGCCCGGGCCGAGGTGAGCTGCGAGCGGGACGACCCGGCGGCGCTCTTCGAGCTCGAGCGCCGCCTGCAGCGAGCCCGGGCCTCTCGCCCGTCGGACAGGCACCAGACCGAAGAGGCGCTGGCCCGGCTCCGCCCCGGCGACGTGGTGTGGGTGGCGGGGGGCAAGTCGGCCGGACCGGCCGCGGTCCTGTCGGCCACCAAGCGGCGGGGGGGAGCGCAGTTGCGGGTGCTCACCCCCAAGCGCCGGCGCCTCACCCTGGGCCCGGCCGACTTCACCGAGGCCCCCGAGACGCTGGGGCGCATCGCCCTGCCCCAGCCCTACGCCCCCAACTCCCCGGGCTTCCAGAAGGCGGTGGCGTCGAGCCTGGCCCGCTCCCGGGTGGGGCGACCCCGGCTGCGCCAGCGCCACCCCGACCCCGAGCTCGACGAGCTGGCCCTGGCCGTGGCCGGCCACCCCGCGCAGGGCTGTCCCGACCTCGAGCGCCACCGCCGGGCCTGGGTCCAGGCCGAGCGCCTGGCGGCCGAGGTGGCCGAGGTCAAGTCCCGGGTCAAGGGTCGCTCCGACACCCTGGCCCGTACCTTCGACCGGGTGCTCGAGGTGTTGGGGGCCTGGGGCTTCGTCGACGGATGGTCGCTGACCGAAGCCGGGGAGCGGCTGAGCCGCATCTACCACGAGGCCGACCTGCTCATCGCCACCTGCGTGGACCAAGGCGTGTTCGACGGGCTCGACCCGCCGGCACTGGCCGCGCTGGCCTCGGTGTGCAGCTTCGAAGCCCGGGGCCGGGCCGAGCCGGCGGCCCCGTGGTTCCCTTCGTCGGAGCTGCGACGGCGCTGGGCCACCATCGAGGCCGTGCACCGGCGGCTGGCGGCGGCCGAGGCCAAGGCCGGCCTGCCCGTCACCCGGGTGCTCGACCCAGGCTTCGTCGGCCTGGCCCACGCCTGGGCGTCGGGTGACGACCTCGACGAGATCCTCGATGACGAGGACCTGTCGGGCGGGGACTTCGTGCGCACCATGAAGCAGCTCATCGACCTGCTGCGTCAGCTGGGCGAGGTGGCGCCGATGGCCGCCACGGCCAAAGCCGCCCGGTCCGCCGCCGACCGCCTCTACCGGGGGGTGGTGGAGGCGTCGTCCTCCATCGGCCCCGTCGCCGAGGCCGACGAGCAGGTGGCGGCCTCGGTCGGCGACCGGTAGGGCCGTCGCCGACCGTGGCCATCCGCAAGGGCCGGGCGTGGGGCTCCCTCGGGGCGCTGCCCGACGACGGGGTGGTGGTGCGCAGCGACGCCGAGGCCCGGGCGGTGGTGAGCGAAGCCCGCCGCGCCGGTGCACCGGTGCCGGCCATCGGCCTGCTCGGCGGTGACCTGTGCCGGACGCTGGGGGGCCGGGGCGACGAGGGACGCCTGCGCTCGCCGGAGGCCATGACCCTGCCCTGCGACCTGGGGGTGGTGGTCCTCGACGGCCGCCCGCAGCTCTTCGTGGCCCACCTGGTGGCTCGACGGGCGTGGTGGCGGGGCCGGGCCTATGTGGCCATGAACGCGGCCTGGCTGGGGGCCTGGAACCTCGGGCCGAGCGCCCATCCCGGCGACGGGCTCCTCGACACCTACGACGCCCGCCTGCCCCCGGGCCAGGTACTGGCGGTGCGGGCCCGTCTGGCCCAGGGGGCCCACCTGCCCCATCCCGGGATCACCGGGCGCCGCGCCGGGGCCGTCGAGGTGGACCTGGGGGCGTCGTTGGCCGTGCACCTGGACGGTGAGGTGGTGGGCGCCGCCCGCACCCTGTCGATCTACGTGGAGCCCGACGCCCTCACCGTCGTGGTCTGAATCGAGCGGCACCTAACCTGCCGGGCATGGAACCGTTCCGCCACGCCGTGGCCTCGTTCGAGCCCACGTCGTCGGGCGTGTTGTTGTGGACCAGGCTCACGGCAGCGGTGGAGGCGGAGTGGGTCATCGCCCGTGACCCGGAGCTCGTCGACGTCGTCGCCTCCGGTCGGGCGCGGACGACCGGCTCGACCAGCGGAGGAGCGGGGATCGAGGCCGGCGCGCCGGGCAGCGGGTGGGTGGGCGACGACAACGTCAGGCCGGTCCCGCCTTGTAGCCGACCCCCCGGACCGTCACGACCACCTGCGGGCTCTCCGGGTCGCGCTCGACCTTCGCGCGCAGCCGCTGCACGTGCACGTTGACCAGCCGCGTGTCGGCGGCGTGCCGGTAGTGCCAGACCTGCTCGAGCAGCACCTCGCGGGTGAAGACGGTGCGCGGCTTGCGCGCCAGCGCGACGAGCAGGTCGAACTCGAGCGGCGTCAGCAGGATCGGCTGGTCGCCCCGGTGAACGGAGTGCCCGGCAACATCGATGGTGACGTCGCCGATCTCGAGCACCTCGGGCGCCGGATCCTCAGTACGGCGCAGGCGCGCCCGGATCCGGGCGACCAGCTCCTTGGGCTTGAACGGCTTGACGACGTAATCATCGGCTCCCGACTCCAGCCCGACCACGACGTCGATGGTGTCGCTCTTGGCGGTGAGCATGACGATCGGCGTGCCGGACTCAGCGCGGATGGCACGGCAGACGTCGATGCCGTCGGTGCCCGGCAGCATGAGATCGAGCAGCACCAGGTCGGGCTTGTGCTCTCGAAACGCGCCCAGCGCGCCGTCACCGTCGCCACAGAGAAAAGGCTCATAGCCCTCACTGCGCAGGACGATGCCCAGCATCTCGGCCAGCGCGATGTCATCGTCGACGATGAGGACGCGTCCCTTCATGCTTCTCATCGTGACACGATGGCGGCGATCTTGCCGTCGCCACGGAACGGGAGTTGCATCCGGCATGACC
>JAHWJI010000068.1 GCA_019348495.1 Actinomycetota bacterium | reverse complement strand
GGCGACCACGTCAGCCGGTCCCCCGCCCATCGGCCGCACGGTAACCGCCACACGGCCACCTCAAGCTCCGGCGCCTAACTGCCGATGCCCTAGGGTACGTCGTAACGACAGCCGGGGAGGACGGCGATGACCTATCACCTGAAGAACGTGACCAATGGCCAGCAAGGCATCTGCCAACAGGCCGACGAGGTGCCTGAGAAGTTGAACGAGCTGGTTGCTCCCCGCGAGGAGTGGGTGGTGATCCAGTTGCCGCCCGGCGATCACCTGGAGCCCAAGGAAGTGTCGCGCGGTCGGGGTCCCATCTAGTGGACCCTCGCTTGGCGTTCCTGTTCTATCTGGCCGCCCTGGTGTGCTTCGCGCTGGCGGCCGCCGGCGGGCGGGTCGGCGGGGGTCGAGCCTCGGTGGGCCTCGTTCCCCTGGGCCTGGCCCTGTGGCTGTTCCCCCTCCTGTGGAACACCGGGGTGACCGCCTTCTGAACTTCTGACCCACCGCCTTCATCTTTCTGACAGATGAGGGCCATCTGAAGTTCATATGATCGACACTCCCCGCCGCTCGGGAATACTGGTGCAAGTGAACGGGAGCACAAGCTCTGGCGACCCCCTCGTCCGCCTCCTGCCTCGCTGGGTGCAGCAGGAGTGGATGGCCGATGCCGCCTGCAAGGGCCGCACCGAGCACTTCTTCGCCCCCCACGGTGAGCAGGCCGACGCCCGGGAGCTGCGCGAGGCCATCGCCCGGGCCATCTGCGTGACCTGCCCCGTGCTGTCGTCCTGCCGGGAGTACGCCCGGCGCCACCGGGAGCAGGGCTACTGGGGCGCCGAGAACGACGACGAGCGCCTCGAAGCCCGGCGCCGTCCCTCCCGTCACCGTCACCGCAGCGCCACCGATCCCGTCATCGCCGCCCAGGGATAGGGGCCGCCGCAGACCTGGCTGGTTCTGGCTGAGCGACTTCGTCGCGGGCGGCTCGGACACGGGCGCGCGGCGTGATCGGCCTTCGTCGGCGCAGGGTAGGTTCGTGGCCATGTCCGATGAGCTGGTCGGCGGTCGCTACCGCCTGGGCCGACCGCTCGGTGCCGGCGGGATGGGCAAGGTCTGGGAAGCCACCGACACCGTCCTGCAGCGCCCGGTGGCGGTCAAGGCGGTCGATCTACCGCCCCACCTCGACAGCGACGACCGCACGTCGCTGCGCGCCCGGGTCATGCGCGAGGCCCGGGCTGCAGCCCGCATCGACCACCCGTCGTCGGTACGGGTCTTCGACGTCCTCGAGGACGAGGGCCGCCTGCACGTGGTGATGGAGCTGGTGCGGGCGCCCACGCTCGAGGCCCTGGTGGCCGAGCAGGGCCCGTTGGCACCGGCCCGGGTGGCCGCCATGGGCCTGGGCGTGCTCGGCGCCTTGGAGGCGGCCCACGCCGCCGGCATCGTGCACCGCGACGTCAAGCCCGCCAACGTGATGATGCTCGACGGCGACGGCGTGAAGCTGGCGGACTTCGGGATCGCCTCGGTCAAGGACGACACCCGCATCACCGCCGCCGGCCTGGTGTTGGGCACGCCCTCGTACATGGCGCCCGAGCAGGCGCTCGGGCGACCCACCGGGGGGGCCGCCGACCTGTGGGGGCTGGGCGCCCTGCTGTACTTCGCCGTCGAGGGCGTGGCCCCCTTTGATCGGGGCGAGGCGCTGCCGACCCTCAACGCCGTGCTCCACGACCCGCCCCGGCCCATGGAGCGGGCCGACGGCCTGGCTCCCGCGCTCAGCGCCCTGCTGGTCAAGGACCCCGAGGCCCGGGCCACCGCCGCCGAGTCCCGGGCCGCCCTGGAGCGCGTGACCGCCTCTCAGGAGGTGGCGACGTCCGCCGCGGCCGCCGGCTCGGGCGCCACCGCGGTCATGCCCGCCGCCGCCACCGCGGTCGCCGCCCCGGCGCCGGACCGGCGGTCACCACCCCCGACCACGGGCCCGCCGGCGCCGCCGCCTCCGTCACCCTTCACCCGGCCCGCCCCCGGCGGGAGTTGGGGCTGGCTGGCCGGCCTGGCCGCGGTCGTGGTGGTGATCGCCATCGCCCTGATCCTGGCCCTGAACACGGGCGGCGACGACGAGCAGGCCTTCACCGACGCCGGGCCCGACACCTCGGCGCCCGAGGAGACGGTGGCCCCGGAGGACCCGGCGCCCACCGCGCCCCGAGCCACGGCCCGCCCGGACACGAGCCCGGCCCCCACCGCGGCTCCGCCGGCGGAGCCCGATGGCGCCCGCCCCGACGGCGTGCCCGGCGACTGGATCCAACACCGCGACGACTCCGGCCGCTACACCATCTGGCACCCACCCTCGTGGACGCCCACCGGGGGTCCGGGCAGCGGCACCGACTTCGTCGACCCGGCCACGGGTGACTACCTGCGGGTCGACTTCGTGTCCACGCCGGGCGACGACCCGGTGGAGGCGTGGGAGGACGCCTCGGACCGCTTCGCCGACCGCTACGACAGCTACGAGGAGATCGGCATCGAGGCCACGCAGTACCAGGGCTACGACGCCGCGCTGTGGGAGTACACCTACGAGGGCCTCCACGCCACCAACCTGGGCGTGGTCGCCGCCGACGATCTGGGCTTCGCCCTCAACTTCCAGACCGGCGAGGCCCGCTGGGAGGACCGCCAGAGCATCCGCCGGGCCTTCGAGGCCGGCTTCCGCCTGACCGGCTGAGCTTGTGGCTCAGACGCCGGCTCGGGAGGCCCGCAGGCGCCGGAGCTTGCGGGCCGTCAGCCAGGCGACCCAGGCCACGAGGGCGACCACCACCGCGTAGGTGAAGGGCGAGACCCACCGCTCCACCCGGTCGTAGTTCTGGCCGAGCTGGTAGCCGGCGCCGATGAACAGGGCGTTCCACAGCGCGCTGCCGGCCGCGGTGTAGGCGCAGAAGCGCACCAGGGGCATGCGGGCCACGCCGGCGGGAATCGACACGACGCTGCGCACCAGGGGCACGCAGCGCCCCAAGAGAACGATCCTGGCGCCGTGGCGCTCGAAGAAGCGCTCCCCCCGCTCGTAGTCGCGCTGGCTGAGCACGATGAACCACCGCTTGCCGGCCAGCTCGTACAGGCGCTCGGACCCCACCCAGGCGCCGGCGCCGTACAGCACCAGGGCTCCCACCAGGGCGCCGACGGTGGCCGCCACCCAGGCCAGCACCAGGTCGAGCTGGCCCCGCTCGGCCCGAAAGCCGGCGAAGGGCAGGATGACCTCCGAGGGGATGGGGGGGAACAGGTTCTCCAGGGCGATCAGCACCCCCACCCCCACCTCGCCGATGCGGTCGACGAGGCCCAGCAGCCCGTCGGCTGCGGCCACCTTGCCTACCTCGGGCCCAGGTCGTCGGCCGGCTGCACGATGGTGCTGGGGAAGTCCCGGAGATCGCCGCTCGGCGCGGTGTCCCAGCGCCGGAAGGTGAGGTCGGTCTGGAGGTACACGGCGATGAGCTCGGCGGTGCGGCGGATGCCGTCGAGATGGGTGCGCTCGTAGCCGTGGCTGGCGTCGATACCGAAGCCGACGAGGGCGGCGCGGGTCTCCGCCCCGGCCTCGAGCGCCGAGGCCGCGTCGGAGCGATAGGAGTCGTAGACGTCGCGACGGTGCTCTATGCCGTGGTGGCGGCACAGCCCGGCCAGGCGGCGGACCAGGTGGTAGTCGAAGGGGCCGGTGGAGTCCTGGGCGGCGATGTTGACGGTGCGCTCGGTCGAGGCCTGGCCGGGGGCGACGACGGAGATGTCGATGGAGACCATCTCGGCCACGTCGGCGTCGAGGCCGTGGCTGGCGCCCAGGCCGACCTCCTCGGCGATGGTGACGAGGAGGTGGGCGTTGACCGGCAGCACCGCGTCGTGGTCGATGCAGGCCTTGAACGCTCCCAGCGCCGCGGCGATCCCGGCCTTGTCGTCGAGGTGGCGGGAGTTGACGTAGCCCGAGGGCGTGATGGTCGCTCGGGCGTCGAAGGCCACGAAGTCGCCCACCCCCACGCCGAGCGACCTCAGCCCGGCGGCGTCGTGCACGTCCTCGTCGACGCGCACCTCGACGTGCTTCCACCCTGACGGCTGGGTGTCGACCTCGTCGCCGAAGCGGTGGCCGCTGGCCTTGAGGGGCAGCACGGTGCCGCTGAAGGTCCGCTCCAGGTCGTCGACGAAGATGGTGACCCGGGCCCCCTCGGCGAAGCGGGCGCTGTGGGTGCCGACGGGCACCACCTCCAGGCGCCCGTTCTCCTTGAGCCGCTTGACCATGCAGCCGATGGTGTCGGCGTGCACGATGACCGCCCGGTCGGGCGTCTCGGGACCGCCCTCGCCCGCCAACTCCCCCCGCAGCACGCCCCGTCGGGTGAGCTCGAAGGCGATGCCCAGGGCGTCGATCTCCTCGCCGATGAGCTGCATGATGTGGTCGGTGCGCCCCGAGGGGCTGGGCACGGCCAGCAGGCGCAACAACACGTCGGCCACGTAGGCCATGTCGATGGGCAGGAGCTTGGAGCGCTGGGGCTCGGCCGGCGCCAGGGTGAAGGGCACCGGCTGAGCTTAGGGGGCACCCGTACGGACCCGAAGGGTCACGACGAGTCCGGGAGCCTCCCGCTACCTTGGCAGCGACGGGCCGGGGTTTTCCGTCGGCCTCGACCAGGAGAGGAGACGAGCGTGAGCATCTTCGACAAGGTCAAGGACAAGGCCTCGGAGCTGGCCCGCAACAACGGGGAGCGGATCGGCCAGACCGTGGACAAGACGGCCGAGGCCATCAACCGCCGTACCCAGGGCAAGCACGCCGACAAGGTGCACGACTTCGCGGCCAAGGCCAAGGACGCGGCCGACAACCTGGGCAAGCAGCCCCCGCGCTAGCACCCCGCTCTACAGCCGGCCGGTGGCCTTGACCGCCAGGTAGGCGTCGGTCAGGCGGGGCGCCAGCTCCCCCGGGGGGGCGTCGACCACGGTGGCGCCCAGCCCCCGGAGCCGGGCCGCCACCCGCCGGCGCTCGCCCAGAGCAGCGATCGCGGCCGCCTTGCGGTAGGTCCCGGTGGCGTCGTCGGGGACAGACGCCGCCCAGCGGGCCACCGCCGGGTCGGCCACCGCCGCCACCACCACGAGATGGTGGCGACCCACCAGCCCCAGGGCGGGCAGGAGGGTTTCGGTGAAGGCCTGCTCGGCCAACTCGGTGCACACCACCAGCAGAGCCCGCCGGCGGAAGCGGGCCAGCGTGTGAGCGAAGGCGCCCCGGTAGTCGCTTTCGACCAAGGCCGGGTCGAGCACGTACATGGCCTCGGTCACACGGGCCAGTTGGCCGGGACCGTGGCGGGGCCCGACCACCGCCCTCACCTCCCGGTCGAAGGCCAACAGCCCGGCCCGGTCGCCCAGGCGACTGGCCACGTGGGTGAGCATCATCACCGCGTCCATGGCGTGCTCGAGGCGGGGAACACCGTCGACCCGGGCGGCCATGGTCCGTCCGTTGTCGAGCAGGCACACCACCGTCTGGTTGCGCTCGGCCCGGTAGGTGCGCACGATGGCCCGGCCCGCCCGGGCCGTGGCCGCCCAGTCGATGCGCCTGCTCTCGTCGTCGACCGAGTACTCCCGCAGGGCGTCGAACTCCGTGCCACCCCCGCGGCCCGGGGCGGAGCGCAGCCCCACCTCCAGCAGCCGGGCCCGGTTGATCCGCAACTCGGCCTCGGCCGCCGACCGGTAGCGGGGGTGCACGGCCAGGGTGGCCGGGAGGGACATCGTCGCCTGGCGGGCGACCAGCCCGAAGGGCCCCTCGACCCGCACCGCCAGCTCCGCCACCTCGAAGCGGCCCCGCCGGCTGGGACGGATCGACGTGGCCGCCCGGGCCTGGCCGCCGGCCGGGACCACCAGGCGGGCCCTGCGGGTCCCCGCCCGCAGCGAGGGGGCCAGCTCGTCGGCCAGGGCGACGACGAGCGTTCGCGGTGAGGGGTTGCGAACCCACCAGGCCACCTCGGCTTCCGAACCCAGGGCCACGACGGCGGGGAGCTGGCGCTCGACGGGCAGCGATGCCGGGCGCGGGGCCCGGGCTCCGTCGACCAGGGCCACGACCAGGAGCACCCCGTTGACCAACGCCAGCGCCGCCACCAGCCCCAGGGGGACGAACAGCACGGGCACCGACAGGGCCAGCGCCAGCAACGCCAGACGGCGGGTGGGCACGACCACGGCCACCGCGCTCAGCGGGGGACGGGCACGCTGGCCAGGATGCCGTCGAGGACGCCGTCGGCCGTGGCCCCCTCCAGCTCCACCTCGGGGCGCAGCACCAGGCGGTGGCGGAACGTGGGCCGGGCCATGGCCTTGGCCTCGTCGGGCGTCACGAAGTCACGGCCCGACAACCACGCCCAGGCCTTGGCCGCGTGCAGGAGCATGGTCGCCCCCCGGGGCGAGACGCCGAGCGTGGTCGACGGGGACTCCCGGGTGGCTCGGGCCAGGGCCACCACGTAGGCCAGCACCTGCTCCTCGCAGCGGATGGCGTCGATCTCGGACCGGGCGGCCAGGAGGTCGGCCGCTCCGGCCACGGCGGACACGCCGGCCCCGGCCAGGTCGTGGGGATCGAGACCCCGATCGTGGCGGGCGAGGACCGCCTGCTCCTGCTCGACGCTGGGATAGGACATGACCAGCTTGAACAGGAACCGGTCGAGCTGGGCCTCGGGCAGGGGGTAGGTCCCCTCGTACTCCACCGGGTTCTGGGTGGCGATGACCACGAAGGGATCGGGCAGGGCGCGGGGTGAGCCCTCCACCGAGACCTGGCGCTCCTCCATGGCTTCG
Organism: Actinomycetota bacterium; assembly: GCA_019348495.1. GTDB lineage: Bacteria > Actinomycetota > Acidimicrobiia > Acidimicrobiales > CADCSY01 > JADDRA01. The sequence continues at coordinate 3,214 of JAHWJI010000068.1, read as the reverse complement.
AGCAGGGCGGCCTGGGTCCGGGGCGGGGTCCGGTTGATCTCGTCGGCCAGCAGGAGGTTGGTGAACACCGGTCCCTCCCGGAACCGGAACGATGCCGTCCCCGCCCGCTGCTCCAGGATCGACTGTCCGAGCACGTCGGAGGGCATCAGGTCGGGTGTGAACTGGATCCGTCGGGTGCCGAGATCGAGGGCGGCGGCCAGGGTCTTGACCAGCAGCGTCTTGGCCACGCCGGGCACCCCTTCGAGCAGGACGTGGCCCCGGACCAGCAGAGCCGCCACCAGCCCGGTGAGCACCTGCTCCTGGCCCACCACCACCTTGGCCACCTCCTGGCGCACGGCCAGCACGGCCTCCCGAGGAGAGGCGTCCCGGGGGGAGGCGACCCGGGAGGACTCGAGGGGGCGGTCAGACATGGAGGACCTCCTGGTGGATGGCTTCGGCGCGCACACCGTGGGCCACGAGGGCTTCGGCGCTACGCAGCGGGGGTGGGGCCATGGCCGCCAGGATGCGCTCGGTGGGGATGCCGCTGCGGCCCGCGGCCACCTCGGCGACCTGCTCGGCGGTGGCCTCGGGCCCGAGGCCCAGTCGCTCGGCCAGGCGCCGGCGCAGGCCGTCACCCACCAGGCGAGCGGCCTCGTCGTGGTGGCGGGCCTGCTGGAGGAGACGACCAACGGCCACCACCAGCTCCGACGCCTCCAGCTCCACGGGCTGGCGCTCGGCCACCGGCCGCCCCAGCCGCCGAGCCCGCCACAGGGCGTAGACGACGAAGGCCAGGCCGAGCTGCCACAAGGCGGCCTTGACGTTGTCGCCCACCAGGTCGCCCAGGCCCTCGCCTCCGCTTCCCGGCACCGGGGGTCGGAGGAAGGCCACGTCGGTACCCGGTCGGGGAACCAGCAGAGCGGCGGCGAGCACGGCATGGTCGGCGTCGCCGATGGCCTGGTTGGTGAAGAGCCCGGCACCGCCGATGGCCACCACCACCCCGTCGCCCTCGGCCACGGCGGCGAGGTAGGCCAGGTCGCCCGTCCGGTAGCACCCGCTGGCGCCGGGGACGAGCTCGTAGACCACGCTGCCCGCCGGCGGCTCGACCTCGCCCACCGAGGCCAGAGCAGGGATCGCACAGGACCGGTCGACGGGCACGTCGACGAAGCTCAGGCCTGCGGTGGGGTCGGGGGGGAAGGGGTGCAGGGTCGACGCCGGATCGGCCACCACCAGAGTGCCGCCCGAGCGCACCCACGCCTCCAGCTCGGCCCGGCCGGCGTCGTCGAGGTCGTCGGCCAGGACCAGGGCGACCTCGTCGCCCGCCGCCGGCGCCGCGTTGTCGATGTCGACCTCGGCGCCGAGCTCGCCGAGCAGGGCCACCAGCGCCGCGGTTCCGAGGGGCCCGCTCGAGTCGGGGTCGAGGGGTGGGCCGTCCTCCGCCGGGCGGCCGACCAGGAGCACCCCGGCCACGATGACCGCCAGCAGGGCCGCCCCCCGGGCCCAGCGCTGCTCGAACCAGCGCACCGGCTCAGCCAGCCCCGGCCAGGACCTGATCGGACAGGCGCCGCAGGCGTTCGACCTGGCCGGCGTCGGCCGGGTGCTCCCCGTACCAGGCTGCTTCGAACAGCGCGGTGGCAGCGTCGAAGTCGGGGGCGGCGGCGGGCAGGGCGGCGGCCACCTGCTGGCGGTACTCGCCGGCGGTACGACCGGGCACCTCCTCCACCAGGCCCCGCCCGGCCAGGTCGGCCACCAGGCCCCGCCACCGGCAGCGCAGCCCGGCTCGCCACTCCCCCGCCGCCTCGTGGGCCGCGGCGTCAGCCCACCAGTCGGTGGCCGGGCGCAGCGGCGGCCGGCTGGCATCGGGGGCGACGGTGGGATCAGCGCGCAGGCCCCGGGAGAAGCGCAGGGCCAGCAGCACCGCAGCCAGGGCCAGCACCACCACGATCGTCCAGCCCACGACCCCTCCCGCCCCGGCGTCGAACATGGCCTGCAGCAGCTCACCGAGGCGCTCGAGCACGAGGTCGCGCCCTCGCTCCAGCCACGATCGGGGCTCGGGGGCGAACTCGGGACGGGCCAGGATGGCGTCGATGGCCTCCCGGACCCGGTCGGCACCAACCTGCGGCACCGGCAATGGGGGCGGAGGGGCACCGGGCGCCGCCAATGCGCCGATGGGGCTACCGAGCACCAGGTGTCGCGCTGGAGGCGGTCAGCTCGGCGGCGATGACCTGGAGGTCGAAGCCCTCGAAGCGGATGCGCAGGTCGAAGTAGATGAGGGTGGCGGCGATGGCCACGATGGGCGCAGAGACGAGCGAGGCCAAGATGCCGCCGACGGCCAAGATGATCCAGCCGTACTCCAAGCCGAAGAACAGGGCCACGAAGCTGGGCACGAAGCCGAGAGCGCTGGCCACGAAGGAGGTGATGAGGCCGGCCAGGAGGCTGATGCCGAGCACCGGCCAGAAGCGACCCCAGACCAGGCGCCAGGAGCGGCGCACGCCGGCGAGGGGACCCAGCTCCTCGACCACGATGGCCGGAGCCACCGCCACCGTCAGCGCCGACACCGCCAACACCAGCGGGGTGAGCACCATCACCCCGATGCCGAACACCGCCAGGAGGGTGGCGAGACCGGCGCCCAGCAGCAACATGGCGCCCAAGAGGGCGAGCCCGATCAGCAGGGGCAGGTGGGCGACGAGCCACCCGCCTACCAGCGCCCAGAACCGCGAGAGCGTGCGCCGCAGGGCCGGGCCGGCCGACATGCGCTCGCCCAGATACGAGGCGGCCACCACCTGGCTGATGGCGCCGGCCATGAGCGGGAGCACGAGGAGCTGGGCGAGGGAGACCACCACGGTCGCCCCGAAGTCGCCGAAGGGCTGGGCCGTCTCTGGATCGAACACCGACGGGTCGCCGAGCGTGTCGAAGAGGCCGACGCTCAGCGCGTCGCGCTGAGCCCAGGCAGCCAGGAGCTGGAGGGGGACGCTGAAGACGGCCACGATGGCCACGATGGCGCCGGCGTTGGCCTTGAACAGCTTGAAGACGCCGTCAAGGATGTCACCCACCGTCATGGGGTGCAGCGGCAGGGGCCCGGTGCGGGCGTCGCCGGCCTTGACCCGGGGCGGTGGCGGTCCATAGCCGGGTGGCGGTCCATAGCCGGGTGGCGGTCCATAGCCGGGTGGCGGTCCATAGCCGGGTGGCGGTCCATAGCCGGGTGGCGGTCCGTAGCCGGGTGGCGGTCCGTAGCCGG
>JAHWJI010000067.1 GCA_019348495.1 Actinomycetota bacterium | reverse complement strand
CACGGGTTCGAATCCCGTTGGGGGTGCGTAGACAACTGGTCCCGTGGTGCAGTTTGGAGTGCACGCCGCCCTGTCAAGGCGGAGGTCGCGAGTTCAAATCTCGTCGGGACCGCCAGCACCAACATGGTCGGGTAGCTCAGTTGGCAGAGCGCGCGCCTGAAAAGCGCGAGGTCACCGGATCGACGCCGGTCCCGACCACCACAAAAGACCTGGTCACGAGGAGTGCACCCTGCGGCGACGAGGATGCCCGGTCCCACGATCCCGCGAGGATCCCGCGGACGAATCCGGAGCAACCCCGCCATGGTTTACGGCTTCACCACTCTGCGTGGCAATCGCTCCGGCCGGTTTCCCGGCGGCGGCCCTCGACTCGGAGGAAGGTCGGCCAGGCACTCCCGAGCCGCGGCTCAGGCGGAGGGGTTCAGCCCGTCTGTCGGAGGGTTACTCGCGACCCCGGCGCCTGACCGCTCCGACGGCAGCCATGAGGGACACCGCCAGCGCTACCACCAGCACGACCAACGTCAGGTTGACGGCATAGTCATGGGGCAGGACGGTGGGATTTGTCGGGAGGCGACCAAAACCACGCAGCAGCGGATACGCGAAGAGGACAAGACAGCCCGCGATGACGAGGGTCGCCTGGACCCAACGCCGGCTGCCTGCGGGCACGGCCCGGTTCACCACCACAGCGACGAGGAGGGCAAAAGGCACTACGGCCAGATCGTGGATGAGGATGCCGCCGGCGACAAAACGCAGCAGGTCGATGGGGCGGCTGTCGATGTGGTGGCGCAGGGCTCCTGCCACCCCCCAGGCGATGACGGCCCACCCGGCGGCGGCACTGACCCAGAACACCACCCCCCGCCCAGACGAGATGGGGTGAGGCTCGCTGCTCACGTCACATCACCACCAGACGGGTGACCCATTTGGTCTGGTTGACGCCCGGCCGGTCGGGCCCGATGAGGCGCAGGGGGTAGCCGTGATCGGGCGTCAGCACCTCCCCGTCGAGGTGGGTGGCCAGCAAAGTGTCGCGGTCCTCGGCCTGAAGATGGTTGACGAACGATGTCCGGAAGGCACCCTCGCGCTCCAGAGACTCGACCTTCACCTCGGCGGCGTCGGGCGCCTCGGCCAGCGCCAGGAGGTCGCGCAAACGGATCCCTCGCCAGAGGGCCGAGAAGCTCCACCCCTCCACACAGGTGATGGGGAGGCGGGCTTCGCTGGCGGGCAGAGCGGCCAGGTCGGCCATGCTCAGGTGCAGAGGCCGGCCGACCCGGCCTTCGACCGACAGGACGTATCCCGATGCAGCGTCCACCTCGCCCACCCCAGCCATGGCCGCGGTCCGGTTGATGGGCCGATCCCTCGGGTCGCGAGGGGCGAGGAGGGCGAAGGGGGCCAGGGCCGGCACGGTCTGACCGACGGTGACCATGGTGAGGGCGCCGCTTGCCGCTCCGACGGTGGCGAGAAAGCCCCGACGGGTCAACCCGTCGTGGTCGCACTCGGCGGTCGTACCCAAGGCAGCGTCGGCGGTGGCGAGGGCCGGCCGGTGACGTCGTAGCGCCAGCCGACTCGGCGTCAGTTTGGCTCCGACATGGGCCAGGATCCCCCCCATGGTCATCCAGGCCATCCAGAAATGGGCGGCACGGAACGAGAAGGGCCAGGGGTACCACAAGGCGATGTTGGCGACACCGCTGAAGACCATGAAGATCCCCCCGCCGACCAGGACGACGATCCCCAGGCGCTCGACCAGGCCGCTGACATGGCGGAACGACGGACGGCTGAGCAAGCGGGGCCAGACCACCCACAGCTTGGCCAGAAGCACGGGCAGTGAAGCGATGCCGCTGGCGACGTGGAGACCCTGGGTCACTCGATAGAGGCCGGCGGGCCTGGCCGGTACGGGGAGCCACGACACCGGGTTCTGGTGCAGGTGGGAGAACAGGCCGGTGAGAAAGCAGACCGAGAAGAGCACTCCGAGGGCTGCGCCCAGCCAGGCAGCCAGGCGCTCGTCGCGCAGGGGGCTGCGGTAGCGGCCCTGGCGTAGCGGCCGGCCGGGGTCGCTGGTCACGTAGGCGAGCAACGTCCTCGCGCTCACGTCCCACCGTCGTCGGTCTCGAGGATCGCGAGGTGGGCGAACCAGCGCTGCTCGACGGCGTCGTGCGAGATGCGCGCCACCCCGAGTGCGGCGTCGACCGCCAGCGGCGCAATGGCATCGACCCCCACCACCGCCCACTGAAACCACGAGTTATGGCCGAACCCAGGGACCAAGCGGGCACGGCAGCGCTGCATGCGCTGACCCGGAGCCTCCACCTCGGCGACGATGGTCCCCTCCCGATCCGCCAGCTCCCGACAACGCCGAAGGAGCCGTACCGGATCGCCGCCGATGCCGACATTGCCGTCGAGCAGCAGCACACTTCGCCACCCACCGTTTCCGGGAAGGGGGTCGAACACCGAGCGCTGGAGGACGCGTGCACCCCGTCGCCGAGCCAGCCCGACCGCGCCGGGCGCGGGATCGACCCCGAGGGCCGCTACGCCCAGCTGACCGAGGGCGGTGAGGATTCGGCCCGGTCCACACCCGACGTCGAGCACCGGCCCGTCCAGTCCGGCGACCAGGCGCTGCTCGAACGGGCTGGGCTCGCCGTGCCAACGGTGTGGGTCGAGAGGAAGTCGGCGCCCGTCGTCGCTCCACATGCTGACCTCGTGGTTCCTGACCCCCCGGGTGGTCCGGGTCGTCGTTACCCCCACTTGGTCCATCACCGATGTGCGGAGAGCGGTCATGGGAGAGCCGACGGGATCAGGCCGAGGTTGCTCGCCGCCATCGCTGTACGGCTTTTCGGGATCAGGGCGGCCACCTCGGCCAGGTCGGAAATGGTGTCGATGTCGCGTCGACGGGCCCCCATGGTCACCTCGAAGCCGAGGTGACGAAGCCTGGTCACCTGGCTGGCGCCGGTGAGCGGCGTGCTCATGGGCACCCCTTGGAACACGGCTCGGTGGCCACCCGGCATCAGGGCCGGCAGGCCGAGGGCCCACCAACCGCCGTCCTCGGCCGGTCCGACGACAGCTTGCCGCTCCGCTCCCCGGACCAGCAGGGCCAACAGGCCGTCGAGCTCGTCGTGGCCGACCTGCGGGGTGTCCATACCGATCTGGATCCCGGGCCCACCGGTGTCGGCCCAGGCGTGGACCAAGCGCTCGGCGAACGTGGCTCCTCGCTGGGCGATCACCTGCAGCCCCGGTGGCAGCCAGGCACCGACCTGGCCGTCGAGTGCCACCACCTTTCGACCGGCGCCGCAGGCGGCCACGGCCTCGAGCGTGTCGGCCAAGCATGCTTCGGCCACCATCGCCGCATCCTCGGCCGAGCAGGGTGGGCAAAGCCGGGTCTTGACCGTTCCCGCCACCGGCGCCTTGGCCATGACCAGAACGTGCAGCTCGTTCTCCGGCCTACGACGAGTCACGCAGGGCCCGGGTCATGTCGGCAACCGTTCTCAGCGTGCCGACGGCGGTGCCGGTGACCTTGGAGCGACCCGTGCGGGGGCAGTAGGCGACCTCCACCTCGTCCAGCCGCCAGCCGGCCGCGGCTGCCCGTAACACCATCTCGAGCGGCCATCCGAAGCGCCGGTCCTGAATGCCCAGGGCCACCAGCTCATCACGGCGAGCGGCTCGCATGGGACCGAGGTCCGAGAAAGCCAGCCCGGTACGCCGGCGCATCTCCCGGGCCAGCACGGCGTTGGCGAGCCGGGCGTGCGCCGGCCAGGCCGCCCGGGTCGTCGGGCGCCGGGCGCCCAGCGTCAAATCGGAGCGGCCATCGAGGACAGGTCCGGCCACTCGGTGAAGGTCGCGGGGGTCGAGCGAGCCGTCGGCGTCCATGAAGCAGACCACCCCGTCGCTCGGCCTCGACGCCAGGAGCCCGGTCCAGCACGCCGAGCCGAAGCCCCGTTCGGCCTCGGCCACCACCACGGCTCCGTGAGCCCGCGCCACATCGCCGGAGCCGTCGCTCGAGCCGTTGTCGACAACGATGGGGCGATAGCCCCGGGGCAAGGCGGCCAGGAGCTTCGGGATCGCCGCCGCCTCATCCAGGACGGGCAGCACGACATCGGGCACGGCGTCGTTCTAGCCAAGTCACCCTTACAACCCAGCTCCAAAGACCTCACAATTCCATGAACTCCTGGCGCAAAGCAGCCGGACGGGACAAGAGTGGCGGCTGTGGCCGGCGTGCTCGATGCTCCTGCGGTGGCCGCTCGCATCCTCATCGTCGAGGACGACCCGACGGTAGCCGAGGTCGTGGCCCGCTACCTCCTGCGCGAGGGCTATGAAGTGGAGGCGGTGGGCGACGGCGCACTCGGGCTGGAACGGGCCCTTGCCGATCCGCCCGATCTGGTGGTGCTCGACCTCATGTTGCCGTCGATGGGCGGATTGGAGATCTGCCGCCGGCTACGGGCGAGCGCCCCGGTCCCGGTGATCATGCTCACCGCCAGAGGCGAAGAGGCCGATCGCATCACCGGACTGGAGCTCGGGGCCGACGACTATGTGGCCAAGCCCTTCTCCCCTCGGGAGCTGACCGCTCGAGTCAAGGCGGTCCTGCGCCGTGCGACGGCCTCACAGCTGGCGGCGGAAGGACCGGGCGTACTGGCGGCTGCCGGCCTCGAGGTCGACGTGGAGGCCCACGAGGTCCGCCTCGACGGTGTGCTGGTCCCTCTCACCGCCAAGGAATTCGACCTGCTCACTCATCTCATGCAACATCCACGCCGGGCCTTTCGCCGCGAGGAGCTGCTCGAGGCGATCTGGGGTTTCAGCTACGGAGACACTTCGACGGTCACCGTCCACGTCCGCCGCCTCAGGGAGAAGATCGAGTTCGATCCGTCCGCGCCCCGCCTCGTGTGCACGGTCCGAGGCGTGGGCTACCGCTTCGAGCCGACGCCGGTCCAGGGATGACCGTTGCACCTGGCGTGCGCAGCCGCTGGAGACTTCTCGCCGTGGGTGTGGTCGGGCTCACGGGGGCGGTGGCGGCCGCCGCCATCGGGGGCATCCCCGCTGGTGAGGCCGTCTACCTGGTGGTGCAGTCGTGCCTGGGGGCGGCGGGAATCGGCCTAGTGGTGTCGGGCCTGCTCTTTCTGCTTCGAAGCCGTCCCCTCGGCGTCCAGGTCGCGTTGGCTGCCCTGGCCCCGGTGCTGGCCGTTGCCCTCGGCGTGGGGTGGGCGGCATCGAGAATGTTCATCTCCACCCACGACCTCTGGGTCTTGTGGGTGGTGCTCGTGGGAGCGGGAACGGTGGGCCTTGTCATCGCCCTGCTGTTGGGTCGACGAGTGGCAGAGGCCAGCGCCTCGGTGAGCGAGATGGCTCGTCGCCTGGGGGAGCGGGGTCCGGGGACCTCGTTGCGCCCGGAAGCGTGGCGACCACCCGGTACCGGGCCGCACGAGCTGGCGACCCTCGCTGCCGAGATGGAGCTGACCTCGGCCCGGCTGGCGGACGCCCGAACCGAGGCGATGACCTTGGAGCGCAGCCGCCGACAGCTGGTGTCATGGGTCTCACATGACCTCAGAACGCCCCTGGCCGGGATCCGGGCCATGGTCGAGGCATTGGAGGACCGCGTGGTGGACGACCCTGAAACTGTGGCCCGCTACCACCGGACCATGCGCCGTGAGGCGGATCGTCTGGCCGGTTTGGTCGACGATCTCTTCGAGCTGTCGAGGATTCACGCCGGCGCCCTGGCCCTCGACCTACAGCGGGTCGCCCTCGACGAACTGATCGCCGACGCCATCGCCGGTGCGTCCATCGCCGCCCGGGCGAAGGGCATCACCCTGTTCGACCAGGTGGCCGACCCCGCACCCGTGATGGAGCTCTCGACGCGGGAGATGGCGAGGGTCGTGCGCAACCTGCTCGACAACGCCATCCGCCACACACCTGGCGGCGGGACGGTGGTGGTGTGTGCCGCCCTCGCCGAGTCCGGCGGAGTTGCCCACATCTGGGTGCAGGATCGCTGTGGGGGCATCCCCGACGAAGACCTGGACCATGTCTTCGAGTTGGCCTACCGGGGCGACCGTGCCCGTACCCCCGGTGACGGTGGCGCCGGCCTCGGCCTGGCCGTGGCACAGGGGCTGGTGGAGGCGCATCAGGGCCATATCAGCGTGCGCAACGAAGGCGAGGGCTGTCGTTTCACCGTTTCGCTGCCCTGCTCGGCACCTTCGCCGCCGACCCAGCCCAGATTCGATGACCCGAACGCGTTCCGCGCGAGCCTGTGTGACCTTCGGAACGCAGGGAGAGAGCCCGAAGCACAGTGAAGGTCCTCGTCACCGGCGGGGCCGGCTTCATCGGATCGCGGGTCGTTGCCCACCTGCTCGACCACGGCGCCGCCGTTCGGGTGCTCGACAGCCTGGATCCCGGCGTCCACGCCGACACCCCCGCGCTCGATCCCCGAGCGGAGCTGGTGGTGGGCGACGTCGCCGATCCTGCCGTGGCCGCCGAAGCCGTGGACGGCGTCGACGCCGTGTCTCACCAGGCAGCCAAGGTGGGCTTGGGCGTCGACTTCGGCGACGTCGGCGCCTACGTGGCCGCCAACGATCTCGGAACGGCCAGCCTGCTCGGGGCCCTGTGGCGGCGCAGGTTCACCGGACCCCTCGTTCTGGCCAGCAGCATGGTCGTCTACGGTGAGGGAAGGCTGCGCTGTCCCCGACACGGTGTGTTCTCGCCCCAACCCCGGCTGGAGGCGGACCTGGAGGCGGGACGATTCGATCCACCCTGCCCGCTTGCGGGCTGCGACCTGCCGGTCGAGATGGCGACGGTGGCCGAGGACACGCCGACCGATCCCCGCAACGTCTATGCCGCCACCAAGCTCCACCAGGAGCACCTGTGCGCCCTGTGGGCCCGGGAGGCGGGAGCAGCCGCGGTGGCATTGCGCTACCACAACGTCTACGGCCCGGGAATGCCTGCCGACACCCCCTACGCCGGAGTGGCGGCGATCTTTCGGTCGGCCCTGGCCGCCGGACGCCCGCCTCAGGTGTTCGAGGATGGCGGCCAGATGCGCGACTTCGTCCATGTGGATGACGTGGCGCGGGCCAACGTCTTGGCCGTCACGGTCCCGGGGGCAGCCGGCCCCTACAACGTAGCGAGCGGGCGTGCCCACTCGGTGCTGGACATGGCCGAGGCGCTCGCATCCGTCCTGGTCGACCGGACGGCCGCAGCTCCCGCCCCCATCCGCCCCACGGTGACCGGGCAGTGGCGCGCTGGCGACGTTCGCCACGTCGTGGCCTCGCCGGTCCGGGCGGCCGAAGAGCTGGGCTTCGTCGCTGCGGTCTCCTTCGAGGACGGCATGGCTGAGCTGGCCACGGCGCCGGCACGCCCCGTCGCGGGGTGAGTCGAGGCCAGGCTGGGAGTGGTCCCCGCGCCGGGGTGGTGGCGATGTTCGTGTTCGCCGCCGCCGTCGGAGTATTGCTGTCGGCATCGATCGCCTCCGGCCCGGTCATCCTCGACGCACGTTGGGGAACTCTCATCCGGCTCAGCCTGTGGGGACTGGCATGGATTGCCGCCGTCGCTGCCGCCCTGCGGTTGCCCACCCGAGTGGCCCTCTGCCTGACCTTCGGCACCGGCCTGGCCTTGCGCCTGGCTGCCCTCGCCGGGCCACCCGTCACCTCCGACGACTTGTTCCGCTACGCCTGGGACGCTCGGGTGCAGGACGTCGGCGTCAACCCCTACCGCTACCCTCCGGCCAGCGAGGAACTGGCCGGTCTCCGGGAGCCGTGGCTGTGGCCTGATGAGGTCGGGTGCACGGAGCTCGACCGACCGCCCGGATGCACGAGGATCAACCGCCCGTCAGCGCCGACCATCTACCCGCCCCTGGCCCAGGCGTGGTTCCTCGCTGTCGACGAGCTTGCTCCCGACGGCGCCCGTCACACGACTTGGCAGGTCGCCGGCCTGATCACCGAAGTGGGCGTGCTGGCGCTGGTTCCCGTCGCCCTCGGTCGGTGGGGCGGGGACCGTCGCTGGAGTGCCCTGTACGCCCTCAGCCCAGCACCGGTGATGGAGATCGTGCAGAACGGCCATGTGGACGGAGTGGCGATCCTGGCCGTCCTGGGCGCCCTGGTCGTCGTGGCTCCCACCAGCGATTCGACTCGTTCGCGGGCACTTCGTCAGGTCTCGGCCGGGGCGCTCATCGGCGCCGCCGCCATGGTCAAGCTCTATCCGGCGGTGCTGGTACTCGCCCTGGTCGGCGTGGGCGGGAGCCGGCGCACTGCCGTCCTGGTTCGGGCCGGCGCCGGCGCCTGCACCGTGGCTGTCATGGCGTACCTGCCCCAGGTCGTCTCCGTGGGGTGGCGGGTACTGGGCTACCTCCCCGGCTACCTGGAGGAGGAGGACTACATCGAGGGAGGTCGGTTCCTGGTGGCAACCGCCCTCGGACTGCCCCCCGCGATGGCGGCCCTGGCCTCGGCGTCGGCGGCGCTGGGTATCGCCTGCTGGGTGCTCGTCCAGCGACCTGCCCCGCCGGTCGGCGCCGCCGCACTGCTCGGCGCTCTTCTTCTAGCGACCTCGCCGGTACAGCCGTGGTACGCCGTCGCTCTGCTCGCCGCGGCCACCGTTGCCGTCCGTCCATGGTGGGGGGCCGTCATGGTGGCCGGCTATCCCTACTACTTCTCGGTGATACTGGATCACCCATTTGCCGTGGTGCTTGGCCGCCTCACGTATGTCACCGCCCTCGTTGTGATCGTGGCCGGCGCATGGCGTTCTCGAGCCGTCCGCCTGGACAGGAAGCAGGGCCCAGGCCACGAGAACCTGGGCACCGTCGATGCACAGAAGTCATTGTGGCGGCCACAAGAGAAGACGAGTCGGTGATGGTTGACCGACCAGCTGGTGGGGTCGTGCCGGCCCGAGGAGGAGAGATAGTCCCCGATGAGCCGACGCCGCCAGCCTGCAGGACCTCGGGGACTTGCCACTTCGGCCACGTTAATCAGGCTCACCTCCTTGGCCTCCGCCAACTTCAGTCCGCACCTGTCGACGAAGAAGGACCGCCGAGTCGGCGAGTGGGCGAAGGCAACAACGTCGAGCCTGGCCTGCGTGCCCTTCTACGCCTCATGGCTCAACCGCATCGAGTCCCAGTTCACCCGCTGCGGTACTTCCCCCTCAACCGCACCGACCATGAGACCCACCGAGCACGGCCCGGACGATTCGCCGCTACATCGCCTGGCGGAATCGCCACGCCGACGATCAGGAACTTTGCGCGCTTGTGAAGCGCGTAAAACGTTGCCTGACGGCACTGGTAGGAGGTCGGTGTAACGCCAGGAGGCGTTCTCGAGACGATAGGAGCGTTGACCTTGGTCCGTGCTCCTCCTGCTTCTTGTCATGACGTTGGTCTTCCTCGTGCTCTGCGGGTGCTGAATCAGAGTGTCGACCGGGAGGTGTCGCGTGGCCCTACGGTTCGCCTGGCGGCCAAGTCTCCGACGTGAGGCGGTTACCGAGGCTCACCCCGGACGGCGTCACGCACTTCCCTATACGAGTACAACATGGCTCGGCAGAGCCGGCTCGCGACGTGGCGCTGTACCTCTACGACGCCAGCCGCACCGACGAGGCGACCGGTCCCTTGGTCGCCTCATTAAGGGTGGCGAGATGGCTGCCGGAACGAGCGATGCCGATCTCTGTCGAGGGGCCAAGCCGCATAGCTTCTCCTTGATGAGCGGCCGGCAGCGCACCATACGAGCAAGGATCGGGGTCCTGATGCTGGCGGCGGCGGTGCTGGCCGGGTGCGGGAGGGGCGGGGGAGCCGCCGGCGGCCAGGCGCTGGCCCGTACTGGCGGTTCGAACCGCTCCGCGCCGGCGCCGTCGACGACCGTCGGCGTGGATCCGGCGCCGGCACCATCGACTCCCACCACAGTGCTCTCGACGCCCGAGCCCACCACCGCACCGACGCCAGCCACGGCTCCGGCGGCGGAGCCCTCGTCGGGCAGATCCGGGCCCGGGCCGGGGATTGATGCCCGCGGTGGCCCGCCGCCGGGACCGTCGCGGCTCGAGGTCACTGAGGTGGCCGGCGGCCTCGACACCGTGTGGGCACTGGCATGGGATCCCGAGGGCCGCCTCTGGTACACCGAGCGCGGCGGGCGTCTCACCCGCCTGGGGGAAGCCCCTAGAACCGTGGCTGGGGTTACCGAGTCGGGCGAGGGCGGCCTCATGGGGCTGGAGATCGACGGCCGGGGCCGGATCTTTGTCATGTACACCGGCGCCGTCGACAACCGCATCGTGCGCCTCGAGCCCGACGGATCCCAGACGGTGTTGGCCGATGGCATCACCAAGGCCAGCATCCACAACGGCGGTCGGTTGCGACTTGGGCCAGGCGGCACCCTCTACGCCGCTACCGGCGACGCCGCCCAGCCGGCACTGGCTCCCGATCCCGCCAGCCGCAACGGGAAGGTGTTGCGTATCGACCCCGATCGAGGCGAGCCGTCAGTGTTCAGCCGGGGGCATCGCAACATCCAAGGGCTGTGCCTGGCCCCTGGTGGTCCGCTCATGGCCACCGAGCACGGACCCGATCGCGGCGATGAGATCAACGTGCTGTCGCCCGGCTTCGATGGCGGATGGCCCGGCACCGTCGGTAACGGCGTCCGCAACTACACACCCACCATCGCCCCCGCTGGGTGTGCCTTCTACGATTCAGAGCTCATTCCCGAGTGGAGAGGCTCGATGCTGTTCGTCACCCTCAAGGGACGTGATCTCCGCCGCCTCAGCTTTGGTCCCGACGGGTCGGTAAGCGGCGAGGAGGTGCTCTTCGACGGCGAGTTCGGTCGCCTTCGCGACGTCGCTGTGGGTCCGGACGGCGCCGTCTACATCACCACCTCCAACCGTGATGGGCGGGGATCGCCGGCGGCGGGCGACGACCGCATCCTGCGGGTGGCGCCTGCGCCGTAGGCGCGACCCGCACGCCCGGCCACCACGTCGCGATGCAAGGATGACGTGGTGGATTACGAAAAGG
>JAHWJI010000066.1 GCA_019348495.1 Actinomycetota bacterium | reverse complement strand
CAGCTCGGCGGGCGGGGGCTCGGGGATGAGGCAGCGGTAGCACGGCCCCACGTAGGGGTGGAAGACGGTGGCCTGGCCCTCGAAGCGGAAGATGGAACCGTGCACCACGGGGATGCCCAACTTGAGCGAGGCGTCGTTGACCAGGTAGCGGGTGGGGAAGTTGTCGGTGCCGTCGACGATCAGGTCGTAGCCGGCCAGGACATCGAGGACGTTGTCGGCGCCCAGGCGCACGTCGTGGGGCACCACGTTGACGTCGGGGTTGATGGCGGTGAGCGTCTTCTTGGCCGAGTCGACCTTGCGCTCGCCGATGCGGTCCATGTTGTGGAGGATCTGGCGCTGGAGGTTGGACTCGTCGACCACGTCCATGTCGATGATGCCGAGGGTGCCCACGCCGGCGGCGGCGAGGTAGAGCGCCGCGGGGGAGCCGAGGCCGCCGGCGCCGAGCAAGAGGACCTTGGCGTCGAGCAGCCGCTGCTGGCCGGCCTCACCCACCTCGGGGAGCAGGAGGTGGCGCTGGTAGCGGTTGCGCTGCTCGGCCGACAGCACTCGGGGGGTCGACCACGCCCGCCCCTCGTCCTTCCACTTGTTGAACCCCCCGGCCATGGACACCACGTTGGTGTAGCCGAGGTGGCCCAGAGTCTCGGCGGCGAAGGCCGAGCGGGTGCCACCGGCGCAGTGCACGACGATGGGCGCATCGCGCTCGACCAGGCGGTTCTCCACCTGGCTCTCGAGGTTGCCCCGGGCGATGTGCACGGCCCCGGGCAACGCGCCCTGGGCGTACTCGTCGGGCTCGCGTACATCCAGCACCACCGCACCCTCGGCGATGGCGGCCTCGGCCCCGGCCGTGTCGACCTCGTGGATGCGGCCCTTGGTGGCGTTGAGCAGTTCGCGGAAGCTGGCCATGCCCGAAAGCCTACCTGCCAGGTCAGGATTTGCCTGACGGTGAGGGGCACCCCTTGACGGTGCCGGCCTTCCGTGGCAGGGTCACTACGAGCATCGAAAAGACATGAGAAACGTCAGCGACACCCCTTCCCCCGTCGCCTCATCACCCTGTTGTTGGAGGAGTTCCCATGCCCACCACCCTCGTGCTGCCCAGCACCGACTCCCTGCACGTCAAGCCCTGGCCCGACCCGGTGATCGACCGGGTGGGTCACGATCCCCGCTCGGCCTACGTCGAGCAGTTCTGGCTCGGCATCCTGGGCCCGTCCACCACGTGGCTGCTGCGGCGCGTGGCCGCCAAGCTCGAGGCCGCACCGGCCGGCTTCGACCTGCCCCTCGCCGACACCGCCCGGGCCCTCGGCATCGGCGGGGGAGGGAGCAGCTCGCCGTTCGTGCGGGCGCTGGGCCGGTGCTGTCAGTTCCAGCTGGCCGCGGCCGAGGACGACGGCGTGCTGGTCGTGCGGCGGAAGCTGCCACCCCTCAATCGCCGCCAGCTCGCTCGCCTGCCCGAGCCGGTGCAGACCGAGCACCAGCGGTGGCAGGACAGTGACCTCGCCACTGCGCCCGTGGAGAAGCTGCGCCGGCGTTCGCGGTGCCTGGCCCTTTCGCTCCTCGAGCTGGGCGAGGACCTGGAAGCCACCGAGCGCCAACTGCTGCGCTGGCGCTTCCACCCGGCGTTGTGCCACGAGTCGGCCGCCTGGGCGTGGGAACGTCACTCCCGGGCGCTGGCCGAGGCCATGGGCGCCGACGCGTCGTGCGCCCCGGCCGGGAGCGGCCCCGCCGCAGCCTGAGGGGGTCGAGCTCTCAGGCGTCCAGCTCTCGGGCCCGGCGCGCCCCCCAACGCGCCGGGCCCGGGAGAAGGCGGGCTCAGATGCGGGAGCGGGTGCGAGAGCCGCTTATGGCCCCCACCACCAGGAGCACCAGGGCGATGATGAGGAGCCACTTGAGGCCCTCGACGAAAAGGCCGACCCCCCCAATGAGCAGGGCCAGGATGAGCAGTACGGCGACGAGTCCCATCGACGATGTTCCTTTCGGGTCGAGAGCGGGCTCTACCCGCTCGGCTTCTCATGTGTCGGCACATCGACGGAGAACCTTGAGCAAGCTCGGGGGTCGCCTGGTGGCGGCTCATGGTCGCCGGGCTCGTCAGCCCCGGACTGCCTGGCTGTCCGACGGCGTGTGCTCGACGGGTACGGCCTCGTCGGGCGGCGGTGGCCCGGGTGGGGTGCCCTCGCCGAAGGGCCGCCCGCCGAGGACCTCTCGACCGTGGGGCGCCAACCAGCCCGAGAGGTCGGGACCGGCGGGCACGATGGCGGTGGGGTTGATGTCGGTGTGGACCTGGTAGTAGTGGCGCTTGATGTGGTCGAAGTCGGTGGTGTCACCGAAGCCGGGCGTCTGGAACAGGTCTTTGGCGTAGGCCCACAGCACCGGGAGCTCGGAGAGCTTCTGGCGGTTGCACTTGAAGTGGCCGTGGTAGACGGGGTCGAAGCGGGCCAGGGTGGTGAAGAGGCGGACGTCGGCCTCGGTGATGGTGTCGCCCACCAGGTAGCGCTGACCGGCGAGGCGTTCCGAGAGCCAGTCGAGGCGGGCGAAGAGCCGGTGGTACGACGCCTCGTAGGCCCGCTGGCTGCCGGCGAAGCCGCAGCGGTACACGCCGTTGTTCACGTCGCGGAACACCAGCTCGGCCACCTCGTCGAT
Organism: Actinomycetota bacterium; assembly: GCA_019348495.1. Taxonomy (GTDB): domain Bacteria; phylum Actinomycetota; class Acidimicrobiia; order Acidimicrobiales; family CADCSY01; genus JADDRA01. The sequence goes on along the minus strand of JAHWJI010000066.1, from coordinate 8,488 downwards.
CTCGTCGCGACGGGCCTCGGGGTACAGGTCGGGGGCACCCGGTCGGTGATGGGCCCGCCACTCGGTGGACAGGTCGAGGGTGATCTGGGAGAAGTCGTTGGTCACCACCCGGCCGGTGGGGATGTCCACGATGGCGGGGACGGTGATGCCCCGGTCGTAGCCGGGGAAGCGGGCGAAGAACGCCTCCTGCAGGCGCTCGATGCCGAGGACGGGATCGCGCCCGCCGGGATCGAGGTCGAACGTCCAACTGCGCTGGTCGTGGGTGGGCCCGGTGATGCCCATCGACAACACCGCCTCGAGCCCCAGCAGGCGGCGCACGATGATGGCCCGGTTGGCCCAGGGACAGGCCCGGGCCACCACCAGGCGGTAGCGCCCCGGTTCCACCGGGTAGCCGTCGGCGCCGTCGGCGGTGACCCGGGTGGCGATGTAGTTCTGGTCGCGGGTGAACTCGCCGCTGGGGTTGACGTAGCAACCGGCACCGTCACCCTGAGCCGAGGCGGTGTCGTCGACCACCTCGGTGTGCTCGGCCGTGTCGGTGCCGTCCATCGTCGGGGCCACGGTACCCGGTGGGACCGGCTTCCTCACCGATCGAAGCGGCTCACCGTCTCGGTGTGGAAGGTGTGGGGGAAGGCGTCGACCAGGGCGATCGACGACAACCGGTACCCACCTGCGCCCAGCAGCGTGGTGTCGCGGGCCAGCGAGGCCGGGTCGCAGCTCACCAGCACCACCCGGGGTGCACCGGCGGCGACCACGGCCGCCACTCCGGGACGGCCCAGGCCGGGTCGGGACGGGTCGGCCACCACCACGTCAGGCGGCGCCTGGCCGGGGTCGCTTCGCCAGCGGCCCACCTCGGCGGCGACGATGCTGGCGTCGATGTCGGCGAGGTTCGCCCGGGCGTCGGCCAACGCCGCCGGGTGGTGCTCGACGGCCGTCACCCGCGCCCGCCGGCGATGTCCCAGTACCGAGGCGAACAGGCCCACGCCGGCGTAGGTGTCGACCAGGTGGCCGCCGACAGCCAGGGCGTCACCCACGGCGTCGTCCACCGCCTCCACCAGAGCGGCGGCGGCGACGGGCCCGGCCTGGAAGAACGACTCGGTGGAGATCCGAAAGCGCCGGCCGGCCACCTCCTCGTGCACGGCGGCAGGCCCACCGTCGCCGGGACCGACCACGACCACGTCCGTGGGCACCACCACGGCCGCCCCGGCCCGGGGGCGTACGAGGCGCTCGCCTGAGGCCACCCCCACCCGGAGCAGCACCTCGTCGGCGCCGGGGTAGCGCCCGGCGACGATCAGCTCCTCGAGCAGGGGATGAGCGGCCAGGCAGTCTTCGGTGGCCACTGCGGCGGCGCCTCCCGTCTGGCCTCGACGGCGGTGGCCGGCCCGGCCGTCGGTCGAGACGGCCAGACGGGCGGTGGTGCGCAGCGCCGGCCCGCCGAGCGGGATCGGGCGGGGCACCGGCGGATCGGCCAGGTGGGCGATGCGGCGAAGGGCGTCGAGCACCAGATCGGCCTTGAGGCGGGACTGGGCGCCGGGCGACACGTGTTGCCACGTGCAACCCCCGCAGCCGGCAGCCAAGGCGGCGCAGGGTGGCGCCACCCGGTCGGGCGAGGCGTCGAGCACCTCGACGGCCACGGCCCGGGCGAAGTCCCGCCGGGCCTCGGTGACCCGGGCTGTGACCCGTTCGCCGGGCAGGGCGCCGGTGACGAACACGACACGCCCGTCGCCATCGCGAGCCAGGGCATCGCCTCCTGCCACCATGGCGGTGGGAACGAGCGGGAGCAGTGCAGCCACGGCGTCCAGCTTGCCGTGCGGGCTCTCCAGGCGGTGCACACAGGCCAGGATGGACGGTCGTGGGCGCCTTTCTCGTGAGCTTCGGCGTGATCTTCGTGGCCGAGATGGGCGACAAGAGCCAGCTCATGGCCCTCACCTTCGCCACCCGCTATCGGCCCCTGCGGTCCTGGTGGGCATCACCGTGGCCACCGCTGTGGTCCACGCCGCCTCGGTGGCGGCCGGTGCCCTGCTCGCCGATGCCCTGCCCACCCGGGCCATCACCCTGGCGGCGGGCGTGGCCTTCCTCGGGTTCGCCGTGTGGACCCTGCGGGGCGACACCCTCGACGAGGAGGAGGCGGGCCGGGCCCGGCGCCGGGCCCGCTCGGCGGTGGTGGCGATGGGCACCGCCTTCCTTCTGGCCGAGCTGGGCGACAAGACCATGCTGGCCACCGTCACCCTGGCCACCCAGGAGGCAGCGCTGGGCACCTGGGCCGGATCCACCGTGGGCATGGTGGCCGCCGATGCGCTGGCCATCCTCGTCGGGCGCCAGCTCGGCGAACGGCTGGGCGACCGAACCGTCAGCGTCGGCGCCGCCATCGCCTTTGCCGTCTTCGGCCTGGTGTTGTTGGTGGAGGCCCTCCAGGGCTGAGGCGCCGTCGGGCCGCCTCCCGAGCCGTCTACGCCCCGGCCCGGGCTGCCGTCGCCGCCTTGGCCTCCTCCACCGGCATCTGGCCCCAGGAACGCGCCCTGTCGGGACCGCTGGCGGCGCCAGAACCGGGGCGGGCCGCCGGGGTCGAGCCCGGGGAGGCCGCGGTGGCCGAGATGCGGACGGCGCTCAGGGCGAACAGGCCCAGCCAGCCGGTGAGCATGAGGGCCAGGGAGGTGAAGGCCACGACCGCCGGCCAGGCGGGCCCGTCGTGGGCCTCGCGCAGGAGGACCTCGGTGTTGCGCTGGAACGGCACCTGTCGCTCGGCCACGGCGGGGACGGCCGAGGCGCCGATCTCGGGGTCGGCGGGGAGGTAGATGGGCGCGGCCATCACCTCGTCGCCCCGCTGCAGGCCCACCATGGACTTCCACTCGCCCGCCACCGGCACCGGCCGGGACCCGACGTAGCGACCCGGGCCCACCTCGTCGAGCTCGGCCAGCACCCGCCCGCCGCCCTGCCACGACACCAAGCCGAAGGCGTCGGCGCCGGCGGCGGCGTCGGCGGGGGTGAGCTCGACGCTCACCTCGGCCTGGTCCACCCCCTGCACCGGGGCCACGGGCTGGAGGTGGATGGTGGCCTCCACGTCCCCGACGTTGCGGGGCAGCGGGTAGGCCAGGGCGGCCAGCAGGACGACCAGACCGCCCCCCACGGCGCCGGCGGGGACGCGGGTACCCCCGGACACCACCCGGGCGATGCCCGCGGCCAGCACTGCGCCGGCGCCGGCGGCCAGGGGGGCGATCACCGCCGCCTTGAGCAGGACCGTGGGGGAGACGTGGAACCAGTCGGCGCTGGCCACCCAGATGGCCTCGCCGGCGAGGCCGACGGTGCCCACTAGGACACCCGAGACCACCGCGAAGCGCAGCCGGCGTTCGGTGCCGAGCCACCACCCGGAGGCTTCCACCGCCACCATCGCCCCCAGGTAGAGCGGGAAGCGGGGCACGGTGTGGTTGAGGGCGCCGCCCACCAGCAGGGCGAGGAGCGTCCGCAGGACGAGGAAGGCCACCAGGGCCTTGGCCGCTCCCCAGGGACCGAGCGCCACCCGGGCCAGAACCAGGGCGAAGCCGGCGGCCACGGCTGCCAGCACGGGCTGGTACAGCACCTGGAACTGGGGCACGCCGAACTCGAACTCGCCCTGCACGATGGTGAGGCCGGTGAGCACGGCACCCAGCGCAAGGGCCTCGATGACCCGCCCGAGGAGGGTGGGTCGAGCCTGGGCCTTGGCCTCCACCACCATGAGCCACAAGGCCACGGTGGCCAGGCCTCCGCCGCCCACCAGCATGAGGTGGGTCGGGCTCCACAGCGTCACGTCGATCCCGAAGGCCCGGTGCCACAGCTCGTCGAAGGGGAAGCCGGCCAACCCGCCCAGGCCCAGGGCGCCCAGGACCAGGGCCGACCACGGCACCCGCAGGCCCCACACCCGCCGGCCGGCGTCGGCCCGGTCGAGGGTGGCGAAGAGCACGACCACGCCCGCCGTCATCAACAGGCCGCCCAGGGCGAGCACGATCATGGTGTGCGACGGGGTGAACAGGTTCTCGTCGCGGCCATAGTCGATGTGGAAGGCCACGTCCCAGTACAGGCCCACCACGCCGATCCCGAGCAGGAACAGGCCGGTGAGCACCCCGGCCATCGACCAGCCCGGGTAGCCGGTGAGGCGCCGCAGGCTGGAGGAGATGGGATGGCACAGCACGCCGACGATGTCGGTCGCCTCTCCCGGCTCACCGGCCAGGACCAGCCCCAACACGATGACCCCGTAGGCGGTGAAGGGGACGATCACGTACAGCCAGTGGTCCCAGGTGACGACGTCCATCACGATCCTCCTACGGCCTCGTGCCACCCGACGTGGCCGGTGGCGCCGACCTGGGCCGCAGTGGAGGCCGCCGCCGCCTCCTCCATGGCCCGGGCCAACGTGGCCTGCACGGCGATGGCGGCCAGGGGCCGCATCCGGCGCAGAGCGTCGGTGACCTCACCCAGGCGCTCCGGCGGCATCCCCGCCTCGACGAAGGGCTCCCACACGTAGCGCTCGAACAGCCCCACGAAGCGGGTGGCGATGCGGGCCATCTCCTCTCGCAGCTCGGCCACCTCGTCCTGGGTCACCCCCAGGGGGACTCCCACCGCCACCAGGTCGGTGCCCGCCCGCAGCAGGCTGGGGCTGGGGACCCGGAAGGCGTCGCCGTCGGGCTCCACCAGGCCCAGCTGGACGGCCCGCAGGGCCAGGGCGGGGTCGGCGGCGGCGTCGGGGAAGCGGGCCAGGAGCTCCTCGAGGGTCAGCCGCTCGGGCTCCTCGTCGCTCCACGGTTCGGTCAGGGCCTCCTCGAACCCCAGCACCTCGCCCAGGGTGCGACCATCCTCCCAGGCCCGCAGCAGCTCGCCGATGCCGGCCAGGGAGAAGCTCTGGCCCTGCAGTCGCTCGATGAGGCGCAGGCGGGCCAGGTGGCCCTGGTCGTAGTGGCCGGTGCGGCCCACCAACGAGGGTGGCGGGAGGATTCCCTGGGTCTGGTAGGAGCGGATGTTGCGGGCGGTCACCCCCGAGCGCCGGGCCAGCTCGTCGATGGTCATGGTGTCTCGCCGGGCGGCCATGAGGAGGAACATTACCATTACATCGTTTGATGGCACAATAGTTCTTGGGAAGGTTTTGCAACCGTCACGAACCGGGCCCTCGACTGCCCACGTCCCGCCCCACCGGGCCACTCCGGGTTGACCGGCGTGGGGGTCTAGTGTCGTCCCGATGCCCTCGCGTCGCCGGCCGACCGTGATCGCCGCCCTGCTGGCCACGGCCGTGATGTCCGGCGGCTGTTCGAGCGGGTTCGACTTCGGTGCCCCGGACTCCGTCACCTCCCAGGGCGAGAAGGTCCTCGGCCTGTGGAGAGGCTTCCACTGGATCGCCCTGGGTGTGGGCCTGCTCATCTGGGGCCTGGTGGTCTTCTCGGTGCTGCGCTTCCGGCGCCGCAACGACGAGCTCCCCAGCCAGAGCCACGAGAACATCCCGGTGGAGATCTTCTACACCGTCGCCCCGCTGCTGGTGGTGATCGGCCTGTTCATCTTCACCATGGACGCCCAACAGGAGGTCACCGCCCTGGTCGACGACCCCGATGTCGTGGTCGACGTCGTCGGCTTCCAGTGGTCCTGGCAGTTCGGCTATCCCGAGGAGGGGGTCACGGTCGTGAGCAACGGTGTCGATCCGCCACGGATGGTGCTCCCGGTGGGGGCGACGGTGCGCTTCAACCTGGAGTCCCCCGACGTCAACCACTCCTTTTGGGTGCCACGCTTCCTGGTCAAGCGCGACCTCATCCCCGGCATCGAGAACCAGATCGACGTCGAGGTGACCGAGGCGGGCGAGTGGGAGGGGCGCTGCGCCGAGTACTGCGGCCTCGCCCACTACCGCATGGACTTCTCGGTGGCCGCGGTGGCGCCTGACGAGTACGCCGAGTGGATCAACGCGCAGAAGCTGACACCGGTGACCACGACGGTGCCGGTGACGTCGACGGTGGTGGCCCGGTGAGCGTCCTCGAGGCCCCGCCGGAGGCCCCGCCGTCGCCGGACGAACCCGACGGCCACCACCAGCCCGAGGCCACCGGCATCCTGGCCTGGCTCACCACCACCGATCACAAGCGCATCGGCATCAGCTACATGGTGACGGCCTTCGCCTTCTTCCTTCTCGCCGGCGCCCTGGCCATGGTCATCCGGGCCGAGCTGGCCGAGCCCGGCCTCGAGGTGGTCGAGCCCGGGACCTACAACCAGCTCTTCACCATGCACGGGAGCATCATGATGTTCCTGTTCATCGGCCCCTTCGCCTTCGGGCTGGCCAACTACCTCGTGCCCCTGCACATCGGCGCCCCCGACATGAGCTTCCCCCGGCTCAACGCCTTGAGCTACTGGCTGTTCCTCGGCGGCGGCCTCACCATGGTGTCGGGCTTCCTCACCTCCAGGGGCGCGGCCGACTTCGGCTGGTTCGCCTACGCCCCCCTGTCGAGCTCGGCCTACACCCCGCAGGTGGGTGCCGACCTGTGGCTGGTGGGCCTGACCCTCACCGGCTTCTCGGGGATCCTCACCGCGGTCAACATCATCACCACGGTGTTCACCCTGCGGGCGCCGGGGATGACGCTGTTCCGCATGCCGGTGTTCAGCTGGAACATGGTGGTCACCAGCGTGTTGGTCCTGATGGCCTTCCCGGTGCTCACCGCCGCCTCGGTCCTGCTCTTCGCCGACCGCCACTTCGGCACCCACATCTTCGACGCCGCCGCCGGCGGCTCACCCCTGCTGTGGCAGCACCTGTTCTGGTTCTTCGGCCACCCCGAGGTCTACATCGTGGTCCTGCCCTACTTCGGGGTCTTCACCGAGCTCTTCGCGGTGTTCTCCTGGCGGCCCGTCTTCGGCTACAAGGGCATCGTCTTCGCCACCCTGGGCATCGGTGCCCTGTCGATGGGGGTGTGGGCTCACCACATGTTCGCCACCGGTGCGGTCCTGCTGCCGTTCTTCAGTGGCCTGTCGTTCCTCATCGCCGTGCCCACCGGGGTGAAGTTCTTCAACTGGATCGGCACGCTGTGGGGCGGGCGCCTGACGTTCCAGACACCCATGTTGTTCGGCATCGGCTTCTTGTTGACCTTCGTGTGGGGTGGCATCAGCGGGGTGATCCTGGCCTCGCCCCCCCTGGACTTCCAGCTCACCGACACCTACTACGTGGTCGCCCACATGCACTACGTCCTCTTCGGCGGGTCGGTCTTCGGTGTGTTCGCCTCCATCTACCTGTGGTTCCCCAAGTTCACCGGCAAGCTGTTGAACGAGCGGCTGGGAAAGCTGCACTTCTTCTCGGTGTTCGTGGGCTTCCACCTGACCTTTGGGGTCCAGCACTACCTCGGGGTCCAGGGCATGCCCCGGCGGGTGGCCGACTACCTGGAGACCGACGGCTTCGGTGCCCTCAACGCCATCTCCACCGCCGGCGCCTTCCTCACCGGGATCTCCACGTTGTTCCTGTTGTGGAACCTGTGGGTCAGCCTGCGCCGGGGCCGTCCGGCGGGGGACGACCCCTGGGGCGGCCACACCCTGGAGTGGGCCACCACCTCGCCGCCGCCACCCCACAACTTCGACGGTCCCTTGCCGCCGATCCACTCCAACCGGCCCGTGTTCGACCAGCGCCACGGGCTGTACTCCTCCGACGTGGACGAGTCCCGGGAGCAGGTGGGTGCCGACCCCAAGACCGCGGCGGGGGGCTGATGGCGACCGACGACGACCCAGACGTGGCGGGCATGCGGGTGGAGGCCCGCATCTTCCTCGCCATCGCCACCTTCCTCGCCGTGGCCACCGTGGTCTACGGAGTGGCCTCGGCCGAGGAAGCGGGGACCGCCATGTTGTTCCTGGCCGTGGGGATGGCGGCCATCGTGGGCTGCTACCTCATGGTCCAGGCCCGCTCCCATGCCGACGCCGGTGATCCCGACCGGCCTGGGGAGGGCGGCGCCGGCGATCCGGCGGCCCAGGGCCTTCTCGATCTGCTGGCGCGCGCGTTCGGCCTCGGGGAGCTCGGGCATGATCGTGCCAGCAGGCTATGAGGCTCGGCCTGCTGCGCCGTGCGCTCCACCGGCGGCGGTATGGTCGCCGAGCCCGCCGGGCGGCGGCGCTCGCCGCGCTCGCCGCCGTGGCCGTCGTGGCCCTGGTCGCTCTGGGAGGCGACGGTGGCGACGGTGGCGAGCTCGCGTCCGAGCCGGGCACCACGGCGGCGACCGGACCGGTCGAGCGTCGGGTGCAGTTCGACGGGGCCGGCGACATCACCATCGCCGGCACGCTCTCGCTGCCGGAGGTGGCGACGACCGAATCGCCGGTGGCCGCCGTGGTGGTCATCCCCGGTTTCGGGCCGACGACCCGTGACGGTGTGGGCCGGGCGGGGAGCGCTCCCGACATCCTCTATCGCGACCTGGGCAGCCGATTGGTGGCCGACGGAATGTCAACGCTGCGCTACGACAAGCGGGGACCGGGCCAGAGCTTGGTGCCACCCCACCGACCGCTGGCCTTCGACCCCATG
>JAHWJI010000065.1 GCA_019348495.1 Actinomycetota bacterium | reverse complement strand
CGACAGCGAGATAGGCCGGCCCTCCGCTGGCAAGACCGGCACGACCGACGACTTCGTGGATGCCTGGTACGTTGGCTACACCCCGCGTCTCGTGACCGCTGTCTGGGTCGGCTACCCGGAGGGCCGCACGCCCATGCGCGATGTCCACGGTGAGTCGGTCGTCAACGGCGAGACTTTGCCCATGGACATCTGGTCCGCTTACATGGCCGAGGCAACCGCCGAAGATTCGGACCTCGGCTTCTCGCGTCCCGACCGCGGCGAGTTCGTCCCCCTGAACAGGGGCTACGCTGCGAACCCGGCCCCCGCCCGGTCCGGCGGCACCTCTACCCGGATTACCCCGCCACCTCGCGAGAGGCTCTCCGATTAGCCTGACGCGACGAGCCTCGACCTCCCTCGTGAGGCTGTAGCCCGGCGTGGACCTCGAAGGGCTCTACGGCGCGTCGTTCGTGGATTGGGAGGCCGTCTCCGCCTCCTGGACCAAACGCACTGTTGGGAGCAGGCTCCTCCTCTTCGCCGCCCGCCGTTACCTCGAAGCCGGGCCCGGTGAAGCGAGGCCGGACCGTGCCGAATTCATAGAGCCCGCCAGGCTCGCTGCAGAGATCAAAACCGCCTTCGCCTCACCCCCCAAGCCCGAAGATCCTTCCTCGACACAGTGGGGTATGTTCGTGGACGCCGCCGTCGTCGCCGAGCACGATGGACGCAGCTTCGCCCTCGGCGAGCACCTCGACGCCAACGGGGACGGGCTGCTGCTGCGCATGGTGGCACTCGACGACGATGCCCACGAGGCCTTCTACGGCATCATCTCCAACCCGTTGCTGTGGTTCGTCCAGCACGAGCTGTGGGACCGTCCCACCGCCCCCGACCTGACCCGCCGGGAGCACGACGCCTTCGAGCACGGCTATCTCGCCGTCAACCGGCGCTTCGCCGAGGTGGTGGCCGAGGAGGTGGACGCCGCCGGTGGCAAGGCCACCGTCATGGTCCACGACTACCACTTCTACCTGCTGCCCGCCCTGGTGCGCGAGCGCTGCCCCGAGGTCTTCCTCCACCACTTCGTGCACATCCCCTGGCCCCAGGCCGACGCCTGGCGCCTCCTTCCCCCGTCGATGCGCGAGGCCGTGTTCCGGGGCCTCTTGGGCAACGACGTGGTCGCGTTCCACACCGAGCGCTCCGTCCGCAACTTCCTGCTCGGGTGCCAAGAGCTGCTGGGCGTGGCCGTCGACCTCGACGAGCGCCACGTGGAGGTGGACGGCCGCACCGTGGCCGCCCGGGCCTACCCGGTGTCGATCGACGCCGAGGAGCTCCAGGAGCGGGCCGAGTCGGAGTCGGTGGGCGAGCACCAGCGGTCGCTGTGGTCGCTACGCCGCGACCACCTCATCCTGCGGGTCGACCGCACCGACCCGTCCAAGAACATCGTGCGGGGCTTCCGGGCCTTCGACCTGATGTTGGACGACCACCCCGAGCTGATCGAGCGGGTGACGTTCCTGGCCCTGTTGCAACCCAGCCGCCAGGACGTCGAGGAGTACGCCGACTACACCGAGGCCATCCGCCGGGTGGTGGCCGACGTCAACCTCAAGCACGGCACCAGCGACTGGCAGCCCATCGACCTGCGCCTGGAGGAGAACCTCGACCAGGCCGTGGCCGCCTACCTGCTCTACGACGTGTTGGTGGTCAACGCCATCGTCGACGGGATGAACCTGGTGGCCAAGGAGGCCATGGTGGTCAACCGGCGCGATGGCGTGCTGACCCTGTCGGAGACCACCGGGGCCTACGAGGAGCTGGGCGACTTCGCCATCACGCTGTACCCCTTCGACGTGGCCCAGCAGGCCGAGGCCCTGTACGAGGCCCTGACCATGGGCGCCGACGACCGCCGGGGCCGCAGCCGAGCCGGGGCCGCCTGGGTGCGCGACCACGACGTGTCGGCCTGGCTGGGCGCCCAGCTCTCCGACATCGCCGAGCTGCGCGAGGCTCGGGACGGCCGGCCCGGCTGAGACGCTCGATCTCCCCGACTGGCGCACCCGGCTGGCAGCGGTTCCACCTGGATCGGGAGCCGAACGCCACTGGTGGTGGCAAACGTACGTTCGCTAAGGTGGGCAGGTGGGCTGGCGCAACCCTCCCGTGCCGTGGTCGCAGCTCGAGCGGCGGCTCTCCGACGGTCGCCCGCCGGGGGCCGACGGGGGTGACAGCCCGGCGTGGTCGGCCCGCCGCCCGGCCTATGAGGCCCCCGTCGGTCTGCGGCGCACCGGCGCGGTGGCCTACGCCGAGCTGCACTGCCACTCCAACTTCAGCTTCCTCGACGGCGCCTCGCACCCCGAGGAGCTGGTGGAAGCGGCGGCCCGCCTGGGCCTGTCGGCCCTGGCCCTCACCGACCACGACGGCCTCTACGGCGTGGTGCGCTTCGCCCAGGCGGCCCGCCAGGTGGGCCTGCCGACGGTGTTCGGAGCCGAGCTCACCCTGGGCCGGCCACCGGGAGGGCGCAGCGGGATGCCCGATCCCGCCGGCCGCCACCTGGTGGTGCTGGCCCGGGGGCCCGAGGGCTACGCCCGGCTGAGCCGGGCCATCAGCCACGCCCAGATGGCAGGGGGTGAGAAGGGCCGGCCCCGCACCGACCTGGCCACGCTGGCGGCCGCCGGAGGGGCAGGAGGAGGGAGCGCTCCCTGGCAGGTGCTCACCGGTTGTCGCAAGGGGGCGGTGCCCGCCGCCCTGGTGGCCGAGGGGCCGGGCGCCGCCGCCCGGGAGCTGGCCCGCCTGGTGGAGGCCTTCGGGCGGGGGCAGGTGGCCGTGGAGGTGTGGGACCACGGCGATCCGCTCGACTCGGCCCGCAACGACGCCCTGGCCGAGGTGGCCACCCGGGCGGGCGTGGAGGTGGTGGCCACCAACAACGTGCACTACGACGTGCCCGCCCGCCGGCGCCTGGCCACGGCCCTGGCCGCGGTGCGCGCCCGGCGCAGCCTGGACGAGATCGACGGGTGGCTGCCCGCCGCCGCCGGCGCCTGCCTGCGCTCGGGCGCCGAGCAGGCCCGGCGCCTGGCCCGCTACCCCGGGGCGGTCGAGCGGGCCGCCGAGGTGGGCCTGGCCTGTGCGTTCGACCTGGCCCTGGTGGCCCCCCGCCTGCCCGACTTCCCCGTCCCCGCCGGCCACAGCGAGATGACCTGGCTGCGGGCGCTGGCCGAGGCCGGGGCCACCGACCGCTACGGGCCCAGGGGAGCGGAGCGGGTGGCGGGGGCGTGGGCCCAGATCGACCACGAGCTGGAGGTGATCGAGACCCTCGGCTTTCCCGGCTACTTCCTGGTGGTCCACGACATCGTGGAGCTCTGCCGGCGCCGGGGCATCTACTGCCAGGGTCGGGGCTCGGCCGCCAACTCGGCCGTGTGCTACGCCCTCGGCGTCACCAACGCCGACGCCGTGGGCCTGGGCCTGCTCTTCGAGCGCTTCTTGTCGCCCGAGCGTGACGGTCCCCCCGACATCGACGTCGACATCGAGAGCGAGCGCCGGGAGGAGGCCATCCAGTACGTCTATGCCCGCTACGGGCGAGACCGGGCCGCCCAGGTGGCCAACGTCATCACCTACCGGCCCCGCTCGGCGGTGCGGGAGATGGGCAAGGCGCTCGGCCATCCCCCCGGCCAGGTCGACGTCTGGTCCAAGCAGCTCGACCACGCCCTGCCCCCGGCGGGCACAGCCGAGGCGGGCATCCCCGAGGCGGTGCTGACCCTGGCCCGGGAGGTGCAGCACTTCCCCCGCCACCTGGGCATCCACTCCGGCGGGATGGTGATCTGCGACCGGCCGGTGGTGGAGGTGTGCCCGGTGGAGTGGGGGCGCATGGCCGACCGCAGCGTGTTGCAGTGGGACAAGGACGACTGCGCGGCGGTGGGCCTGGTCAAGTTCGACCTGCTGGGCCTGGGGATGCTGTCGGCCCTGCACCGCTGCATCGACCTCATCGCCGACCACCACGGGGTGGAGGTCGACCTGGCCACCTTGCCCCAGGACCCGGCCGTCTACGAGATGCTGTGCCGGGCCGACTCCATCGGGGTGTTCCAGGTGGAGAGCCGGGCCCAGATGGCCACCCTGCCCCGGTTGAAGCCCAAGGTCTTCTACGACCTGGTGGTCGAGGTGGCCCTCATCCGCCCCGGCCCCATCCAGGGCGACTCGGTGCACCCCTACCTGCGCCGGCGCAACGGCACCGAGGCCGTCACCTACCTGCACCCCCTGCTGGAGCGCTCCCTGGCCAAGACGCTGGGCGTGCCGCTGTTCCAAGAGCAGCTCATGCAGATGGCCATCGACGTGGCCGGCTTCTCCGCCGCCGAGGCCGACCAGCTCCGCCAGGCCATGGGGTCGAAGCGCTCGAGCGATCGCATGGCCCGGTTGCGGGGGCGGTTGTTCGCCGGCATGGCCGAGCGGGGCATCACCGGCGAGGTGGCCGAGGTCATCTTCGACAAGCTGGCCGCCTTCGCCAACTTCGGCTTCCCCGAGAGCCACTCGGTGAGCTTCGCCTACCTGGTCTACGCCAGCGCCTGGCTCAAGCACCACCACCCGGCGGCGTTCTGCGCCGGGCTGCTCAACGCCCAGCCCATGGGCTTCTGGTCGCCCCACACCCTGGTGCGCGACGCCCGCCGCCACGGGGTGGTGGTGCGCGGGCCCGACGTCGACGCTTCGGCGGCGGAGTCGACCCTCGAGGCCGACGACGCCGGCGCCGGGGGAGTGGCGCTGCGCCTGGGCCTCGACCAGGTGCGTGACGTGGGCGACGACCTGGCGGCGCGCATCGCCGAAGGCCGCCCCTACACGTCGATGGACGACCTGGTGCGACGCACCGGGGCGGGGCTCGCAGCCCTGGAGGCCCTGGCCGGGGCCGGGGCCTTCTGGTGCCTGGGCCTCGACCGCCGGGAGGCGCTGTGGGCGGCCGGGGCCTGTGCCCAGGCCCGCCCCGGCACCCTGCCCGGCGTGGTCACCGGCGCCGAGGCCCCGGCCCTGGCCGCCATGTCGGGCCCCGAGGAGACCACCGCCGACCTGTGGTCCACCGGCATCAGCGCCGAGGTCCACCCCACCGAGCACGTACGGGCCCACCTCGACGCCCTGGGGGTGCTGACGGCCGAGGCCCTGGCCCGCGCCGAGCCTGACCGGCGGGTGCTGGTGGGCGGTGTGGTCACCCACCGCCAGCGCCCGGCCACGGCCTCGGGCACGGTCTTCGTCAACCTGGAGGACGAGACCGGCCTGGTCAACGTCATCTGCTCGGCCGGGCTGTGGGCCCGCTACCGCCGGGTGGCCACCACTGCACCGGCCCTGCTGGTGCGGGGCACCGTGGAGCGGGTCGACGGCGTGGTCAACGTGGTGGCCGACCGCCTCGAGCTCCTGCCCCTGGGTGGGCCCCACCCGGGTCGCTCCCGCGACTTCCGCTGACCTTGGCCCGTGGGACCCTCGGGTCAGCCCGCAGCCCGCTCACCACCGCCCCCGTGGCCCCCCTCCTCGTTCTTTGTCACCCTGGCCACCTGGGAGAGGGTCAACGCGACGAAGAACGATCGGCGGGGCGGCTGCAGTCGGCGAACACCTGCCAGGCGCCGGCGTCGGCGACCTGGCGGAAGCCGGCGGGGACCGCCGGCGCCGGCCGCTCCTCCGGCGTCAGCCGGGAGCGGAAGACGACCCCGGGAGCCTGGGGCACCCGGTCGGGCTCGACCACGTGCTTGGGGACGCCGAGGCGGTAGGCGGCGACCGGACCGCGGAGGGGCCCGACATGGGGTCGCCCGCAGGCGAGGACATCGTCGGGGCCACCCACCCCCGCCACCGCCGCGGCCAGGTCGGCCTGCAGCCTCCACTGGTAGGCCTGGCTGGCGGGCAGGTCCACCGCTTCGCCCGCCCGGGTCGCTCCTGCGGCCACGAGGAGCAGGGTGAGGGTGCCCGCCATCAGGCCACGGGCGAGGCCCGGCGCGGCGCGGGCCGTCCGGCGACAGGCCACCACCAGCCCCGCCGCTCCGCTCACCGCCACCAGCGCCGCACCGGGCAGGGCGTAGCGGGGTTCACCCGAGAAGCCGGCTGCGGCCATGGCGGCGACCAGGCCCATCCACGCCAGACCGGCGGTGGCCGGTGCCAGCAGGGCACGTGCCGCTCGGTCTCGCCGTCGCCAGCCCGACCAGGCCCCCAGGGCGACCCCGGCCCACAGTGGCCACAGCGGCAGGGCCACCGCCGCTCGCAGCGAGGCCAGCACGGGGGTGTCGGACAGCCCCGGCTGGCCCGGGTTGGGCACCCGGGCCCGGGCGGCCGAGCGAAGGGCCTGACCCGATCCCACCACCTCGGGGAGGATCCAGGCCACGGGGATGAACACGGCGGCAGCCACCAGGAGCGGGCGGTCCTGGGGGCGCCGGCGCCAGACCAGCACGCCGGCGGCGAGCAGGAACAACCACGTCTCCACCCGTACGAGCGCGGCGGCCACCCCACACGCCAGCGCCCAGCGGGGACGGCCGCGACGCCAGGCCTCGGCGCCGGCCAGGGTGGAGGCCAAGAGGAGGCCCTCCGACGCGCCGGCGGCGGCCAGGCCCAGGTAGCCCCCGCTGAGGGCCACCCCGACTGCCGCCAGCACCCCGGCCAGGACCGAGCCGCCGGCCAGCTGTCGCCCCACCCGGAAGGCCAGCAGCACCGCCAGCGCCGCCCCGACTCGGGCCACGAGGACCCACAGCCAAGGGGCTGCGGGGCCGAAGGCGACGAGCAGCACGCACACGGCCACGGGCAGGGGCTTGAACGACGGTCCCTCCAGGGTGCGCAACCCGTCGCCCGCGACCTGGTCGCCCCACAGGACCCAGGCCCACGGGTCGTACGAGGGGGCCGGGGCCACCACCAGGAGCGACAGGGCGGCCAGGAGGATGGAGGCGATCACCGCCCGGCGCATGACCGTTACAAGGTAACAGTGACGATGAACGGTAGGGATGCCTAAGATCTGCATTGTGGACTACCTACGGCGGTCGGGCCGGGCCGCAGGAGTGCTGGCGGTGGCTGCGCTCGTGGCCCTCGCCGGCTGCGGTGGCGGGGCCCCGGCGGCGTCTCCCTCGCCCGGGACCCCCGAGGCGGCGCCCGCCCACTCCTTCGACGTCGAGCGCATCGTCACCGGGCTCGACCGCCCCACCTTCGTCGGCGCCGCCCCGGGCGACCCCGAGGCCTTGTGGGCGCTGGAGCAAGCCGGTCGGGTGGTCCGCCTCGCCGGCGGTCAGCGCCACGTTGCCCTCGACCTCAGCACCGTGGTGCGCACCAGCACCGAGCAGGGGCTGCTGGGCATGGCCTTCCATCCCGGCTTCGCCACCAACAGGCGCCTTTTCCTGCACTGGAGCGACGTAGCCGGCGACACCAGAGTGGCGGAGTTCCTGGCCGGCGCCGACGGGCGGGCCATCCAGCCCGAGCCGGTGCGCGAGCTGCTCTTCGTGGAGCAGTCCGAGGAGAATCACAACGGCGGCCAGCTCGCCTTCGGGCCCGACGGCCGGCTCTACCTCGGCCTCGGCGACGGGGGCGGGGCGTTCGACACCGAGAACCAGGCCCAGGACCCCACGTCACTGCTGGGCAAGGTCGTGGCCGTCGACGTCGACGACCCGGCGGCGCGGTGGCGGGTCGTCCTCAAGGGACTGCGCAACCCGTGGCGTTTCTCCTTCGATCCGGCCCTGGCCGAGATGTGGGTGGCCGACGTGGGCCAGGACAGGTTCGAGGAGGTGAACCGGGTGCGCCTCGAGCTGGACGAGCCGCCCAAGAACCTGGGATGGAGTGTCTACGAGGGCCCCGAGCGGCTTCCCGAACGGGAGGGCGGAGACAAGCAGGTGGGCTCGGGCGAGCTCGTCTTCCCGGTGGTCGCCTACGGGCGTGATCGGGGCTGCTCGGTCATCGGCGGTCTCGTGTACGGCGGGATCGCCCTGCCCGGCCTGACCCGGCGCTACATCTACGGCGACTTCTGTTCAGGGACGCTGTGGACGCTGGCAGGCACGCCCGACGGTGGCGCCACCGACGTCCGTCGGGATCTGGCCAAGGTGCCCCAGCTCACCCACATCGGCCAGGACGCCGACGGGGAGATCGTCTTCGCCTCGCTGTCGGGCTCGGTCTACCGGGCCGTGCCCGTGGCGCCTGCGCCGCAGAGCTGACCGACGACGGCCACCAGGGCGTCGATCTCCTCGCTGGTGTTGTAGCCGTGGGGGGAGATGCGCAGGCCCCCTCCCCGGGGTGAGACGACGATGCCCTCGTCGAGGAGGCGGCCGTGGACGGCCACGGGGTCGTGACCCTCCACGGCGAAGGTGACGACGCCGGAGCGGCCCGACGTCGAGCGGTCCGACAGGACCGTGGCCCCCACCTCAGCCAGTCCTCGACAGGCCCGATCGCACAGCTGGTCGACGTGGCGCCACACCGCGTCCACCCCCGCCGCGCCCAGCAGGTCGAGCGACGCCCCCATGGCGTGGATGCCGGCGTGGTTGTGGCTGCCGCCCTCCAGGCGCCGGGCGCCGGCATCCCACACCAGGTCCCGGTTGTCCCACTGCTGCCTGTGGGCGACGCTGTTCCAGCCCGGCTCCAGGGGCCGGAGCAGGTCGAGGCAGCGCCCGGCCACGTAGAGCACGCCGACGCCCTCGGGCCCGAGCAGCCACTTGTGGGCGTCGGCCATGGCGAAGTCCACGCCCCAGGCCGCCAGCTCAGCCGGGACGACACCCAGACCCTGGATGACGTCGGCGCACAGCAGGGCCCCGGCGTCGTGGCAGACCGAGGCCAGGGCGGCCAGGTCGGTCCGCCAGCCCCGGCCGAACTGGACCCAGCTGGTGGCCACCACCTTGGGCGCCGGACCGTCGGCCATGACGGTGGCGAAGGCCTCGGTGGGCAGGCACCGGCCCGGTCCTTCGGTGGGCACGAGGTCGACCACCACCCCCCGGTCGCGCAGCGCCAGCCAGGGGTAGAGGGTGGAGGGGAACTCGAGGTCGGGGACGACGACCCGGTCGCCCGGCTGCCAGGTGAGGCCGTTGGCCACGAAGCCCAGGCCCTCGGTGGTGTTCTTGACGAAGGCGACGTCGACGGCCGGGGCACCGAGCAGCCCGGAGGCGGCCAGGCGCACCTCCTCGGCCCGCTGGCTGTGGCCCTCGACCGCCAGTGACCCGCCGGCGGCGGCTCGTCGGGCACAGCCGGCCATGGCCTCGACCGCCGGGGACGGCAGGGGCGCCACCCCGGCGTGGTTCAGGTAGGCCCAGCGCTCGGTGACGGGGAAGTCGGCACGGCACAGGGGTGGCTCCATGCCCGGTGTGTGTACCAGGCAGCACCGACAACAGCGATAGGCGGACCCCTGCCGGTGGTAGCGTCCGGGGTTCCGGGGCCGTTAGCTCAGTTGGCAGAGCACTTGCATGACGCGCAAGGGGTCGGGGGTTCGAATCCCTCACGGCCCACGGGAAAGCCCCAGGTCCAGGGGGTTTGCTCGGTGGTCCTACGCCATCGACCTGCCCCGGGGCGCAGACGGAAAGCGTCGCCAGCGCCTCAAGGCGGGTTCCGGACTCGAGCCGACGCCGAGCGGGCACTCTCCGAGGTGCTAATCGGCATGCGAAGCACATGCAAGTATGCTCACCACATGAAGATGGTGCAGATCCGCAACGTCCCCGACGACGTCCACCGCCGCCTCAAGGCCCGGGCGGCCCTCGAAGGGCGGTCGCTGTCGGAGTTCGCCCTGGCTGAGCTGCGTCGCTCGCTGGAGCGTCCCACCCGTACCGAGCTGCTGGAACGGCTGCAGGCCCGGGAGCACGTGTTGGTCTCCGAACCGGCAGCCGACGCAGTTCGAGCCGAGCGCGACGCGCGGTGATCGTGCTCGACGCCTCGGCGGCCGTCGAGCTCGTCCTCCGCCTGCCCTTGGGGGGGAAGGTCGCTCAGCGCCTCGCTGATCCTGACGAGGCCGTCCATGCACCTCACCTACTCGGAGTCGAGGTTGCTCAGGTCGTTCGACGCTACGTGCACCGTGGTGAGCTCGGAGCCCAACGGGCCGTCGAGGCGCTGGGCGACTTCGCCGACCTCGACGTGGTCCGTCACCCCCACGAGCCGCTCCTGCTCAGGATGTGGCATCTCCGCGACAACCTGACCGCCTATGACGCCACCTACGTCGCCTTGGCCGAGGCGCTCGACGCCCCCCTCCTGACCCTTGACGCCGGCCTTGCCAACGCCCCGGGCCACGATGCACGCGTCGAGCTGGTCGCTTGATCACCGGCGATTCCTGCGGGCGACGGCCGCCAGCTCGTTCAGGCCCGGCGCGGCCTTGCACCGCCGGGTCGTGGACGAGGCCCGGGCCAGGCCGAGGCGCTGCCGCTGTCCGGGGCTGAGCCGCTCGACGTCGTCGTGGCCGCGCTCGGCCGGGGCCGCCGGGTCACGCTCTACCGTGCGACGAAGTCCAGCGGTCCCGCTACGCCCTGACAGGTGGGGGCCGTAGCCAGTAGTCGAGCGGCCACGTCCTGCCAGCAGGGACGGAAGGCGTAGACACAGGCCAGGCGCAGCCGGGTGGCGGTGGCGTACGCATCGATGCGCCCTCGGAGGCCTCCATCGGCGCGGTATCCCTCGAGGAAGGCGTCGCCGGCGACGCCGGCGACCTCGCCGCGCTCTCGGCCGAGTCCGAGGCCAGCCCGCTCGAGCTGCTGGCCGAGAAGTTCCACATGACGCCGGAGCTGCTGCAGCAGCTGAACCCGAACGTGGACTTCACCCGCGCCGGACAGACGATCATGGTGGCTGCTCTCGGTAACGACCAGCTGCAGGGGGATGTGGCCGAGATCATCGTCGACAAGGGCGAGAGCGCCGTCCGCGTGATCGGCGCCGGAGGGCAGCTGCTCGCCTTCTATCCGGCGACCATCGGCAGCGACGTGCTGCCCTCGCCCGAAGGCGTCATGAAAGTGCGCGCGGTCGCGCCGGTGCCCAACGTCGCCCTCGGTATCGCGATAAACGACCGGCTGCGGCGAGCCGCGGCAACGGGCTAGGCCGTGGCCGAAGCGCTCTTCAGCCGCGCCTGGAAGCTCTTCCGCAATTTCTGCAGCTTGGGCGGGATGGTGGCGATGCAATACGGGTTACGCTGCCCCTCGCCGTTCCAATATTCCTGATGATAGTCCTCGGCCGGCCACCACCGCGAGCTCGGCTCGACCGTGGTCACGACATTCCCGTCCCATTCAGCCTGCGCCCGGGCGAT
>JAHWJI010000064.1 GCA_019348495.1 Actinomycetota bacterium | reverse complement strand
CGCGCGGCCGGATCTGGGTGCGGATCAGATCCATCACCATCTCGCCGGCGGTCGCGCAGAACTGGTCACGCATGTCGTAGGGAGCCGGAGCGCCGGCGGAATACGGCAAGGCGAGGCCGATCGCCTCCGAGACCGTCGCCATGGTGTTGGCCGTGAACTGGGCCCCGCAGGCGCCCGCCGATGGGCAGGCGACCTGTTCCAGTTCCTCCAGGTCCGCGTCCGACATGGCCCCGACGGAATGCTTGCCGACCGCCTCGAACACGTCTTGGATGGTGACGGGCTTGCCCTTGAAGGTGCCGGGCAGGATCGAGCCGCCATAGATGAAGATGGACGGGATGTTGAGCCGGCACATGGCCATCATCATGCCGGGCAGGGACTTGTCGCAGCCGGCTAGGCC
Organism: Actinomycetota bacterium; assembly: GCA_019348495.1. Classification (GTDB taxonomy): domain Bacteria; phylum Actinomycetota; class Acidimicrobiia; order Acidimicrobiales; family CADCSY01; genus JADDRA01. Next base: position 11,067 of record JAHWJI010000064.1, on the reverse strand, counting down.
CACGAGCGCGTCGTAGGCGTGGCCCCGGATGGTGAGTTCGACCGAGTCGGCGATGACCCGGTCGCGCGAGTACTGGAAGGAGAACCTGGCCGGCACCGAGGTGCAGACCTTCGCCACGGACTGGCCGAAGTCCGCCGGTCGGGAGAAGCACACCGCGGTTGAGCGCTTCCAGATCGACACCGACGTGGTGGCCGCCGTGCTGGAGGCCGTGCCCGAGCCGGCCGTGGGCCTGCGCGGCGCGCCCTAGGAGGCCGGCGTGAAGCTGCCGGGCCGGCGCCGGGCACGCCGGGACACCGCCGGCGACGGCGCCGGCCCGAGGCCGGCGCCGGGGTGGACGGGGCGACGGGAGCGAGACCGCACGGGTGAGGGACCACCGGGTGAGGACGCCGGCCATGCCCTGGCGGCCACGCCACCCGGGACCCCGCCGCTGGCCTTCCCCCACGACCCCTTCGACGGCGAGGCCCTCGACTGGGACGACGAGATGGGTCCCGCTGATGAAGATGACCTCGACGGCGATGACCTCGACCACGACGTCCCCGCCACCGTCGACGAGCTCGCCGTCCTGCGGGCGCTGGTGGCCGCCCGTCCCAACCAAAGCCGCTCCTCCCGAGGTCGGCGCCGATGACCGAGCAGGTCGGGTGACCATGGGTGACGGTCCCCTCATCGTCCAGTCGGACAAGACGCTGCTGCTCGAGACCGATCACGAGCTGGCCGGCGAGTGCCGCCGCGCCATCGCCCCCTTCGCCGAGCTGGAGCGCTCGCCCGAGCACATCCACACCTTCCGGGTCACCCCGCTCGGCCTGTGGAACGCCCGGGCGGCGGGGGTCGACGCCGAGCAGGTGGTCGACGCCCTGGTCCGCTACAGCCGCTTCCCGCCCCCGCAGTCGTTGCTCATCGACATCGCCGAGACCATGGACCGCCACGGCCGGCTCGTCATCGAGGCCGACGAGCGCCACGGCCTGGTGCTGCGCGCCCTCGACCGGGCCGTGCTCGAGGAGGTGGTCCGCTCCAAGCACGTGGCGCCCCTCGTCGGCCCCCGCCTCGACGACGACACGGTGGCGGTGCCGTCGAGCGAGCGGGGACGGCTCAAGCAGGCCCTGCTCAAGGTGGGCTGGCCGGCCGAGGACCGGGCCGGCTACGTCGACGGCGCCAGCTACCCCGTGGCCCTCGACGACGCCGACGGCTTCCGCCTCCGGCCCTACCAGATCGAGGCGGTGGAGACCTTCCTCGCCGCCGGCACCGGTGTGGTGGTCCTGCCCTGCGGGGCGGGCAAGACCCTGGTGGGCGCCGGCGCCCTGGCCCGGGCCTCGGCCCGCACCCTGATCCTGGTGACCAACACCGTGTCGGCCCGGCAGTGGCGGGCCGAGCTGCTGGCCCGCACGTCGCTCACCGACGCCGAGGTCGGCGAGTACTCGGGCGAGCGCAAGGACATCCGCCCCATCACCATCGCCACCTACCAGATCCTCATCTCCCGCTCCAAGGGCGCCTACCGCCACTTCGCCGTGTTCGACGCCGAGGACTGGGGCCTGGTCATCTACGACGAGGTCCACCTCCTGCCCGCCCCGGTGTTCCGCATGACCGCCGACATCCAGAGTCGGCGCCGCCTCGGGCTGACGGCCACGCTGGTGCGCGAGGACGGGCGGGAGGGCGACGTGTTCAGCCTCATCGGGCCCAAGCGCTACGACAGCCCCTGGCGGGAGATGGAGTCCCAGGGCTGGATCGCTCCCGCCCGCTGCACGGAGGTGCGGGTCACCCTCACCGAGGCCGAGCGCATGACCTACGCCCTGGCCGAGCCCGATGAGCGCCACCGGGTTGGCGCCACCGCCGCCTCCAAGCTCGACGTCATCGAGGCCCTGGTCGACCGCCACCGGGGGGAGCCGACGCTGGTCATCGGCATGTACGTCGAGCACCTGGCCGAGATCGCCGAGCGGCTGGACGCACCCATCATCACCGGCAAGACGCCGGTGCGAGAGCGCGAGCGGCTCTACGACTCCTTCCGGAACGGCGACGAGGCGATCCTCGTCGTGTCCAAGGTGGCCAACTTCTCCATCGACCTACCCGACGCCTCGGTGGCCGTGCAGGTGTCGGGCACCTTCGGCAGTCGCCAGGAGGAGGCCCAGCGCCTGGGCCGGATCCTGCGCCCCAAGGCCGACGGCCGACAGGCCCACTTCTACGCCGTGGTCAGCCGGGACACCAACGAGCAGGAGTTCGCCGCCCGCCGCCAGCGCTTCCTGGCCGAGCAGGGCTACAGCTACGACATCACCGACGCCGCCGACGCCCTGGGCGGTGCCTGAGCGTCCCTTTCCGCCGTCCCGCCTGGCGAGCGTGACACGCTGTGGCGGTGGGTTCCCTCTCCCCGCTCTCGCTGGGGCTCTTCGCCGTGGGGTACCCGGTGTCGGTGGTGGTGATCACCCGCTTCGTGCCCGTGGTGCGCCAGCGCCGGGTGCGGTGGTTCGCGGCCCACCAGCTGGGCGTGGCTGCCATCGTCACGGGATGGGTGGTCGAGCGGCAGTGGCCGGCGGTGGCGGTCAACGGCGCCTGGCTGGTGGCGGCCACGGCGTGGTGGGTCGCGGCCGGCCGGCGAGGGCGCTGAGCGCATGGAGAATCCCGGGGCCGTCCCCACCGACCCTCGGTACCCTCGCTGACGTGAGCGACGGCTTCGACGACATCGGCGCGGTAGGGGCCGGCCTGGCCGCGACGGGCTACCTGGCCGACGACGCCATCGCCACGGCGGTGTACCTGGCCCAGGCGCTGCGCAAGCCGGTGCTGGTGGAGGGACCGGCGGGGACGGGCAAGACCGAGCTGGCCAAGTCGGTGGCGGCCATGACCGGCGCCCGGCTCATCCGGCTCCAGTGCTACGAGGGCCTCGATGAGTCCCGGGCCCTCTACGAGTGGGATTACCGCAAGCAGCTCCTGCGCATCCAAGCCGGCCAGCGGGAACAGGACGGCTCGTCCCCAGGGGCAGGCGACCAGGGCTGGGACGGCGTCGAGGACGACCTGTTCTCCGAGCGCTTCTTGCTCACCCGCCCCCTGCTGGAGGCCATACGGGCGCCCGACCCGGTCGTGTTGCTGGTCGACGAGGTCGACCGCCTCGAGGTCGAGACCGAGGCCCTGCTGTTGGAGGTGCTGTCGGACTACCAGGTGTCGATCCCCGAGCTGGGCACCGTCGCCGCCACCCGCATCCCGCTGGTGGTCCTGACCTCCAACAACACCCGGGAGCTCTCCGAGGCCCTCAAGCGCCGTTGCCTGTACCTGCCCCTCGACTACCCCGACGTCGAGCGGGAGCGGGCCATCGTGATGGCCAAGGTCCCCGACGTCTCCGAGCGTCTGGCCGAGCAGGTGGCCCGGGTGGTGCGCTCGCTGCGGGCGCTGGACCTGCAGAAGCCCCCTTCGGTGTCCGAGACGCTGGACTGGGCCCGCACCCTGGTGCTGCTCAGCATCGACCACGTCGACGTGGAGCGGGCCTGTCATACGCTGCCCCTGCTGCTCAAGCACCGGGGCGACCTGGCCAAGGCCACCAAGTCGCTGACGGTCAGCGGGATCGACTGATGCGCCGACGCTGGTGCTAGCCGCCCTGGCCGGTTTCGTCGACGAGCTCCGGGCCGCGGGCATGCCGGTCTCGCTCACCGAGCACCTCGACGCCGCCCAGGCGCTCACCCACGTGCCCCTCGACGACCGGGGTGCGTTTCGAGCCGCCCTGGCCACCACGCTGGTCAAGCAGGCCGCCCACCGGGCAACCTTCGACGCCGTGTTCGGCGTGTGGTTCTCGTTGGGTCGGGCCACCGTGCTCGGGGACGGGGGATCGGGCGACGACCTGGTCGCCAGCGGCGCCAGCCCCGACGACGACGGCGCCGGCGGCGACGACCTGGCGGCGCGTCTCGACGCCGCCCTGGCCTCGGGCGACCCGGCCCTGTTGGCCGAGGTGGCCCGCCTGGCCGTGGCCCTCCATGCCGACCTGCGCGCCGACCGGCGCCTGGGCGCCGGCAGCTACGAGCGCTACCGCACCCTGCGCCAGCTCGATCTCGACGGGGCCCTGGCCCGCCTGAGGGGCCGGCCCCAGTTCGGCGGGGACGACGCCCTCGACCCGCTGGAGACCCGTCTGGCCCGAGAGGAGCTCGAGGTCCGGGCGGCGCGCCTGCGAGAGGAGATCGAGGCCGAGATCCGTCGCCGCCTGGTGGCCGAGCGGGGGGCAGCGTCGGTGGCCCAGGCGCTGCGCCGGCCCCTTCCCGCCGACGTCGAGCTCATGCACGCCAGCCGCGACGAGCTGGCCCAGCTCCGACGCAGCCTGGCGCCGCTGGCCACGGCCCTGGCTGCCCGTCTGGCCCGCCGTCGCCGCCATCGGCGCCGGGGACACCTCGACATGCGGGCCACCGTGCGCCACTCGCTCGGCTCGGGCGGGGTGCCCGTCGAGCCCCGCTTCCGCCGGCCCCACCTTGCCAAGCCCGAGATCTGGGTGGTGGCCGACGTCTCCGGCTCGGTCGCCGCCTTCGCCCGCTTCACCCTGGCCCTGGTCCACGCCATGAGCGGCCAGTTCTCCGCGGTCCGCTCCTTCGTCTTCGTCGACGGGGTCGACGAGGTCACCCGGTGCTTCGAGGGAGCTGTCGACCTCGACACCGCCGTGCGGCGCATCAACGCCGAGGCCGACGTGGTGGCCGCCGAGGGCCACTCCGACTACGGGGCCGCCCTGGAGGCGTTCTGGGCACGCTACGGCGCCGACGTCGGTCCTCGCACCACCGTGGTGCTCCTGGGCGACGCCCGCAGCAACTACCACCCGGCCCGGCCCTGGGTGATGGCCGAGCTGTCCCGGGCGGCCCGCCACGTGCACTGGCTCAACCCCGAGCCCCGGGCCTACTGGGACAGCGGCGACTCGGTCATCGGCGACTACGCCCCCTACTGCGACGGGGTCCACGAGTGCCGCAACCTGCGCCAGCTCGGCCGCTTCGTGGAGGCAGTGGCGTGAGCACCGCCACCCGGTTGTTGCTGGTACGCCACGGCGAGTCCCAGGCGCAGGTCGACCGGGTGGTGGGGGGGCCCACGGGCTGCACCGGGCTCTCCGACCTCGGCCGCCGCCAGGTGGCGGCTCTGGCCGAGCGTTGGCGGGGCTCGGGCATGGAGGTCGACCACCTGGTCTCCTCCACCCTGCCCCGGGCGGTGGAGACGGCCGAGCTGCTCGCCCCCGCCCTCGGCAACCTGGCCGTGGCCCAGGACGCCGAGCTGGTCGAGCTCGAGCCCGGTGAGTGCGACGGCTTGTCATGGGACGACTACCAGGTCCGCTACGGCGTCGACATGCGGTCCGACCCCTACGCCGAGCTGTCGCCCGGAGGCGAGAGCGTGGCCGGGTTCTTGCTGCGGGTGGGCCGGTCGCTGCACCGCATCGCCGTCGACCACGCCGGCGCCACGGTCGTCATCGCCTGTCACGGCGGGATCGTCGACGGGTCGCTGACCTGCTTCCTCGGTCTGCCCCTCCAGCGGGTGGCCGACCTCGACCTGCGCTCCACCAACTCGGGTGTCACCGAGTGGCTGGTGGAGGCCGAGAAGGGCAGGCCCCTGCACTGGGCCCTGCGCCGCTACAACGACATCGCCCACCTCGAGGGCCTCGAGGCCGGGCGCAGCCCCGACCCGCCCTCGATCGGCTGACGCCGACGGAGGCGACCGCCTGGCTCAGGCCCGGCGGTCCTGGGCCGGGTGCTCGATCGCCGAGAGGATCCCGGCGGTGTTGACCAGGGCCACGTGGCTGAAGGCCTGGGGGAAGTTGCCGATCATGCGCCCGGTGGCGACGTCGTACTCCTCGGCGAGCAGGCCCACGTCGTTGCCCACGGCGAGGAGCCGCTCGAACAGCTCGCAGGCGTGGCGGCGGCGGCCGAGGAGGTGCAGGCAGTCGGCCAGCCAGAAGCTGCACATGAGGAACGACGCCTCGCCGCCGGCCAAGCCGTCGTCGCTGCGGTCATGGTCGTAGCGGTGCACGAAGCCGTCGAACACCAACTCGGCCTCGACCGCCTCCACCGTGCCCACGATCCGGGGGTCGTCGGGGGGCAGGAAGCCGACCAGGGGCAGCATGAGCAAGGCGGCGTCCAGCCCGGTGCCGCCGTAGTGCTGGACGAAGGTGTTGCGCTCGGCGTCGTAGCCCTTGGCGCAGACCTCGGCGTGGATGTGGTCGCGCAGGGATCGCCAGCGCTCGACGGGGCCGTCGAGGCCATGTCGTTCGATGGCAGCGACGCCCCGATCGAGGGCCACCCAGGCCATGACCTTGGAGTGGGTGAAGTGCTGGCGGCCCGAGCGCACCTCCCACAGGCCCTCGTCGGGCTGGTCCCACACCTTCTCCAGGTTGGCGAGCAGAGCCCGCTGGAGCGACCAGGCGGCGTCGTCGGACTCGATGCCCGCCCTGCGGGCTTGGTGCAGCGAGTCGAGCACCTCGCCGTAGACGTCGAGCTGGAACTGGCTCCAGGCGCCGTTGCCCACCCGCACCGGCGTCGAACCCTCGTAGCCGGGTAGCCAGCCGAGCTCCAGCTCGGGCAGGCGACGCTCGCCGGCCACGCCGTACATGATCTGAAGGTCCTGAGGATCGCCGGCCACCGAGCGAAGCAGCCAGTCTCGCCACGACATCGCCTCCTCGGTGTAGCCCGAGGCCAGCAGTGCGTCGAGGGTGAAGGTGGCGTCACGCAGCCACGAGAATCGGTAGTCCCAGTTGCGCTCGCCGCCGATGTCCTCGGGCAGCGAGGTGGTGGGGGCGGCCACCACCGCCCCGGTGGGGGCGAAGGTCAGGGCCTTGAGCACGCACAGCGAGCGCTGCACCGCCTCACGCCACTCGCCCCGGTAGGTGAGCTGTCCGGCCCACTCCTGCCACCACTGGTCGGCCCGGGCCACGGCGGCCAGGGGATCGATGGCGGCGGGCACGGGTGCATGGGAGGCGAACCAGGTGAGGCCGAAGGGCACCTCCTCGCCGGCGGAGACGACGAAGGTGGCCACCGTGCGCAGGTCCTCACCGTGGACGTGGACCGGGGTGGTGAGCACCAGCCCGTCGGGGCCTCCGAGGGCGACGGTGCGGCCCTCGATGCGACGCACCCAGGGGACGATGTGGCCGTAGTCGAAGCGGATGACCAGCTCCATGCGCATCTCGACCCGCCCGGCATCGCCCCGCACCACGCGCACCAGGTCGGGGCGGGTGTCACGCGGCGGCATGCAGTCGACGACGGTGACGGCGCCGGCGTCGGTCTCGTAGCGGGTCTCGAGCACCAGGCCGCCGTCGCGGTAGGCCCGTCGGGTGCAGCGAGGCCCGCCGGAGGGGGCGAGCAGCCAGCGCCCGTGGTCGGGTGTGCCCAACAGGGCGGCGAAGCAGGCGGGGGAGTCGAAGCGGGGGAGGCACAACCAGTCGATCGAGCCGTGAGCCGACACCAGGGCGGCCGACTCCGTGTCGCCCAGCAGGGCGTAGTCCTCCAGCGGCGAGCTCACGTCATCAGGTGCGCGGACGGTCGAAGCCGTCGGTCATGGTGCGCAGCCGGCGGCACAGGCGGGTCAGGCGGCCCGCAGCAGCTCGGCCAGGCGGAAGGCCAGATCGAGGCTCTGGCGGGCGTTGAGGCGGGGGTCGCACATGGTCTCGTAACGCTGGTCGAGGTGGGCGTCGAGTACCTCCTCGGCCCCGCCCAGGCACTCGGTGACGTCGTCGCCGGTGAGCTCCACGTGGACGCCACCGGGAAAGGTGCCCTCGGCCCGGTGAGCGGCGAAGAAGCCGGTGATCTCGGCCAGCACGGCGTCGAGGTGACGGGTCTTGCGGCCTCCCACCGAGGTGAAGGTGTTGCCGTGCATGGGATCGCAGGCCCACACCACGGGATGTCCGGAGCCCTTGACCGCTCGCAGCAGCGGGCGCAGGCGGTCCTCGACCGCGTCTGCCCCCATCCTGGTCACCAGGGTGAGCCGGCCCGGCACCTTGTCGGGGTTGAGGACCTCGCACAGCCCGATGACCTCATCGGCGGTGGCGCTGGGACCCAGCTTGCAGCCCAGCGGATTGGCCACGCCGGCGAGGAACCCGACGTGGGCGCCGTCGAGCGCCCGGGTGCGCTCACCGATCCACAGCAGGTGGGCCGAGCAGTCGTACCAGTCGCCGGTGAGGCTGTCCTGGCGGGTCAGGGCCTCCTCGTAGCCGAGCAGCAGGGCCTCGTGGCTGGTGTAGAAGTCGACCTGATGGAGCTGGTGCTCGGAATCGAGGTTGATCCCGCAGGCGGCCATGAACCGCAGCGCCCGCTCGATGCCGTCGGCGATGGCCTCGTAGCGACGGCCCTGCCGGCTGGAGGCCACGAACTCCTGGTTCCAGGCGTGGACACGGTTGAGGTCGGCGAAGCCCCCCTTGGTGAAGGCTCGCAGCAGGTTCAGCGTGGACGAGGCCTGGTGGTAGGCGGTCAGCAAGCGCGTGGGGTCGGCCATGCGGGCGTCGGCGGTGGGGGCCATGTCGTTGACCATGTGGCCGCGGAACGACGGCAGGTCGACCTCACCCACACGCTCGGTGGGCGAGGACCGGGGCTTGGCGAACTGCCCGGCGATGCGGCCCACCTTGACCACGGGGACACCGGAGCTGTAGGTGAGTATCACCGCCATCTGCAGGATTAGGCGCAGCTTGTCGCGGATGGCGTCGGCCGAGAAGGCGTCGAAGGACTCGGCGCAGTCGCCCGCCTGGAGAAGGAAGGCCTTCCCGTCGGCCACCGAGGCCAGGCTGGCCGTCAGGGCCCGTGCCTCGCCGGCAAAGACCAGAGGCGGGTAGGTGGCAAGTTGCTTGAGGACGAGCTCCAAGGCGAGCTCGTCGGGCCAATCGGGTTGCTGGGCAGCGACCAGCTCGCGCCACGACACGGGCGACCAGGGAAGGGACACGGCTCCCACTCTAGGGAACCTTGTCAACGCTCGCCCCCGCCTTTCGCTCTCTCGGCCCTCTGGCGCCTCAGGCGGCGGCGATGCTCTCGGCGTCGATCTTGAGCTCGTCGACCGCCCGCTTGACGATGCGACGGGCGGCCTCGGCGGTGACGCCGAGCACCTCGCCCACCTCCCGGAAGCTGTGCTTCTGGCCGTCGGCCAGGCCGAAGCGGTGCTCGACGGCGGTCCGAGCCCGGGGCTCGAGCCCATCGAGCAGGCCGGTGACCATCTCCTCTTGCATCTGTTCGATCACGAGCTGCTCGGGACCGGGCAGGGCGTCGGGGAGCAGGTCCACCAGCTCCTGCTCGCCATCCTCGCCGACGGTGCGGTCGAGGCTGGTGGGTGTGGCCAGGCGGTGCAGGTTGGCCAGCTCGTCGTCGAGATCGTCACCCTCGCCGGAGACCGCCCGCAGGGCGGCCCGCAGCTGGGCGGAGCGCTCGCTGGGCAGACGGACGAGATTGGCCTTCTGGTCCAGGGCCCGGCCGATGGCCTGGCGGATCCAGAAGGTGGCGTAGGTGGAGAACTTGAAGCCCTTGCGCCAGTCGAACTTCTCGACGGCGTGCTCGAGACCCAGGTTGCCTTCCTGGATGAGGTCGAGCAGGTCCATGCCCGGGGGCAGGGGGTAGCGCCGGGCGATGCTCACCACCAAGCGGAGGTTGGCCCGGATGAAGTAGTCGCGGGCTCGGGCGGCTTCACGGATGGTCCGCTTGCACTCGACCGTCTCGGCCCGGGTGCTGGGCCCGGCGTCGAGTCGGCCCTGCGCCTCGTGCCCCGCCTCGACCTTCTGGGAGAGCTCTCGCTCCTGGGCCGCGTTGAGGAGGGGGACCAGTCCGATCTCATGAAGGTATTGTCCGACTGAATCTCTCATTGTATCCCGTTCCAACACTCGTCACGTCGACGTCATTCCCCGAGCTGCGGTCGAAAGTTCCCGGCGGGGGGAGGCGCCGTACCATCTCTACGAACGCCCGGGGCCGTCTGGACGTTCCTTCCGCGGCTTTACCCCACGCCGAAGAGGGTGATTCCTGAGGTCCGGCCGTGTAGGCAGTGGGGGGACCCGACGAACCCGCCCTGGTGCACGACGCGCTCGTGACCGCGTGCACAGCATAGGACATCGGCGGGCAGGGTGTTCTCGTCGCCCGCGAGGAGAGGGGATGATCGTGACTTCCTACGACGAACGGACAGCGCTCGTGGTGGTGGACGTCCAGAACGACTTCGCCGACCCGGCCGGCAACTTGGCCGTGGCCGGCGGCGAGGCCGTGGTGCCGGTGATCAACGAGGAAGTCGCCCGGGCCACCGCCGCCGGCGGTTTCGTGGTCGCCACTCAGGACTGGCACCCACCCGACACCCCCCACTTCGAGAAGGACGGTGGCGTCTGGCCGGTGCACTGCGTCGAGAGCACGTGGGGAGCCGAACTGCACCCCGAGCTGCGCATCGACGGACCGGTGGTCCGCAAGGGCACTGGCGGTGAGGACGGCTACTCGGGCTTCACCATGCGCGATCCCCGCAGCGGCGAGACGGTGCCGACCGAGCTCGAGGGCCTGCTGCGTGAGCGAGGCATCGAGCGGGTGGTCGTGGCCGGCCTGGCCACCGACGTCTGCGTCAAGGAGACGGCGCTCGACGCCGCCCGCCTCGGGTTCGCCACCACGGTGCTGACCAGGGCGGTGGCCGCGGTCGACCTCCAGCCCGGCGACGGCGAGGCGGCCCTGGCCGAGATGGCCGGGGCGGGGATCGACCTGGACTGATGTTGGTGCGCCAGGGGGACGGCCTGTTCACCGACCTCTACGAGCTGACCATGGCGGCCAGCTACCACCAGCGCGGCCTCGACACCCCGGCCACCTTCGACCTGTTCGTCCGGAACCTGCCCTCGACCCGTCGCTTCCTCCTGGCCTGCGGGGTGGAGCCGGCGGTGGCGTTCCTGGAGCAACTGCACTTCGAGCCGGCCGCCCTGCGCTATCTCGAGTCGCTGGAACTGTTCGACCCGTCCTTTCTCGAGCGGCTGTCCGAGCTGCGCTTCACCGGTGAGGTGTGGGCCGTGCCCGAGGGCGAGGCCGCCTTCGCCGGCGAGCCCCTGCTGCGGGTCACCGCGCCCCTGGTGGAGGCCCAGGTGGTCGAGACCGCCCTGCTCAACCTGATGGCCCACTCGACCATGGTTGCGTCCAAGGCCGCCCG
>JAHWJI010000063.1 GCA_019348495.1 Actinomycetota bacterium | reverse complement strand
CTACCCGACCGTGATCGTTGTGGCGGTCCCGACGAGATTTGAACTCGCGACCTCCGCCTTGACAGGGCGGCGTGCACTCCAAACTGCACCACGGGACCTGGTTGAGCGCGATCTGCGCCGCTCGTGCGCACCCCCAACGGGATTCGAACCCGTGTTACCGCCTTGAAAGGGCGGCGTCCTGGGCCGCTGGACGATGGGGGCTCGAAACCCGGCGTGGAGGCACGCTCACGATAGCAGCCTCCAGCTGGTCCCCTCCGGCGTGTCGTTGATCTCCACCCCCGCCGTGGCCAGGCGCTCTCGCAGGGTGTCGGCGGCGGCCCAGTCGCGAGCCGCCCGGGCGGCGTCACGCACCTCGAGCAGGGCGTCGACGAAGGGGCGAAGGATCTCCTCGGGGTCGCGGGCGCCCAACTCGCCCAGCTGGCCCAGACGCACGATCATCGACCGCAGGGCTGCCCGGGCCCGGTCGGTCTCGTCGGACTGCAGGGTGTCGCGCGACCAGGAGACGATCGTGGCCTCGAGCTCGAGGACGGCGGCAACCGCCGCATCGACATCCCCGTCGGCCACTGCCTGCCCAAAGCGCCCCTCGAGCAGCCGAGAGGTGGCCAGCAGCGAAGACACGCCAGCCTCTTCGCCCCTCTCGGCCGCCACGGCAGGCGACCCGGGGGGCGAAGGTCCGCCACCGTCCCCGGAGGCACCGGCCCGGCGGAGGTCGGTGATGGCCAGGGTGGTCCCCGAGGCGAAGGTGGTGCTGTGGCCGTGCCGGCGCACGGTGACCACCCCGCGGCCCACGACGGTGGCGGTGGCGGCGTCGAGGTCGAGGACCAGACCCGTGTGCTCGTCGACGCCGAGCACGAAAGCCGACTCGGGCAGCTGCGCCTCCATGCGGGAGAGGCGGGGCTCACCCAGGTAGCAGTAGCGGGTGTCGTGGTTGCCGCCCTCGGCGTTGTCATAGTGCGGTATGAGCGCCACCTCGGGGAGCCCGGCCCCGGCAAGCAGGTCGAGCCCCTCCAGCCAGTGCGGCTCCTCACCCACCTTGTAGATCTCGTAGACCGGGACGCTGGTCGCCCCGAGCGTGAGGGCGGCGGCGCTGGCGAAGGTGATGCAGCCGCCGTGCTCGAGCTTGTCGGACAGAGCGGTGGGCACGGGCGTTCCCGCCCAGTGGCGTAGGGCGTAGGAGGGGCTGCCGGGCCCGGCGAAGACGTAGCGGGCGGCCCGCAACCGGGACAGCGCCCGCTCGGCGTCGAGGGGGGAGCCCTCCGCCGCCGTCCGCCACGTGGCCACCTCCATCTCCAGACCCACGCTCTCCCGGAAGTAGTCCACCGCCCGCTGGGCGAGCACCTCGACGTTGGCCTGGAAGCCGAAGGGGGTGTCGAGCACGACGGCGGGCACCGGCGGTGGCCCCAGCCGCTCGACGAGGCGTCGGTGGGTGGTGACCATGGTGGGGCTGGTCTCCCCCGATCCCATGATCACCAGCAACCGGGGCAGCGGCGCCGGCGCGCTCACGCCAGGAACCCGTCGACGGTGGCCTCGTGCAGCAGCGTCGCCAGCTCCTCGGGATGGTGGGCGTGCAGGTCGTGGTCGCCGGACATCCACCGGACCCGGCAGCGGGGCAGGGAGGCGGCAGCGGCCTCGACCTGGCGCCGGCGGTCCTCCCCGCTCGAGCCATCGGGCGCCGAGCTGGACCGGGCCGGCACCAACAGCACGGGGACCTCGACCTCGGGGTAGCGCGACGTGGGCGAGTGCTCCCACAAGCCGGCCAGGATGGCCAGGTGGCGCTCGAGGCTGAGCCAGGGGGCGACGGTGCCGTCGGGGAGGTGCTCGAAGCAGTTGAGGGCCCCGGCGATGCTCGTGTCGGTCCAATCCGGGTGTCGACGACGCAGCCAGCCCTCGATCTCCGTAGCCGGGCGACCGGCCGTGGCCGGTGGGGCGAGGGCCTCCACGCAGGTCTGCCAGTCGGGGAAGCGGCGACGCAGCTCGATCCAGCCCCCGTCGACGCAGGCCACCCCTCGAGTCAGTCCAGGGAAGCGCCAGGCGGCCTCGAGCACGACGTTGGCTCCCCAGGACTGGCCCACCAGCACCGGCCGGTCGAAGCCGAGGACGTCCACCAGCCGGGCCAGGTCGTCGGTGACGGTGGTGAGCTCGTAGCCGTCGTCGGGCTTGTCGCTGCGGCCGTGGCCCCGCTGGTCGACGGCGGCCACGGCGTGGCCCAGGTCGGCCAGACGGGCGGCCACCCCGTCCCAGAGGTGCAGGTTGGAGGCCAGGCCGTGCACGAGGAGGAAGGCGAGCCCGTCGCCGGGGCGACGCTCGACGTGGAGGGCCACCCCGTCGGCCACCGCAACCCGCTCCTGCTGGACCTCCACGGCACAGCACCGTATCGTCCCGGTGCCTCAGCCGTTTCAACCGTGGCTGAAGTGGCGTAGCCTCCCCCCGGTGGGATCCCCCCGCCTCCTCCTGGCCGCCGGTCTGGGCTACCTGGCCGGTACCTTCCCCTCGGCCGACGTGGCCTGCCGGGTGGCCACCGGCGGCAGCACCGACCTGCGCCTGGTGGGCAGCCGCAACCCGGGGGCCAACAACGCCATCAAGGCGCTGGGCCCCCGCTGGGGCTACGGCGTGATGGTCCTCGACATCGCCAAGGGTGCTGTGGGCTGCGTCGCGGGACGAGCGGTGGCCGGGGGGAACGGGGCCCACGCGGGTGGCGTCGCTGCGGTGGTCGGCCACTGCTTCCCCGCCTGGAACGGCTTCCGGGGCGGAAAGGGTGTGGCCACCAGCGTGGGCCAGTGTGCCGCCACCTTCCCGGCGTGGTCGTTCTTCGACCTGTTGGTGGCCTGGGCCGCGGCGGTCATGCCCTGGTGGAAGCGTCGCCACGTGGGGGCGACGGTGGTCTCCTCGACGATCTGGGTGGCGGCCTCGGCCCTGTGGTGGCGACGGGGATGGCCCAACCTGTGGGGACCGGCGCCCACCGTGGCCATGCCCCTGGCCGCCGCCGCCACCAGCGCCGTGATCCTCTACCGGCTGGCCACCGAGCCGCCGCCCCTCCCACCTGCGCCGGGGCCCCAGGCGCCGCCCGACGGCGGTGACCGGGAGCCACGGGTGCCCCGGAACCCCCTGCCGGCGCTGGCGGTCGAGGAGCCCCTCCCTTGATCGCCCTGGTCACCGACTCCAACTCCCAGCTCCCCCCCGAGCTGGCCGAGCGCTATGGCGTCGAGGTGGTCCCCCTCAACGTGACCGTCGACGGCGAGAGCTTCCTCGAGGGCGTCGACCTCGATGCCGACGGCTTCTACGCCCGCTTCGCCGGGGGGTACCGCCCTGAGGTGGCCACCTCCCAGCCCAGCCCCGGTCGTTTCGCCTCCGTGTTCGAGGAGCTGGCCGGGCGGGGCGTCGAGGAGATCCTGGCCGTGCACGTGGGCTCGGCGGTCTCGGGCACCGTCAACAGCGCCCGCCTGGCGGCGGAGTCAGCGACCGTGCCCGTGCGCATCGTCGACACCGGCACGGTGAGCTTCGGGGTGGCCTGTTGCGTGTGGGAGGCGGGCGAGGCGTTGGCCGCGGGCGGGTCGGTGGAGGAGGCGGCGTCGGTGGCCGAGAAGGTGGGCACCAGGGTCAGGACGGTCTTCACCGTCGGCGCCCTCGACCTGGCCCGCGCCGGGGGTCGGCTCTCCAGCGGAGACGACGGGGCCAGCGAGGGCGTCCCCCTGCTCACCATGGCCGGGGCCGGGATGCAGGTGGTCGGCCGGGTCGACGACCTGGAGGCGGCGGTCGACGCCATGGCCTCGTACGTGGTGGCCGCCGGCCCGGGGCTGCGGGCGGCGGTCGGCATCGCCGACGACGGCGCCGCCCCCCTGGCGCACGCGCTCGAGGAGCGCTTGGCCGGTGCCGACGAGGTCAGGGAGGTGCTGCGCTACCGCATCGGGCCGAGCGTGGGCGCCCACACCGGTCCAGGTACCGCCGGCGCCTTCTTCTACCGCTCGAGCTTCCACCGCTCGGGTTGAGGGGCTGGGTTGCGGCGCTCGGGCCTCACTCCGAGAGGGCCGAGACCATCGACTCGAGGAGGAACCCGAGGTAGCCGTAGACGGCCAGGGCCGGCCCATCGGGGTCGGCCGGGTCGGCCACCAGCTCGGTCTCCTCGCTCACGTCGAGGCGGGTGCCGAGCACCAGGCGCAGGTCGTTGACCGCCCCCATCCACGCCAGCAGGGTCTCTTCGTCGAGGCGGGTGGCGTCGACCGAGGCCTCGACGGTGTCGAGGGCGGCCTGGCGCCGGGCCCGCAGGTCGTCGTGCACCATCGAGCGGTACTCCCGGTCGCGGACCTCGTCGTCGGGGTAGGCGGCGGGGAACAGCCGCCGCAGCGAGGGGTCTGTGGCTCCGCCGGGGTCGTCGTCGGCCTCCAGCGCGGCCCGCAGCTGAGGGACGAGCGAGGCGAGGAGGCGGCGCTCCTCGGCCGAGATGCGAACCTCGAAGTCGCCCTTTCGGGTACGCCGGATCGGCCTCCGCAGCATCAGGCCGTCGCCGTCACCGGTCGTGTTGCATGGTGGCCCACAGCCCGTGCTCGTGGAGGCGGAACACGTCGAGCTCGCACTTCTCCCGGCTCCCGTTGGCCACCACCGCCCGGCCCTTGTGGTGGACGTCGAGCATCAGCTTGGTGGCCTTGTCCCGGCTGTAGCCGAACAGCTTCTGGAGGACGAAGGTGACATAGGACATGAGGTTGATGGGATCGTTCCAGACCAGCACGATCCAGGGCGTGTCGATGTCGGTGACCTCGTCCAGGTCGGGTTCGTCGACCTCGACCGGTGCGGGGCTGGGGGCGCTCACGGGCGAGCTAGGAGGCGGCCAGGACGGTGGCGTCGGCGGATGGTGCCGGCGGTGGGGGGCCGACCGGCGGTGTCGCCGCCGGTGCGGACACCGCCAGGTTGAGCGACACCACCGCCGTCCACACCACCACCGCACCGAGGACGTGCACCCCGACCAGGAGGGCGGGCACCCCCGTGAAGTACTGGGTGTAGCCCACCGCGGCCTGGGCCGCCAGCACGACGAGCAGGACCCGGGCCGATCGCTGCACTGGCGGGGGCGCGTGCGTTCGTCGCAGGCCCCAGGCCAGGGCCAGGGCCAGGGCCGCCAGCACCACCACGGAGGTACCGTGGAGGCGGGCCACGTCGGGCAGGAATAAGTCGAGCCGGGCAGCCTGGCTGTCGCCGGCGTGGGGCCCCGAGGCGGTGACGATCGTGCCGGTGAACACCACCAGGGCCCCGGCGGCGAAGACCAGCCGGGCCAGGGCGAGGAGGGACGGCTCGACCCGGGGCGTCACCGGGCCGTCGGGACGACCGGCTCGGTGGTGGAGGACCACGGCGTTCCACAGGATGACCATCGACACCAGGAAGTGCCCCATGACCAGCCGGGGTGACAGCTCGAAGAGCACGACCAACCCGCCCAGGACGATCTGGCCCACCACGCCGGCCACCAGGCCCACCGCCAGCCACACCAGGTCGGCCCGACGGGGCTGACGGCGCCAGGCCCCGGCCACGGCCACGGCAACAGCCACCGACACCACCCCGGTGATGAGGCGGTTGACGAACTCGATCATGGCGGGGGCGTCGGTGATCTCGCTCGGCGCCAGCCGGCCCTGCTCGCACGTGGGCCAGTCGGAGCAGCCCAGACCCGAGCCGGTGAGGCGCACGGCCGCCCCGGTGACGATGATGAAGCCCAACGCCACCACGGCGAAGAGGGTGACCCGCCGGTAGGCGGCGGGCGCGATCGCAGGCAGGCCCATCACACCTGATGGTAGAGCCGGACGCCGTCGATCAGCGCCGGCGCAGGCGTGCCCGCCCCAACTTCTGGTTGGCCGCGGATTGGGCCTAGTGTCGTCGCCCGATGCAGCACGTGGCTGGGCCTGCGATCACATCGAGAGTCAGTGCCTACGTCGCGCTCACCAAGCCCCGCATCATCGAGCTGTTGTTGGTCACCACCCTGCCCACCATGGTGGTGGCCCAGGGCGGGATGCCGTCGCTGTGGTTGGTGGTGGCCACGCTCGTCGGCGGCACGCTGGCCGCCGGCGGGGCCAACGCCCTCAACATGATCATCGACCGCGACATCGACCGGATCATGCACCGCACCCGGAACCGGCCACTGGTGACCGGGGCCATCGAGCCCGGCCCGGCCCTGGTCTTCGCCCTGGTCCTGGAAGCGGCCGCCTTCGTCCTGTTGTGGTCGAGCGTCAACCTGCTCAGCGCGGTGCTGGCCGTGAGCGCCACCGCCTTCTACGTCGTCGTCTACACCCTGTGGCTCAAGCGCACCTCGACCAGCAACATCGTGATCGGGGGGGCGGCGGGCGCGGTTCCGGTGCTGGTGGGCTGGGCGGCGGTCAGAGACACCCTCGGGCTGGCTCCGCTGGTCCTGTTCGCGGTGATCTTCGTCTGGACCCCGCCGCACTTCTGGGCCCTGGCCGTGCGCTACCGCGAGGACTACGCCGCCGCCGACGTACCCATGCTCCCGGCGGTGGCCAGCCTGCACGCCACCGCGGTGCGCATCCTCGCCTACAGCCTCGTCATGTGGTGCCTCACCCTCGCCTTCGCCCCCGTCGCCGGCATGGGCCTGCTCTACCTGGGGGCCGCCGTGGTGCTCGGGGCGCTGTTCACCTGGTACGCCGTGGACCTCCTGCGGGTGCCGTCACCCGAGCGGGCCATGCGCCTGTTCCACTGGTCGATCTCCTACATCAGCCTGCTGTTCGGGGCCATGGCCCTCGACCGACTCCTGGCGTGAGCGCACCATGACCATGACCGACGACCCCAGAACCGAGAGTCCTACCCATCCGGCCACCAGCGCCGTGGAGGGACCCGCGGGGACGCCGCCCCCCCGGGCGCTCACCGGTCCCGCCCTGTGGCTGACCACGTACGACCACAAGGTCGTGGGCCGGCTCTACCTGGCCTTGTCCCTGGTGTTCCTGCTGGTGGGTAGCGCCGCCGGGGGCGTCCTCGGCGTCGAGCGCATCGACAGCGGCCTCCAGCTCGTGGTGGGGGACGCCTTCGCCCGGCTCCACACCCTGCACGGCGAGGTGACGGTCCTCTTGTTCCTGGTCCCGTTCTTCCTCGGTCTGGCCACCTACCTGGTACCGCTGCAGATCGGTGCCTCCGACATCGCCTTCCCCCGGGGGTCGGCCACCGCCCTGTGGAGCTACGTCGTCGGGGGGATCATGCTGCTCGGCGCCTACGCCGCCGACGGTGGCCTGGCGAGCGGGACCACGGTGGGCACCGACTTGTACCTGCTCAGCCTGGCCGTGCTGGCGGTGTCGACCTGCCTGGCCCTGGTCAGCATCCTCACCACCGCCGTCACCTTGCGCTCGCCGGGCATGACGATGCTGCGCACGCCGCTGTTCACGTGGTCGATGGTGGTGGGCGGCGGGCTGACCCTGCTGGCCACCCCGGTCCTGTTGGCCCGCCTGATCGAGCTCTACATCCACCACCACTTCGGCGCGGACCTCGCCAGCCTGGACGCCGCCGACCAGCTGAACTGGTTCTGGTCCATCCCCCAGGTGTACCTGCTGGCCGTGCCCGCGGCGGGGGTGGCCGCCGAGGTCGTCCCGGTGTTCACTCGTAGCCGCCTGCGTCGCAACAGCGTCGGGATCGCCGCTCTCGGGGCCCTGGGCCTGCTCGGCTTCGGCGCCTGGGCCCAGGTCGACCCTTACGCCGACGACCTGCTGTACGTGATCGCCGGCCTGGCCGCCGTGGTGCCCGCGCTGGCCCTGCTCGGCGTGCTCGGTGACACCGTGCGGCGGGGCCGCTTCGTGCGCAAGGCCCCCCTGTTGCTGGCGCTGGGAGGGTTGGTCCACCTCTTCCTCGGCACCCTGGCCGGCGCCGTGCAGGTTATTCCCGGCCTGGAGCTCGGGGGCACGGTGTGGGCGGCGGCACAGGTGCACTACACCCTCTTCGGAGGTGCCGTGCTGGGCGCCTACGCCGCCCTGTGGTACTGGGCGCCCAAGATCTGGGGCGTGCACCTGGGCGAGGGGGCGGGCATGGCCGCCTTCGTCCTGACCTTCTGGGGCGTCGTCCTGCTGGCCCTGCCCGACCTGGTGAGCGGCCTGTTCTCCGACCGGCTACTGGGAGCCAGCCGCTTCGACGACGAGGCGCTGACGGTGGTGCTCAACGTCGCCAGCGCCGCCGGTGGGGCCTTGGCTGCGCTGGGCGTGCTCGTGGTGGTGGGCAACCTGTTGGCCCGGGTCGCCCGCAAGGGTGGCACCCGGGCCCTCGCCGACCCCTGGGAGGGCTCCACCCTGGAGTGGGCCACCTCGTCGCCGCCGCCGCCGGGCAACTTCACCGGGGAGGTCCCCCCTGTGACCTCAGCCTGGCCGGTGGCCGACCAACGGGCGCAAGAGCGCGCAGTGGCGCCCACCGATGACCCGGAGGTCGCCGAGGTGAGGCCGTGACCACGCCCGGCACCGCCGGCTCCGTCTTGCCTGCCCTCCCGCCGGCGCCGGAGGTGGGGCGGCGCAACGTCTTGCTGGTCGGCGCCATCTTCGTCATCGCTGCCGGCACTGCGCTGTTCGGCGGTCTGCTGGCGGGCTACTTCTCGGCGCGCGACATTTCCAGGGCTGCCGGTGAAGCGTGGCCACCCGACGACGTCATCCTGCCCAACGTGCCCCTCTTCGTTGCCTACCTGACCCTGCTCATGTCCTCGTTCACCGCCCAGTGGTCGATCTCGGCCGTCAACGGGCGGGACCGGCGCAGCATGTACGTGGCCATCGGCCTGACCCTCGTGCTGGGCCTGGCCTTCGTCAACGCCATGTCCTTCTCGTGGACGGCCATCGGCGTGGCCGCCGAGTCCTCCCGCTTCGCCACCACCATGTACGCCGTCACCATCACCCACCTGCTGGTGGTGATCGCCGCCATCGTGGCCCTCGTGGTCGTGGGCTTCCGGGCCCTGGGTGGCCAGTTCTCCCCCGAGGACCGGGAGTTGGTGGTCGCCGCCACCGCCTTCTGGCACTTCAGCGTGGCCGCCGGCCTGGTCATCTGGTACTGCATCTGGTTCCTCGAGGGTGGGCCGTGACCCCCCTTTCGCCTCGGAACCGGAGGGCTGGCTGATGGTCAACACCGGGTCCCGGTTCTGGTTCGCGGTGGTCGCTCTCGGCGTGGTGGGGGCGCTGGGGTACCTGCTGACCAGCGGGGGAGAGCTCTACGGCACCCTGGTGCTGGCCTCCACCGCCGTGGCCGGCACGATCCTCGGCGTCACCTCGATCGCCGTGCGTGACGGTGACGTGGCCCTGGCCGCACATGGGCGCCCGGCCGCCGAGCGCCGGCCTGTCGCCACCCGTTTCGCCGCCGCCTGGCCGGCCCTGGCCGCCCTCGGAGTGGGAGTGTGCGCGGTCGGCCTGGCCACCGGAGGCGCCCTGTTCTACGTCGGTGTGGCCATCCTCGGGGCCACCCTGGCGGAGTGGATGGTCCAGAGCTGGGCCGAGCGCTCGACCGCCGATCCCGTGGTCAACCAGCAGTTGCGCAACCGGGTCATGTTCCCTGTAGAGATCCCCGCCCTGGCCCTGGTGGGCATCGCCGTCGCCGTCCTGGCCTTCTCCCGGATCCTGCTGGCGGTGTCCGATACGGCCTCGACCGTGGTGGCCATCGTCGTGGCCACCGTGATCCTCGGCGCCGGCGCCCTGTTGAACGCCCGTCCCCAGGTGAGCTCGTCGGTCCTGGCCGTCATCGTGGTCCTGGCGGCAGTCGGGTTGCTGGGCAGCGGCATCGTGGCCGCCGTGGCCGGCGAGCGGGAGTTCGAGGAGCACCACGGGGAAGAGGGGTCCGAAGAGGACGCCGAGGAGGGAGCCGAAGGGGGTGCCGGCCACGCCGAGGAGGCACCGGCCGGCGCCGAGGCCCACGGAGGTGGGTGACTTGGCGCAGGGTGTTGCCGTGGGCCACCCTGGCGGCCTCATGGCTCGACGGAGCAAGTTCGTCCTCCTGACGCTGGTGCTGGCCCTGGCCACGGCCGGATGCGCCTCCAACGCCCCCCAGGACTCGCTGGATCCCGCCGGCCCCTTCGCCGAGACGATCGACAACCTGTTCATGCCCGTGGTCTGGGTGGCCGTGGCCGTCTTCATCCTGGTCGAGGGCGCCATCGTGTACTTCGTGGTGCGCTACCGGCGCCGCACCGGTGACGACGATGACGACATGCCCGTGCAGTTCCACGGCAGCACCAAGCTGGAGATCACCTGGACGATCCTGCCGGCGCTGGTGCTGGGCCTCATCGCCGTGTTCACCATCCCGGTGATCTTCGAGCTCAACGCCAAGCCCGCCGGCGCCCTCGAGGTCGACGTCACCGGTCAGAAGTTCTGGTGGGGCTACACGTACCGAGGCGGCCAACCGGCGTTCGGCGTGAACGAGGACATCGTGACCGCCAACGAGCTCCACATCCCCGCCGGCCAGCCGGTGTACCTGACCTTGACCTCGCCCGACGTCATCCACTCGTTCTGGGCCCCCCGCCTCAACGGCAAGCAGGACGTGGTGCCCGGCCGCATCCACACCTGGTCGATCCAGGCCTTCGAGCCCGGGGTCTACTCGGGCCAGTGCGCCGAGTTCTGCGGCACCTCACACGCCAACATGCGCCTCAAGGTGGTGGCCCACGACCAGGCCGGGTGGGAGGACTGGGTGGAACAGATGCAGAGCACGCCCATCGAGCCGATCTCGGGACTGGCGGCGGAGGGCTTCGAGCTGTTCACCCAGAAGGGCTGCGCCGGATGCCACCGGGTGGAGGGCGCCTTCGAGGCGGTGGCGGCCGACTCCCCGCCCGCGCCGGACTTGACCCACCTGTTCAGCCGCGACTGCTTCGCCGGGTGCATCTACGACCTCGACGACCGCAACGAGTTGGAGGCCTGGTTGCGCGACCCGCAGCGCAAGGCCGGCTCGCTCATGGTGGTGGGAGAGATAACCGAGGAAGAGATCGACGCTCTGTACGCTTACCTGGAAACTCTGGAGTGACCATGGCCCCGAGCCTGGCCCCGAGCACGACGAGGATGGCCTCATGGCGCTGACCGAGGAACGTACGCCTCTGGAGCTGACCACCGGCGAGGAACCGGTGGTGGCCAAGCCGCTGGGCGCGTTCACCCGACCTTCGTCCAACCAGGGCTGGCGGTCGTGGATCACCACGGTCGACCACAAGAAGATCGGCATCCTGTACGGGGTCACCGCCATGACCTTCTTCGCCATCGGGGGCCTCGAGGCGTTGCTCATCCGGGCGCAGTTGGCCCAACCCAACGGGCAGGTGCTCAGCCCCGAGGTCTACAACCAGATGTTCACCATGCACGGCACGGTGATGATGTTCCTGTTCGCCGTGCCGGTGATGGAAGCGCTCGGCGTGATGCTGCTGCCGCAGATGCTTGCGGCCCGCGACCTGCCGTTCCCCCGGCTCTCAGCCTACGCCTTCTGGGCCTATTTTGTCGGCGGCATCTTCTTCTTCATGTCGATCTTCGTCGGGCTGGCGCCCGATGGCGGCTGGTTCATGTACCCGCCGCTGACCAGCGAAATCTTCTCGCCC
>JAHWJI010000062.1 GCA_019348495.1 Actinomycetota bacterium | reverse complement strand
GGAAGAAGTCGAGCAGGGTGTGGGGAGGGGTGCCCGGTGCCCGGCCGTCGATGGGAGCCGAGTAGTTCTCTATGCCGTTGCACACCCCCACCTCGGCCAGCATCTCCAGGTCGTAGTTGGTGCGCATGCGCAGGCGCTGGGCCTCCAGCAGCTTGCCCTCGGCCTCGAACCAGGCCAGGCGCTCGGCCAGCTCGGCCTCGATGCGGACCATGGCCGCCTTGAGGCGCTCGTCGCCGGCCACGTAGTGGGTGGCGGGGAACACCACCAGCTCGTCGAGCTCCTCCAGGCGCTCGCCGGTGAGCAGGTCGACCCGGGTCATGCGCTCGACCTCGTCACCGAAAAGCTCGATGCGCACCCCCGTCTCCTCGTAGGCGGGATGGAGCTCGATGGTGTCACCCCGGACCCGGAAGCTGCCCCGGGCCAGCGCCATGTCGTTGCGGTCGTACTGCATGTCCACCAGGCGCGACAGGATGGAGCGCTGGTCGTGCTCCTCGCCGGTGCGCAGCACCAGCAGGTTGGCCCGGTACTCCTCGGGCGAGCCCAAGCCGTAGATGCACGACACCGAGGCCACCACGATCACGTCTTGGCGGGTGAGCAGGGCCGAGGTGGCCGAGTGGCGAAGGCGGTCGATCTCGTCGTTGATCGAGCTGTCCTTCTCGATGTAGGTGTCGCTGGAGGGGACGTAGGCCTCGGGCTGGTAGTAGTCGTAGTAGGAGACGAAGTACTCGACCCGGTTGCGGGGGAAGAACTCGCGGAACTCGTTGGCCAGCTGGGCGGCGAGCGACTTGTTGGGGGCGATCACCAGCGTGGGACGCTGCGCCCGCTCGATGGCCCAGGCCATGGTGGCCGACTTGCCGCTGCCGGTGATGCCCAGCAGCGTCTGGAAGCGATCGCCCCGGGCCAGGCCCTCGGCCAGCGCTTCGACCGCCTGGGGCTGGTCACCGGCGGGTTCGAACTCGGACACGACCTGGAACGGAGGCATCGACCTGCAGGCTAGCGAGGGGGTGGGACAGCCTCATCGAGCGTGGCCGCCCCGCCCAGGATCCACGCCCACGCCCGCTCCACCTGGGGTGGAAGGGCCTCGGGTGGCCCTGAGTTGTCGATGACGAAGCCGGCCCGGGCCAGTCGCTCCTCGCGTGCGAGCTGTCGGGCCAGGCGGGCCCGGACCGCGGCTTCGCCCATCCCCCGCTGGTCGGCCAGTCGGCGCACCGCCGTCTCTTCGGGGCAGTCCACCACGATGACCCCGGCCACCTCGTAGTGGCCCACCTCCAAGAGGAGGGGGACGACCAGGACCACCGCCGGGGCTGTCTCCGCCGCCGCCCGCTCGGACATGGCCGCGTGGACGGCGGGATGGGTCAGCGCCTCCAGCTCGGACAGGGCGACGGGATCGGTGAAGACCAACCCGGCCAGCGCCGAGCGGTCGAGCGCGCCGTCGGGGCCGACCACCTGCGGCCCGAATCGGCCCACCGTGGCCTCGTACACGGGTTGGCCCGGCCGCTGCAGCTCACGGGTCACCTCGTCGGCGTCGAGCACCGCCGCCCCTCGCTCGGCCAGCAGCCCGGCCACCGTCGACTTGCCTGAACCGATGCAGCCGGTCAGCCCCACCGTCGTCACCGGGCCGCAAGCTACCGCGGCTGCTCCAGCGCCCTCGGAAGGACCTTGCGTGTGGGCGCCGGCGAGACGATCTAGCTCGCCGGTGGTGGCTCCTCGACAGGTTCGGGAGCTGTCTCGACGCTGGCTCCGCCACCGTCGGCGGCCGCCGGCATGCCGGTGCCCTCCTCGTCTGCCCCTGCGCCCGACTCAGAGGAGGCGCCGGAGCCGTCGCCGTACTCGGCGTAGTACTCGGCCCAGGCCTTCTCGGCGTCGACCACGTCGGCGGCGCCCACGTAGTTGCCCGACTCGTCGTAGGCGTGCTCGCCGAAGTGCTGCTGGTACTCAGCGGCCACCACCCCACCCTCGGCCGCCTGCTTGATCGACAGGCTGATGCGCCGGCGCTGGAGGTCGAGGTCGATGATCTTGACCCACAGCTCCTCGCCGGGGGTGACGACCTGCTCGGGGAGGTCGACGTGCTGCTCGCTCATCTCGGAGATGTGCACTAGCCCCTCGATGCCCTCCCCGACCTGGACGAACGCCCCGAAGGGCACCAGCTTGGTGACCCGGCCGTAGACCAGCTCGCCCACCCGGTGGTTGGTGGCGAACTCCTGCCAGGGGTCCTGCTGGGTGGCCTTGAGCGACAGGCTGATGCGCTCCTTGTCGAGGTCGACGTCGAGGACCTGCACCTCGATCTCGTCGCCGACGGCCACTACCGAGCCGGGGTGGTCGACGTGCTTCCACGACAGCTCCGACACGTGGACCAGGCCGTCCATGCCGCCCAGGTCGACAAAGGCGCCGAAGTTCACCACCGACGACACGGTGCCCTTGCGCACCTCGCCCGGCTTGAGGTTGGTGAGGAACTCCTCGCGCTGCTCCTTCTGGGTCTCCTCCAGCCAGGCCCGGCGGGACAGCACCACGTTGTTGCGGTTGCGGTCGAGCTCGATGATCTTGGCCTCGATGGTGCGTCCGACGTAGGGCTGGAGGTCGCGCACCCGGCGCAGCTCCACCAGGGAGGCGGGCAGGAAGCCCCGCAGCCCGATGTCGAGGATGAGGCCGCCCTTGACCACCTCGATGACCGGGCCCCGCACGACCCCGTCGCGCTCCTTCTCCCGCTCGATCTCGCCCCAGGCCCGCTCGTACTGCGCCCGCTTCTTGGACAGGACCAGCCGGCCTTCCTTGTCCTCCTTCTGGAGCACCAGGGCCTCGATGACCTCGCCCATGGACACGATCTCGCCGGGGTCGACGTCGTTGCGGATCGACAGCTCCCGGGCGGGGATGACGCCTTCGGACTTGAAGCCGATGTCGAGCAGCACCTCGTCCTTGTCGACCTTCACCACGGTGCCGGTGACGATGTCACCGTCTTCGAAGGCGACGATGGTGCCCGAGATGGCGTCGTCGAAGGACATGTCCCCCAGGTCGTCGCTCACCACCTGCCTCGGCGTGTACTCGCCCGTGTCGGCGTCGACGCTGCCGACGACGTCGGCGGAGTCGCGGGCGTCGTTGACGTCCCTCGAGCCCCCGGGGTCGAGGATGGTGGTGGCGGAGGTGTCGCTGGTCTGATCGGACATGGTGGTCGAGGCCTTCTGGATGGGAGTCGGTGGACGGGACAGGTCGTATTCGACACCTAGCCTACCAAGGCGGGCACCGGCCCTGACCTGCTCCTTCAGGCCGTCCGGTCGGTGCGACGAGGCCGACCCGGGCCTCAGCCCTTGGCGTCGGCCCAGCTGGCGCCGAAGGAGAGGTTGACCTCGAGGGGCACCGACAGCTCACAGGCTCCGGCCATGGTGGCCTCCACCAGCTCGGCCATGGTGTCGTGCTCGTCGGGGGGCACCTCCAAGATGACCTCGTCGTGGACCTGGAGCACCAGGCGGCTGCGCACACCCTCGGCCTCGAGGCGGCCGTCGAGGGCCACCAGGGCCACCTTGAAGATGTCGGCGGCCAGGCCCTGGATGCCGGCGTTCATGGCCTGGCGCTCCCCCGCCTGGCGGATGCGGTAGTTCGGCGACGACAGCTCGGGGATGGGCCGGCGCCGCCCCATCAGGGTCTCGGTGTAGCCCCGCTGGCGGGCCTCGGCGACGGTGGCCTCCATGTAGGCCCGTACCCGGGGGAAGGCGACGAAGTAGGCGTCGAGGATGTCCTGGGCCTCGGCCACAGGGATGGCCAGTCGCTGGGCCAGGCCGTAGGACTCCATGCCGTAGGCCAGGCCGTAGGAGACCATCTTGGCCTTGGCCCGCTGGCCCGGGGTGACCTCGGTGTCGTCGACCCCGAACACCCGGGCCGCGGTGGTGGTGTGGATGTCGCGCCCGGCCTCGAAGGCCTCCACCAGCCCCGGGTCCTCGGCCAGGTGGGCGATGACCCGCAGCTCGATCTGGTTGTAGTCGGCCACCAGCAGCTCGTAGCCCGGCGCGGGCACAAAGGCGCGCCGGAAGCGCCGGCCCTCGTCGGTACGCACAGGGATGTTGTGGAGATTGGGGCGGTCGGAGCTGAGGCGCCCGGTGCGGGCCACGGTCTGGTGGAAGGTGGCGTGGATGCGCCCGTCGTCGGCCACCTCGGCGACGAGGCCCTCACCGTAGGTGGAGCGCAGCTTCTCCACCTCCCGGTAGCGCAGCAGCAGCTCGATGACGGGGTGCTGGTCACGCAGCTTCTCCAGGGAGGAGGCATCGGTGGAGAAGCCGGTCTTGGTGCGCTTGTTGGGGGCGAGGCCGAGCTTGTCGAACAACACGGCTCGCAACTGGGGGGTGGAGTTCACCAGGAACACCTCGCCGGCGGCTTCGTGGATCTCGGCTTCGAGGCGGGCGGCATCGGCCACCAGGCCCTGGTTGAGCTGGCGCAGGTACTCCACGTCGACCCCCACGCCGGCTGTCTCCATGCGGGCCAGCACCCGCACGAGGGGGCGCTCGACCTCCTCGTAGAGCCGGCTGAGCCCCTGGTCGGACAGGGCCTGGCCCACGGCCGGGGCCAGGCGGGCCACGGCCAGCGCCGAACGGGCGGCCTCGGCGGGCAGGGCGTCGCCGGCACCGTCGAGGTCGAGGCGGCCCTCGGCGGCGGGCGAGCTGGGCTCTTCCAGCCCGAGGCCGACGTAGCGCGACAACAGCTCGCCCAACAGGTAGGACGACTCCGCCGGGTCGAGCAGGTAGCCGGCCACCTCGGTGTCGAGGTCGAGGGTGCGCACGTCGACATCGAGGTTCCCCAGTCCCCGCATGAGGGCCTTGGCGCCGTGGGTGACCAGCGGCGGACCTCCGGGGCCGAGGAGCCGGGCCAGGGCCTCACGGGGTGCCGGGTCGTCGGTGGTGAGCAGGGCGGCGGGGACCCACGCCCCTTCCCCGGGATCGAGCTGGGTGGCCACGGCCAAGCCGCTCAGCGGTGAGCGGCCGGGGTCGCCGGCGAAGCGGGCCACCAGCCCCAGGCGTTCGGGAACCTCCCGGGCCAGGCGCTCGAACAGAGCTACGGCGTCGTCGGTCGAGGTGGTCTCACGCACCCCGCACTCGAGGGTGGCCGCCTCCTCGGCCGGCGGCAGACCGGCGTGGGCCCCGACCTCGCTCAGGCGCTGGTAGAGGCTGCGGAACTCGAGGAAGTTGAACAGGTCCCGGACCGTCTCCGCCTCGAAGGGCCGCCGGGCGAGGTCGTCGGGCCCTACCTCGAGGGGCACGTCGCGCAGCAAGACCATGACCTCGGCGTTGCGGCGGACGTGCTTCTCGTGCTCGGCCAGGTTCGCCCGCAGCTTGGGGGTCAGCGCGGCCAGGTTGGCAAAGACGCCGTCGAGGCCGCCGTGGGTGGTGATGAGCTTGGCCGCCGTCTTCTCCCCCACGCCGGGCACGCCGGGCAGGTTGTCCGACGGGTCGCCCCGCAGGGCGGCGTACTCGGGGTACTCGGTGGGTGACACGCCGGTGCGCTCTCGGATGCCGGCCTCGTCGTAGAGGACGTAGTCGGACACGCCCCGGCGGTTGTAGAGGACCTTGACCAGCGGGTCGCACACCAACTGGTACGTGTCACGGTCGCCGGTGACGATGATGACCTCGTCACCGGCTTGGGCGGCCCGGGTGGCCAGGGTGGCGATGACGTCGTCGGCCTCGAAGCCGGCGGCGTCGATCATGGGGATGCCGAGGGCCTCGAGCACCTGGCGCACCAGGCCCAGCTGCTGGCGCAGGATGTCGGGCGCCTCCTCCCGCTGGGCCTTGTAGCTGGGCACGAGCTGGTGGCGGAAGGTGGGCTCGGCCCGGTCGAAGGCCACGGCGATGCGGTCGGGCTCGTGGTCGCGCAGCAGGTTGATCAGCATCGACGTGAAACCGAACACGGCGTTGGTGACCTGGCCCGAGGCGGTGGCCATGTCGGTGGGCAGGGCGAAGAAGGCCCGATAGGTCAGTGAGTGCCCGTCGAGCAGGAGCAGCTTGGCCACTGGGGCCGATGCTAGGACGTGGCCGGTTCATGAGGTTCAGCGATATGCATGAGCTAGGCTGCCCCACATGGCCGCCAGCGCCAAGATCTCCAAGGGTGGTCAGATCTCGATCCCGGCTGAGGTCAGACGACGATGGGGCGCCCAGCGCGTGCTGATCGAGGATCAGGGCGACGCGCTCGTGCTGCGCCCTCTGCCCGACGATCCTTTCCGGGCAGCCCTCGGCTCTCTCCCCCTTCCCGGCGGCATGACCAGCGACGGCCTTCGAGCCGAGTTTCGGGCCGAAGAGGAAGCCGCCGACGAACGCAAGTGGGGTTCGGTCTGACCGTCCTCGATGCCTACGCAGTCGTCGCCTCCATCGCCGGCGAACCGGCTGCAGCCGAGGTCGACCACCTTCGCTCGGCAGATGGTCAGGGCGTGCGCATCAGCACGGCCAACGTGGCGGAGGTGATCGATCGGCTCGTGCGGGTTCACGGCCTCACGCTGGCTGTCGTCTGGGAGCGCCTCAGGTGGATGCGCAGCGGCGGGCTCGAGGTCGTCCCCGTCGACGAGGGCATCGGCCGTCGAGCCGGCGAGCTTCGGGCCAACCAGTACCACCGGGAACGCTCAGCGGTGTCGCTCGCCGACTGCCTGGCCCTGGCCTCGGCCGAGGCCGTCGGTGAGCCGCTGGCCACGCCCGATCCCGCCCTGGCCGCCATGGCCCGGGCCGAGGGCGTCGATGTGGTGGCCCTGCCCAACTCGCAGGGCCGGCGGCCGACCGGCTGACACCTGCACGGGGGGCGGATCAGGGGGAGAGCTGGCCCTCGATCACCCGCTGGGCGGTGGCGCGCATGGTGGCCCGGGCCGCCATGGCCTGTCCCTGGATGAAGGCGAAGGCGTCCCGCTCGGACATGCCGTGGTCGTCGGTGAGCATGCCCTTGGCCCGGTCGACCACCCGGCGGACCTCGAGCTCCTCCTCCAGGCCGCGGATCTCCGCCTCCAGCGCCCGCATCTCCTTGAACCGACCCAGCGCCACCTCCACCGCCGGCACCAGCTCGCTGCGTTGGAAGGGCTTGACCAGGTAGGCCAGGGCACCGGCGTCGCGGGCCCGGTCGACCAGGTCACGCTGGGAGAAGGCGGTGAGGATGAGCACCGCCGCCCGACGCTCCCCGGTGATCTCCCGGGCAGCAGAGAGCCCGTCGAGGCCGGGCATCTTGATGTCGAGGATGGCCAGGTCGGGTTCGTGCTCCTTGACCAGTGAGACGGCTTCGTCGCCCCGTCCCGTCTCGCCCACCACCTCGTAGCCTGCCTCCTCGAGGGTCTCGCGCAGGTCGAGGCGGATGATGGCCTCGTCCTCGGCGATCACCACGCGCGCCACCATGTCAGCGGACCTCGGCCATCAGCCGGTCGAGCAGGTCGTCCTGAGAGCGCTCGAGCGCTTCGATGCGCGCCACCACGTCACTCCGGTGGCGGGCCATGGCGTCGGCGTGGCGCTGTGCCTCGTGGTGCTCACGCCCGGCGAGGGGCGTCTCGGAGACGAGGGCCCGCAGGCGGGTGTCGTCGGCGTCGTCGGCCAGGCTGGCGAGTTGCTCGTCGACCACCGCCAGCTCCTCGCGCAGCTCCTTCAGCCGCCGGGTGGCCGATGACAGCTTGCGCTCCAGCACGGTTCGACTCACAGCGCAGAGTGTAGGCCCGACGACTCTCCGGGCTGGAAGCTCGCCACCGAGAACCGGGGCGGGTCCGCTGCGCTGGGTACCGTGACGCCGGTGAAACCGGACCTGGACGCGTGGGGCATCGACACCGGGTACTGGGACGCCTCCGGTCACTGGCGCCAGCCCGACGCCGAGTCGCTACAGGCGGTTGCCTCGGCCATGGGCGCCGGCGCCGACCAGCTTCGGCCGCCGGCGGTCGAGTCCCCATTGTGGTGCGTGGGCCCCGGCCGGCACCACCGGCTCGATGGACAGTGCCGACTGGTGCTGGAGGACGGAAGCGACCTGGGCCTGGTCGACGCCCTGCCGTCCGAGCTGCCCCTCGGCTACCACCAGCTCTTTCCCATCGACGAAGGTCCGACGACTCGTGTCGTGGTGACCCCCGGCCGCTGCCACCTCCCGGTGGACCTGCGCACCTGGGGCTGGGCGGTGCAGCTCTATGCCACCCGCTCCCACCAGAGCTGGGGCATCGGTGACCTGGGCGACCTGGCCCGGCTGTGCCGCTGGAGCGGGGGCCAGGGCGCCGGCGTGGTGGCGCTCAACCCGCTCCACGCCCCGGGGCCCGCGCTCCCCCAGGCGCCCAGCCCCTACTACCCGTCGAGTCGACGCTTCCGCAGCCCGCTCTACCTCTGTGTGGACCAGGTCCCCGGAGCCCAGCACCTCGGCGCCGACCTGGAGCGACTGGCCGTCGCCGGCCGAGCCCTCAACGACGAGCGCCACATCGACCGTGACCGGGTGTGGTCGCTCAAGGTCGACGCCTTGTCCCGCTGCTTCGCCACCTTCGCCGGTGACGCTGCCTTCGACGCCTTCTGCGCCGAACAGGGCGACGCCCTGGCCGGCTTCGCCACCTTCTGCGCCATCGCCGAAATCCACGGCAACGGTTGGCACGCGTGGCCCGAAGAACTGCGACGGCCGGACAGCGCCGGTGTGGCCTCCTTCGCCCGGGACCGGGCCGAGCGGGTCCGCTTCCACGCCTGGCTCCAGTGGCTGCTCGACACCCAGCTGGCGGCTGCCGGCAGCCTGCCATTGGTGGAGGACCTGGCCGTGGGCTTCGATCCCGGCGGGGCCGACGCCTGGGCCTGGCAGGACCTCCTCGCCCTCGATGTCCGCATCGGCGCCCCCCCGGACGAGTTCAACACCGAGGGCCAGGACTGGGGGCTGCCGCCCTTCGTTCCCTGGAAGCTGCGGGCGGCGGGCTACGAGCCGTTCATCCAGACGATCCGCACCGCCCTGCGCCACGCCGGAGGCCTGCGCGTCGATCACGTCATGGGCCTGTTCCGCCTGTTCTGGATCCCGCTCGACGGTGGCCAGGCGGCCGGCACCTACGTGCGCTACCCCTCGGCGGACCTGCTCGACATCCTCGCTCTGGAGAGCCACCGGGCCGGCGCCTTCGTGGTGGGCGAGGACCTGGGCACGGTGGAGGATGCGGTTCGCGAGGAGCTGGTCGAGCGCCAGGTGCTGTCCTACCGGCTCTTGTGGTTCGAACCGGAGCCCCCTGAGCGCTACCCCCGACAGGCCCTGGCCGCGGTGACCACCCACGACCTGCCCACCATCGCCGGGGTGTGGACCGGGGCCGATCTCGCGGCCCAGCGCCAGATCGGCATCGCCGCCAACGAGGACGGCCAGGCCGAGTTGCACCGCCGCCTGCGCGAGCAGGCCGGCGCCGACGAAGAGGCGTCGGTGCCCGCCGTCACCGTGGGTGCCTACCGGGCCTTGGCCCGGGCGCCCAGCCGGGTGCTGATGGCCACCCTCGACGACGCCCTCGGCGTGGCCGAGCGGCCCAACATGCCGGGCACGACCGAGCAGTGGCCCAACTGGTCCCTCGCGCTGCCTGTTCCCCTCGAGGACATCGAGGGCGACGCCACGGTGGCTGCCGTAGCCGAAGCTCTGGGCGAGGGCAGATAGCGTCTGGAGGGTGCTCGCACCCCCTCCACCCCAATGACGAGCGTGGCCGATGCCCCCGGGGCGTCCACGACGTCGTCCGGTCCATCGCCACATCCGGCTCCTCCAGGCGCCGGCGGTTCCCGGTCGTCGGCGCAGTCTCGTTCCCGGGGCCTCGCCGTCGCCCTCGTCGTGGCCCTGGTGGCCGTGGCCTTCGGCGCCTGGTCGCTCCAGCGCAGCGATCAGGCCCTGCGCCGAGCCGACCGCGCCGCACTCGAGCTCCAGGCGTCCCGCCGGCAGGTGGCGGCACTCGACGGACGGATCGCCGATCTCGAGGTCGAGGCTGCCAGCCGTCCCGACCCGGCAGCCACGGCCGAGCAGGTCCGGGCATCGGTGTTCACCGTCATCTCCCCCCTCGGCCGAGGTTCGGCCTGGGTGGCCGGCGCCGAGGACGGTCGGTCGGTGTTGGTGACCAACGCCCACGTGCTGGGCCCCGAGGCCCAGCCCGGGAGCACCGTCAGCCTGATTCGTGAGGAGCTGCGCATCGACGGCGAGGTGGTCCGCATCGACGTGGAGCGGGACCTCGCGGTGGTGGCCGTCGACCAGCCGCTCGAGCCCCTGGCCGTGACCGACGAGCTGCCTCGCGTGGGTGATCCCGTCCTGGTGGTGGGCTCGCCCCTCGGCTTGGAGCAGTCGGTGGTGGGCGGCATCGTCTCCGCCCTTCGAGGCGAGCACATCCAGATCTCCGCCCCGCTCAACCCGGGCAACAGCGGCGGGCCGGTGGTGGACGCCGACGGCCGCGTCATCGGCGTCGCCGTGCTCAGGGTGGGCGACGAGAGCACCGAGGCCATCGGCCTGGCCATCCCCGCCGCCGAGGTGTGCACGGTCGTGGCCTGCTGAGCGAGCGGTCGGTCGGGTCGGGTGCCCGGGGCGGTGTCTGGTTTCAGGAGATCCCGGACAGCTGTCGCGAGACGTAGCGGACACCACCATGGAGAGGTGTGCGCATGGAACTCGCTGGCTTCATCAAATGCCGTCGTGGTCGAGGGCCGCAGTGTCGCCGAGGTGGCCGCGGCCCACGACATCTCCCGCAGCTGGCTCTACGAGCTGCTGACCCGCTACCGCCAAGGCGGCGAGGGAGGGTCTAGAGTCCGCTCGCGCCGGCCCCGGTCGTCGCCGTCCAAGGTGCCCGCAGCGCTCGAGGACGAGATCGTTGCGCTGCGCAAGTCCCTCGCCGAGGAGGGCCTCGACGCCGGAGCCCACACGATCCACTACCACCTCACCCGCCGAGGGCACGCCACGGTGCCGTCGGTGGCCACCATCTGGCGGGCGCTGTCCCGGCGGGGCTTCGTCACCCCGCAGCCCCACAAGCGCCCCCGCAGCTCCTGGCGGCGCTTCCAGGCCGAGCTGCCCAACGAGTGCTGGCAGGCCGACACCACCCATTGGGCCCTGGCCGACGGCAGTGACGTTGAGGTCCTCAACGTGGTCGACGACCACTCCCGGCTGCTAATCGCCTCCCGGGCCTTTGGCACCACCAAGACCGCCGACGTGGTGGAGACGTTCCACCAGGCGGTCGACGATCACGGGCTACCTGCGTCGATGCTGACCGACAACGGCGCCATCTTCACCGCCGAGGCCCGCCACGGCCGCTGCGCCATGGAGAACGAGCTCGCTCGCCTGGGGGTTGCCTACAAGCACTCCCGGCCCTACCACCCTCAGACCTGCGGGAAGGTGGAGCGTTTCCACCAGACTCTCAAGCGGTGGCTGGCCAAACAGCCCCGGCCGGCCACGCTGGCCGAGCTCCAGGCCCAGCTGGATCACTTCGGCGCCTACTACAACAAGGTGCGGCCCCATCGGGCGCTCGGCCGGTGCACCCCGGCGGAGGCCTTTGCCGCCCGCACCAAGGCAGCGCCGAAGCTGGTGCCGGTCACCGCCGAGGGCCACCACCGGGTGCGCCGGGACCGCATCGACACGGGGGGGCGGGTGACCCTGCGCTACCGCTCGAAGCTGCACCACATCGGCATCGGGCGAGCGCACGCC
>JAHWJI010000061.1 GCA_019348495.1 Actinomycetota bacterium | reverse complement strand
CGGGCCAGCGCGGCCCGCATCACGGCGGTGATCCCCTACTTCGGCTACGCCCGCCAGGACCGCAAGGCCGAGGGCCGCGAGCCGATCACCGCGAAGCTCGTCACCGACATGCTCACGACGGCGGGCGCCGACCGCATCGTCGCCGTCGACCTCCACTCGAACCAGATCCAGGGCTTCTTCGACGGCCCCTTCGACCACCTCACGGCCATGCCTGTGCTGGTGGAGCACCTGCGTGGCCACCTCGGCAGCGAGGTGGTGGTGGTCGCACCCGACGCCGGGCGCATCAAGGCGGCCGAGCGCTTCTCCCGCGTCCTGGGCACCGACATGGCGTCGGTCTACAAGCGGCGGGGCAAGGGTGAGATCAGCCAGGTCGAGGCCCTGGGGGTGATGGGCGAGGTCACCGGCCGTTGCTGCGTGCTGGTCGACGACATGATCGACACCGCCGCCACCATCGTGGCCGCGGCCGAGCGACTCAAGGCCAGCGGGGCGGCCGAGGTGTGGGCCGCCGCCACCCACGCCGTGTTCTCCGGCCCGGCTGTCGACCGGCTGAAGAACTCGGTGATCGATCGGATCGTGGTCACCGACACACTGCCCCTGCCCGCCGACGGCCAGATCGACAAGGTCGAGGTGCTCCCCATCGCCCAGATCATCGCCGATGCCATCGACGCGGTGTTCGAGGACACCTCCGTGTCGGAGATCTTCGGCGGCGAGAACCAATCCTAGGTTCGCTTCGCTCGCCGGAAACCTAGCGAGCTTCGCTCGCTGGAAGTGCAGGGTGCCGCCTTCGGCGGCGCTCATCGCCGTTCCGACGAAGCAGAGCTTCGTCGGTAGACTCCGGCCATGGCTGAGGTGGCGTTGCGTGCAGAGAGCGGTCGGTTGCTCGGATCCCGGAGCTCGAGGAGGCTGCGGGCCGAGGGCAAGATCCCGGCCGTGGTCTACGGCCACGGCATCGACCCCCTCTCGGTCGCCGTGGAGCGGCGCGACCTGCGCCTCGCCCTCACCACCGATGCGGGCATGAACGCCCTGATCGACCTCGAGGTCAACGGCGCCCAGCACCTCACCATCGTGCGCGACGTGCAGCGAGACCCCGTCCGCAACCGGGTCACCCACGTCGACTTCATCCTGGTGAGCCGGGACGAGGTCATGACCGTCGATGTGCCGGTGGTGGTCACAGGAGCGTCGGAGGCGGTCAGGCGCGACGACGGCACGGTTGACCAGGTGATGTTCAACCTCACCGTCTCGGCCACGCCCGGCAACATCCCCAACGAGTTCTCGGTCGACATCTCGAGCATGGTCATCGGTGACACCATCCGGGTGGACGACTTGGACCTGCCGGCGGGGGTCACCACGGAGGTCGATCCGGAGGAGCCGGTGGCCATCGCCCAGATCACCCGAGCCACCATCGAGGCCGAGGAGTTGGACGCCGAGGCCGAAGCCGAAGCCGAAGCTGACGCCCCGTCCGAGGCCGGCGACGAGGGCCAGGCCGCCTCCTAGGCGAGCCACCGCTCCTCTCCGCAACCTCCCCGTGCGCCTGCCCGGCCTGGGCCCCGGCCGGGCCGATCGGGGGCGGGGGACGCCCGCCGATCTCGTGGCCGTGGGCCTGGCCAACCCGGGGAGCGAGTACGTCGGCACCCGCCACAACGTGGGAGCAGAGGTGGTCGACGTGCTGGCCGAGCGCCACCGCGCCCGCCTCAAGCGGGCGGTGGGTCGGGCCCTGTCGGCCGAGGTGCGCATGGACCAGCGACTCCTGGTGCTGGCGGTCCCCGGGGTCTTCATGAACCTCTCGGGCCAGACGGTCGCCCCTTTGGTGCGCCGCTACTGTCCTGACGACGTCACCCGCCTGGTGATCGTCCACGACGAGCTCGATCTCGAGCCCGGCCGCATAAAGGTCAAGGTGGGTGGTGGCCTGGCCGGCCACAACGGCCTCAAGTCGGTCAAGGCCCACCTGGGCAGCGACGCCTTCGTGCGGGTGCGCCTGGGTGTGGGCAAGCCCCCCGGCCGCCAGGCGGGCGCCGACCACGTGCTGCGCCGCCCGGGCAAGGCCGAGCGCGCCGAGCTCGACGTGGCCGTGGCCGACGCCGCCGACGCGGTGGAGCTCATCCTCGCCGAAGGCCCCGACCGGGCCATGAACCGCTACAACTAGCTGACCGGCCCCCTTGGCACTCTCCAGGGCACCCCCAGGCACCACCCCGATGCCACCCTCGTTCTTTGTCGGTTGCGGGGACACCATCGACACTGGTGACGTCGACGGGTTCGAGGAGGTCGGTCCGGTGGATGGTGATGCGGCGATGACGTGACAGCCGCGAGCCACGCATCGTGACCTCCGGTCTCCACCGAGGTACCTCACGGAGCTCGTGCAAGGTGGCGGCACTGCGGTGCGACGCCACCGCCCCCTCCCCACACGCGAGGACAGCTCCCAGGAGGCGGACGGTGGGAGACCAGGGCGCAGCCGCGTGGCGGTAGACACCGCGATGCATCGACAGGAGCAGCCCCTGCTCCAGGCGATCGGCGATCTGTCGATCGCACAGGCCGAGGTCGGTGATGACCCCGTGCGTGACCAGGCCCCGTCGCGTGGATGCCTGTCGGCGAGGACGGCATCGACGCTGATCATGCAGGAAGTGTGCAGACGCGGTGAGACAGCCCGGGAGGTACGAACCCGAGGGCAAGGGCCGGGCGGGGAGGGGGCGGTAGTCTGGGTGACCCGTGCGCCTGTCGTTCCTGCCTTCGCTCTTGCGTGATGATCCGGCGCTGGCCCAGGTGGCGGGGCGGACCTCGGCCACCCTGGCGGTGCGGGAAGCCGCCCGGGCCATCACCCTGGCTGGCCTGGCGCAGCGCAGCGAACGCCGGCCCCTGCTCGTGGCCGTGCCCACCACCGGCGAGGCCGAACGCCTGGTGCACGACCTCGAGGTGTTCCTCGGCCCCGACGCCGTGGAGCTGTTCCCCGCCTGGGAGACCCTGCCCTTCGAGCGGGTGAGCCCGAGCGTCGAGGCCATGGGCCGACGCCTGCGCACCCTGTGGCGCCTGCGCCGGCGACGGGCCGGGGTGATCGTCGCCCCTGTTCGGGCCCTGGTGCAGCGCCTCGGGCCGCACGTGGAGGACGTCGAGCCCGTCGTGGTGCGCCCCGGCGACCAGCTCGACCCCGTCGCCCTGGTCGAGCGCCTGGTGGGGCAGGGCTACCGCCGCGAGTACCAGGTAGAGCACCGGGGCGAGGTGGCGGTACGGGGCTCCATCGTCGACGTCTACCCCTCCACCGCCGACGGCCCGGTGCGCATCGACCTGTGGGGTGACGAGGTCGACCGGCTGAGCACCTTCTCCGTCAGCGACCAGCGCAGCCGGGCCGACGTGGAGGTCGTCGAGCTGTTCGGCTGTCGGGAGCTGCTACCCACCAAGGAGGTCCGGGCCCGGGCGGGGGCGCTGGTGGCCACCCAGCCCTGGGGCCGGGAGCAGTGGGAGCGCCTGGCCGAGGGCCAGATCTTCGACGGCATGGAGTCGTGGCTGCCGTGGCTGGCCGACGGCGAGCACACGCTGTTCGACCTCCTGGGTGACGGCCCGGGCGACGGCGCCGGCCACGACGCCGGCCAGGTCGTGCTGGTCGAGCCCCGACGCCTGCGCGACCGGGCCGCCGACCTGGCCGCCGAGGAGGCCGACCTGGCCGCCTCGCTGGCCCGGACCTGGGGGGTGAGCACCGAGGGCGAGACCGACCTCCCCCGCCTGCACCTGGCCTTCGACGACCTGCTGTCGCGCACCACGGCGCCGGTGCTGACGATCATCAACACGGCCGAGGGGCCGGCGACGCCCCAGGTGGAGGCGAAAGGGTGGGCGCCGGTGGTGGGCGACGCCGGGCATCTGGCCGGCCGGCTGCGCAGGCTGCTGGCCGGCGGCTACCGGGTGGTGCTGGCCGCCGACGGCCAGGGCTCGGCCGCCCGCATGACCGCGGCCCTGGCCGAAGAGGGCGTCCAGCTGGCGCTGGCGCCCGAACACCCGGGCGCCGACGCCAACGACCCTGTCCTGCCCCCAGGGGGCCACGCCGTGGTGGTCTCGCTCGACCGGGGCTTCGTCCTGCCCGCCGCCCGACTGGCCGTGCTGACCGAACATGACGTGACCGGCCGGCGCCGGGCCCACCGTCCCGCCCGGCCCCGCCGGCGCGACGCCGCCGGGTTCTTCGACGACCTCAAGGCCGGCGACTACGTGGTGCACGTCCAGCACGGGGTCGCCCGCTACGGCGGCATGGTCACCCGCACCATGGGCGGTACGGAGCGCGACTACCTCCTGCTCGAGTACCGGGGGGGCGACAAGCTCTACGTGCCGTCCGACCAGATCGACGCCGTGCGCCACCACACCGGCGGCGACACGCCCACGCTGCACCGCATGGGAGGGGCCGAGTGGCAGCGGGCCAAGGCCCAGGCCCGCTCGGCCACACGGGAGATAGCCCGGGAGCTGGTGGTGCTCTACCAGCAGCGGGCGTCGACGCCCGGCCACGCCTTCTCCCCGGACACGCCCTGGCAGCGAGAGCTGGAGGAGGCCTTCCCCTACACCGAGACGCCCGACCAGGCCCGGGCCATCGACGAGGTCAAAGCCGACATGGAGCAACCCCGTCCCATGGACCGCCTGGTCTGCGGTGACGTGGGCTTCGGCAAGACCGAGATCGCCCTACGGGCCGCGTTCAAGGCGGTCCAGGACGGGGTGCAGGTGGCCGTGCTGGTCCCCACCACCCTGTTGGCCCAGCAGCACGGCAGCACCTTCGCCGAGCGCTTCGCGCCCTACCCGGTGCGCGTGGAGGTGCTCAGCCGCTTCCTCACCCCGGTACAGGTCAAGACCGTCGTCCAGGGCCTGGCCGGTGGCGAGGTCGACATCGTCATCGGGACCCACCGCCTGCTCAGCGCCGACGTCACCTTCAAGCGCCTGGGCCTGCTCGTCGTCGACGAGGAGCAACGCTTCGGCGTCGGCCACAAAGAGGCCGTGAAGGCGCTCAAGGCCAACGTCGACGTGCTCACCCTGTCGGCCACGCCCATCCCCCGCACGTTGGAGATGAGCCTGACGGGGATCCGCGACCTCAGCTTGTTGCACACGCCCCCGGCCGAGCGCCAGCCCATCCTCACCTACGTGGGCGAGTACGACGAGCGGGCGGTGGCTGAGGCCATGCGCCGGGAGCTGCTGCGCGAGGGCCAGGTCTTCTTCGTCCACAACCGGGTCTCGGACATCGATCAGGTCGCCGCCGAGCTGCGTGAGCTGGTCCCCGAGGCCCGCATCGCGGTGGCCCACGGCCAGATGGACGAGGGGAGCCTCGAGAAGGTGGTGCTCGACTTCTGGCACGGCGACCACGACGTGCTCGTGTGCACCACCATCATCGAGTCGGGCATCGACATGCCCACGGTCAACACCCTGGTCGTCGACCGGGCCGATCGCCTCGGCCTGGGCCAGCTCCACCAGCTGCGGGGCCGGGTGGGACGGGCCGGGAGCCGGGCCTACGCCTATCTCTTCCACCCCCGCGACCACGCCCTGTCCGAGGACGCCTACGAGCGGCTCAAGACCATCGGCGAGGCCACCGAGCTGGGGTCGGGGTTCAAGATCGCCATGCGCGACCTCGAGATCCGAGGAGCCGGGCATCTGCTCGGGGAGAGCCAGTCGGGCCACATCGCCGCCGTGGGCTACGACCTCTACGTCCAGATGGTGAGCGAGGCGGTGGCCGAGCTGAAGGGGGAGCGCACGGTCGAGCCGGGCGAGGTGACCCTCGACCTGCCCGTGGGCGCCCATCTGCCGGCCGACTACGTGGCCCGCGAGGAGCTGCGCCTGGAGGCCTACCGCCGCCTGGCCGGGGTCACCACCGCCGAGGCGGTGGCCGACGTGCGGCGCGAGTGGGAGGACCGCTACGGCCCCGTCCCCCCACCCGCCCAGGCCCTGTTGGCCGTGGCCCGGTTGCGGGCCGAGTGCCACCGCACCGGGGTGCGCCAGGTGGCGGTGTCCGCCAGTCCGGTCGGCAAGGGCCAGGTGGCCCGGCTCTCGCCCGTGCGCCTGCGCCCCAGCGCCGCGCTGCGCCTGCGCCGGCTGCACCGCGAGGCTATCTACCGGGAGGAGCTGGGCCAGCTCGTCGTTCCACTGGGGCGGGGAGCCGAGCCGGCAGGCACCTTGACCGAGCTGTTGGGCGAACTGCTCCCCGAGCGGGCGCCGGCGGTGGCATCCTGACGGCCATGCGCGCCACTCCCCACAGGCTCTGGGGCCTGGCCCTCGCCGCCGCTCTGGTGGTGAGCGGCTGCTCGTCGGTCAGCGATACCCGGGCGGCCTCGGTCAATGGCGCCACCATCAGCGCCGAGGCACTCCACTCCGAGCTGATGACCATCCGGGCCAACCAGCCCTACCGGGAGATCCTCGAGGAAGGCCTCGCCCGCCAGGGGCTCGACATGACCGTCTCGGGGGAGGGCAAGGGCAGCTTCGACACGACGTTCGCAGCTCGGCTGTTGTCGCTGAGCGTGTACTTCGAGCTGCTGGAGCAAGAGACCCTGTCGCGAGGTGTGCCCGTGACCGACGCCGACCTCGAGCAGAACCGGCCCCAGGCGGTGGCCTCGGTGGGCGGCGACCAGATCTTCGAGGCCTTCCCGGTGACCTACCAGGACGAGCTGGTGCGCCGCCAGACCCTGGCCGCCCAGATCCAGGAGCTGGTAGCCCCCCCGCCGTCACCCGAAGAGCTCCGCGCCGTCTACGAGGCCAACCCGGACGACTTCACCGGTGTGTGCGTCAGCCACATCTTCGCCAACGCCCCGGAGCGGGGCGAGGAGGGGGCACGGGCCCGCATCGAGGACCTGGCCCGCCAGCTCGACGAGGGGGCCGACTTCAGGGTCCTGGCCAGGGAGCAGTCCGACGATCCGGTGGCGGCCCCCCAGGCCGGGAGCCTGGGGTGTGGCGCACCGGGCCGCTTCATCCCCGACTTCGAACGAGCCGTCGAGGCCCTGCCCGTCGGCCAGGTCAGTGAGCCGGTGCAGTCCAGCATCGGCTTCCACCTGATCCTGGTCGAGTCGCGCGCCCCGCTGCCCTTCGAGGAGGTGCAGTCCCAGGTGGCCGAGACGCTCGAGCAGCAGCGGGCGGACGACTTCGGTGCCTTCGTCGACGAGCTCACCTGCGAGGCGGACGTCGACGTGAACCCCCGTTACGGGTCGTGGACCGCAGCCTGCGACGACCCACAGGTGGCGGGGGCGATCGTGCCGCCCGACGGGCCCGTCACCCCCTTGCCCCCCACCGGTGACCCCGACCGCCCGGCTGACCCCTCCCTCGGGCGGTAGATGGGGGACAGGGTGGTGGTCGTGGGCCTCGGGCCCGCCGGGGCCGACCTCCTCACCACCGCAGCCCTGGACGCCCTGGAGCGCATCCCGGTGCGCTACCTGCGCACGGTGCACCATCCCGGCGCCCACGTGGTGACCGGCGCCGTCTCCTGCGACGACCTCTACGAGCGGGCGGTGGCGCTCGACGAGGTCTACCCGGCCATCGTCGAGCGCCTGGTCGATGCGGCCCGTGAGCACGGCGAGGTGCTCTACGCCGTCCCCGGCTCTCCCGTCGTGGCCGAGCGCAGCGTGGCCCTGCTGGTCGCCGACGAGCGGGTCGAGGTGGAGATCGTCACCGGTCTGTCGTTCCTGGACCTGGCCTGGGCGCGCCTGGGGATCGACCCCCTGGCCGCCGGCGCCCGCCTGGTCGACGGTCGGCGCTTCGCCACCGAGGCCGCCGGGGAGCGGGGCCCGCTGCTCGTCGCCCAGTGCGACACGCCCGCCGTGCTCTCGGAGGTGAAGCTGGCGCCGGCGGAGGCCCCGGCGTCGGTGGTGGTCCTCCAGCGCCTGGGCCTGGCCGACGAGGCGGTGGTCGAGCTCGACTGGGCCGACCTCGACATCGCCGTCGTACCCGACCACCTCACCTCGCTGTGGATCCCCCAGCTGGCCGCGCCGGTGGGCGCCGAGTTGGTGCGCTTCACCGAGCTGGTGCGCACCCTGCGCGAGCGTTGCCCGTGGGACCGGGACCAGACCCACGCCAGCCTCACCCGCTACCTGTTGGAGGAGGCCTACGAGTTGCTGGACGCCATCGAGGCTGTCGACGCCGCCCTGGCCACCGACGACGGTGAGGCCATCGACGCCGGCTACGAGCACCTGGCCGAGGAGCTGGGCGACGTGTTGTTCCAGGTCTTCTTCCACGCCGTCCTCGGCGCCGAGGTCGGTCGCTTCGACGTGGCCGACGTGGCCCGGGGCATCCACGACAAGCTGGTGCGGCGCCACCCCCACGTCTTCGCCGGGGTCGAGGTCGACGGGGCCGACGACATCGTGCGCAACTGGGACCGCATCAAGCGCCAGGAGGAGGGCCGCAGCGGGGTGATGGACGGCATCCCCACCCACCTTCCTGCCCTGCTGTACGCCCACAAGGTCCAGCGCCGGGCTGCCTCTGTGGCTGTCGAGGTCGTGGTGCCCGAGACGTTCCACCTCGATGCCCTGGTCACGGGCGAGGACCTCGGTGCGCTGCTGTTCTCGGTGGTGGCCGCCGCCCGCCGCCTGCACCTCGATCCCGAGGCCGCCCTGCGCACCGTGGCCACCCGCGTGCGCGACGAGGTGGCGGTTGGCCCGGCCCCGGTCGTCGACGGGAGTGCCGCCGAGGGGAGTGCCGCCGAGGACAGCCATGCCCCGCCGGGGTGAGCTCCGGCGCTCCGAGGACGAGCCACCGAGCCTCCAGATGGTGCTCTCCGGGGGGGTCGGGGTGCTCGCCGTGGTCGTCTTCGTCACCGCCCTGGCCTTCGGCACCGAGGTCGGCGATCCACCGTCGGGGGCCCGTCTGGGCGTGGTGGCCGCCGCCGGCCCCGCCGGCGCCGCCATCGCCGTGCCCCGCTGCCGGGCCGAGCGGGTGGTCAAGGTGGAGGTGCGGCAGGTGGACGGGCCCACCCTGTGGCGGGTGGTCTCGCCCAAGGGCTCGATCGACGAGCGCTACGTCGTGGGCAGTGGGGACCCGCCCTTCGGCTTCGTCGTCGACGTGCCCGCTCCGGTCCCCCTGCCCCCCGGTCCGCTCACTGCGGTGGTCGCTCTGGCCGGCGAGCCCTTCGACGATGTCGACGAGGTCACCTTCGATCCGGCCGAGGTGCCGGCGTCAGGCGTGCGCTATCGGGGCCGCGACGTGGACATGGCTACGTTCGACGCCCACGCCGCCGGCGCCGCCGACTGCCAGGAGCCCGGCCGGGACCTCGGCCTGGTCACCTGGCTCTTCGTGGCCGCCGCTCTCGGCGTGGTGGTCACCTACGCCATGATGGTGGTTCGTTACCTCAGGGGGCGTGCCCGCACTCGCTGAGCAACGCCGAGATCCCCAGCCCAGCTCAGGAGATCGCCGGGCCCGGCGCCGGACCAGGTGACGGGGGATCGGCCGGAGTGGGATCGGGCATGGGCGACGGGTCGGGGACCAGCGGCGTGGGCGGTTCACCGGGGCCGGGCCCGGGCAATGGCTGGTCGGCGGGTTCGGGCTGGGGTCCGAGCGGATCGTGGACGGTCATGGGAGCGCGGTACCCCTCGCCCCCCCGAGGGCAACCTGAAGCGCTAACTTCTTCCCCATCAACCACACCAGCAACATCTCTCCCCGGACCAGCTCGCTCGTGAGGAACCGGTCGTGAGCACCGTCGACCACGTCGTGGGGCGTGAGGTCCTCGACTCCCGGGGCCATCCCACCGTCGAGGTCGAGGTCCATCTGGACTCGGGCGCCACCGGACGGGCCATCGTGCCCTCCGGTGCCTCCACCGGGCGCCACGAGGCGGTCGAGCTGCGCGACGGCGGCGAGCGCTTCGGCGGACGGGGGGTGCGCCAGGCCGTGGGCCACGTGGAGGGGGAGATCGCCGAGGCGGTGCGGGGCCTCGACGCCCTCGACCAGCGGGCGCTCGACACGACCCTCGTCGCCCTCGACGGCACCGACGACCGCTCCCGGCTGGGGGCCAACGCCCTGCTCGGCGTCTCCCTGGCCGTGGCCCGGGCGGGTGCCGACGAGGTCGAGCTGCCGTTGTACCGCTACGTGGGCGGGGTCAACGCCCACGTGCTGCCCGTCCCCCTGCTCAACGTGGTCAACGGCGGTGCCCACGCCGACAACAACGTCGACTTCCAGGAGTTCATGGTGGCGCCGGTGGGCGCGGCCTCCTTCAGCGAGGCGCTGCGTTGGGGGGCCGAGGTCTACCACGCCCTGCGCCGGCTGCTGCACGAGCGGGGCATGGCCACCGCCGTGGGCGACGAGGGGGGCTTCGCCCCCGACCTGGCGTCCAACGAGGCTGCGATCGAGCTGCTGGTCGATGCCATCGGCGCGGCCGGCCGCAGCCCCGGCGACGAGGTCGCCTTGGCGCTGGACCCCGCCACCAGCGAGCTGTGGTCCGACGGGGCCTACCGCCTGGTCGGCGAGGGTCGTAACTTGGCCCCCGACGAGCTGGTGGCGCTGTGGGCGGACCTGTGCGACCGCTACCCGATCGTGTCCATCGAAGACGCCATGGCCGAGGATGACTGGGACGGCTGGGCCAGCCTCACCCGGGAGCTCGGGCACCGGGTGCAGCTCGTGGGCGACGACCTCTTCGTCACCAACGCCGAGCGCCTGGAGCGGGGGATCGACACCAGCGTGGCCAAC
This sequence comes from Actinomycetota bacterium, assembly GCA_019348495.1. Lineage (GTDB taxonomy): Bacteria > Actinomycetota > Acidimicrobiia > Acidimicrobiales > CADCSY01 > JADDRA01. The sequence continues at coordinate 1,163 of JAHWJI010000061.1, read as the reverse complement.
TCGATCCTGATCAAGCCCAACCAGGTCGGGACCCTCACCGAGACCCTCGACACGGTGGCCCTGGCCCTGCGCTCGGGCTACACGGCCGTGCTGTCCCACCGTTCGGGCGAGACCGAGGACACCACCGTGGCCGACCTGGCCGTGGCCACCGACTGCGGCCAGATCAAGACCGGCGCCCCCGCCCGCAGCGACCGGGTGGCCAAGTACAACCGCCTGCTGCGCATCGAGCACGACCTGGGAGAAGGTGCCGCCTACCGGGGAGGAGCGGCCCTCAACCCGAGACGGTCGGGATGAGGGAACGAGTGAGGCCACGAGACGAGCGCGACCGGACGAGGGGCATGGGCCGGCGGGTGTGGGTGGTGCTGGCCACCGTGGCCTTCGTCGGGCTGCTCTTCACCACCGTGTTCCCCACCCGCACGTTCTTGGCCCAGCGAGCCTCGCTCGACGCGTCCATCGAGCAGCTGGCCGTGCTCGACGAGCAGAACCGCCTGCTCGAGGAGCGCGTCCGGCTGCTCAACGACGACGCCGAGATCGAGCGCCTGGCCCGCGAGGAGTACCACCTGGTGCGACCGGGCGAGAAGGCCTTCGCCGTGCTGCCGGCCCCGGGTCCGCCCGAGGCCCCGCCCCAGGTCGGCATGCCCGTCGAACCCGACGACGCCAACATGGCCGAACGGGCCTGGGAGTGGCTGACCGAGCGGTTCTGAGCCTCGGCCGTCGTCGCCCGGTTCAGCTCTCGAGGGCGCCGGGATCGGCGGGGACGTCGACCGCGTGCTCCCGCAAGGCGGCCAGCGGGACCACGTCCAGGGCACGTTCGTGCGTGGAGGCCAGCACCACAGGTGCGGCCGCGCCGTCGTAGTGGGCGCGTAGCCAGTTCCTCGCCGTCACGCACCAGCGGTCGCCGGGGACGAGCCCGGGAAAGTGGTAGTGGGGCATCGGCGTGCTCAGGTCGTTGCCGATGCGGCGCTGGTGCTCGAGGAACTCCGCCGTCACCACCGCACAGACCGTGTGGCTGCCCAGGTCCTCGGGCCCGGTGCTGCAGCAGCCGTCCCGGTAGAAGCCGGTGACGGGGTCGACACCACAGGGCTCCAGGGTCGTGCCCAGCACGTTGCGATCGGTCACCGGACCAGTATGGGCGCGCGCGACCCGACCTGGGGGAGACCGAT
>JAHWJI010000060.1 GCA_019348495.1 Actinomycetota bacterium | reverse complement strand
CGTTCAACCGCTGGCGTTCCTCAGGGGTCAGCTCCTTTGCCGTCATGACGACGACCGGTATCGCCCGCCACGCGTCGTCGCGATTGAGCTCCGAGGCGAAGGCGAATCCGTCCATGACCGGCATGACCAGGTCCAGCAGGACCAGGTCGGGGTCGACCCCGGGGAGCATTTGCAGCCCGACTCGGCCGTTGTCCGCCTCGACAACCGTCCACCCCTCGGCCTGAAGGATCGGGCGCAGGACGGCGCGGCTGGCCGGGTCGTCGTCGACGACCAGGATGCGGGCGGCGTGGGGGTCGGTGCTCACGGGCCGCCCTCCTCCCGGACGGGGAACGAGGCCAGGACGCGGGTCCCCGAGCCCGGCGCGCTCTCGATCGTGAAAGGCCCGCGCATCTGGGCCACGATCGACCGGCAGATGGCCAGGCCGAGCCCGTGGCCGTCGGCCTTGGTCGTGAAGAACGGCTCCCGGATGCGGGAGAGCTGCTCCCGGGTCATCCCGCAGCCGGTGTCCTCGACGACCAGCTCGACCAGCTCGCCGTCGTGGCCCGCCCGGAGCGTCACCGTATCCCCGGCCAGGGTCGCGTCCCGGGCGTTGCTCAACAGGTTGAGGAGCAGTTGCTCCAGGTCGCCCTGGACGCCCGTGACGGGCGGCAGGTCGTCGGGCACCTCGACCACCAACATGATGGCGAAGTGACCGCCGAGGATGGTCATGGCACTGTCCTCGAGGTTGCCGCCGTGCTCCACGAGCACCCCGGTCACCCGGGCCACGATGCCGGGGCGGTCGGTCCCGATGGCGGTGACGGCGACGTGGGCCACGGGGCTAGGCCCAGCCCAGCTCGTCGAGGCGGTGATCGTCGATGCCGAAGTGGTGGGCCACCTCGTGCACCACGGTGACCCGCACCTCCTCGACGACCTCGGCCTCGGTCCGGCAACGCTGGCAGATGGAACGACGGTAGACGGTGATGCGGTCGGGCATGGCCAGACCACCGTAGGCCTCGCGCTCGGTGAGGGGAACGCCCTGGTAGAGCCCGAGCAGGCCTGAGGGCGACGCCTCCCGCACCTGGACCACGACGTTGTCCATGAGGCGCCCGAGCTCCTCGGGGATCTCGTCGAGGGCGTCGGCCACCAGCGCCTCGAAGCGCTCGGTGGGCACGTCGATCATGCCGGCGAAGCTACCGGCCCCGTGTCCACCACCTCGGCCCGCGGGAGGATGGCTACGGGAGCATGAGGTGGAGATCGCCGAACTCGTGCCAGCGGTAGCCCCGGGCCAGGGCCGCGGCGTAGCTGCGCTCGAGGAGCGGCCGCCCGCCCACGGCCTCGAGCAGGGTCAAGTGCGACGCCGTGGGTTCGTGCCATCCGGTGAGCAGGGCGTCGACCACCCGCACCCCCCGCTCGGGGGTCACGGTCAGCTCCGTCCAGCCCCGAGCCGGGTAGACGATGCCGTCGGCATCGGCTGCGCTCTCCAGCGCCCGGGTGGTCAGGGACCGCCGCTGCCGATTCCCGGGCTGTGACCGCCCGGCGGCTTGGGCGGATGTGCACCACGTGGTCCACACCGAAGACGGTGGGCCCACTTCTCCGTCCAACTGCGTGTTGTTGTGCCGGCGCCACCACACCCGCTTGCACCGCAAGGGCTGGTCGGCGGAGGTCAAGCCCGACGGCGAGTTGGTGGTGCACAACCCCGACGGCCGGGTGTTCACCAGCCATCCACCGGGAAGCCGTCCCCGGCCCCCGCCGGCGCTGTTCTCTGCGGCGTGAGGGCGTGGGGTCTCAGCCGCCCATCTCGAAGATCTCACTCAGTAACGACGACTTCTTCTTCTTGCGGTGGGGCCGATCATCCCGGTCCCAGTCGCCCCGGTCCCAGTCGCCCCGGTCACGGTCGCCCCGGTCACGGTCGCCCCGGTCACGGTCGCCCCGGTCACGGTCGCCGCTGCGGCGCCGGTCGTCGTGGTCATCACCGTCATCACCGTCGACCCGGTCGATGATCTTGTCCAGCTCACCCCGGTCCAGCCACACGCCGCGACAGCGGGGGCAGTAGTCGATCTCGACCCCCTGGCGCTCGGATAGCTGCAGGACCTCTTCGTCGACAGGACAGCGCATTCCACCGAGGTTATGCCCCCGGCCCTGGCGCAGGGGAGGAAGGTCGACCGGGACCAGCCAGAGCAGGCCGCCGAGCAACCACGAATCTCAACGACACCCGTAGGGTCGAGCTCATGACCGACGCCGCCATCGTCCTGGAGCAGGTCGCCAAGCGCTTCGGCGACGTGCAGGCCCTCGACGGACTGGACCTCACCGTGCCCGCCGGCACCGTCTACGGCCTGCTCGGTCCCAACGGGGCGGGCAAGACCACCGCCGTGCGGGTGCTCACCACCCTCACCCGGCCCGACGCGGGCCACGCCCGGGTGCTCGGCCTCGACGTGGTCGATCGCCCGGAGGAGGTCCGGGCGGTCATCGGCCTCGCCGGCCAGTACGCCGCCGTCGACGCCAACCTGACCGGTCGGGAGAACCTGCGGCTGATGGGCCGCCTCACCCATCTCCCCCGTGCGGCCATCGCCGAGCGGGCCGCAGAGTTGCTCGAGCGCTTCGAGCTGACCGACGCCGCCGACCGCCCCTCCCGCACCTACTCGGGGGGCATGCGCCGACGGCTCGACCTGGCCGCGGCCCTGGTCCACCGCCCTCCCGTGCTGTTCCTCGACGAACCCACCACCGGTCTCGACCCCCACAGCCGGCGAGAGCTGTGGAGCATCATCGGGGAGCTGGTGCGCGAGGGCACCACCTTGTTGCTCACCACCCAGTACCTCGAGGAAGCCGACCGCCTGGCCGGGCGGGTGGCCGTCATCGACGGCGGGAGGGTCATCGCCGAGGGCACCTCGGCCGAGCTCAAGTCCCAGATGGCCACCACCGTGCTGGCGCTGGCCTTCCACGAACCCGCCGCCGCCGCACGGGCAGCCGAGCTGGTCACACCCCTGGCCACGGCGCCGGCGCTGGTGGAGGGAACAGATGTGGAGGTGGCCGTCGACGACGGGGCCCAGACGTTGGTCGAGGCCCTTCGCCTGCTCGACCGGGCCGGCCTGGTGGTGGCCTCCGTGGCCCTGCGTGAGCCCAGCCTCGATGATGTCTTCCTCGCCCTCACCGGCCACCGGGCCGCTCCCACCGGTGATGACAGGCCCTCCGCCGACCACTCCGAACTGGCGCTGACCGGAAGGAAGCCGCGATGACCGCCACCACCACGCCGGCACCCCTCGGCGCCCTGGTCAGGCGCAGGACCGCGCTCGGCCGGCTGCGCTGGGCGATCTCCGATGCCGCCGCCCTCACCGGGCGCAACCTGTTGACCTACGTCCGCCTGCCCCAGCTCGTGGTCTTCTCGACGATCCAGCCCATCATGTTCGTGCTCATCTTCCGCTACGTCTTCGGCGGTGCCATCCAGGTGCCGGGCGCCTCCTTCGTCGATTACCTCATGCCCGGCATCTTCGTGCAGTCGGTGGCCTTCGGCGCGGTGGGCACCGGCATCGGCCTGGCCGAGGACATGGGCAAGGGTCTCATCGAGCGCTTCCGCTCCCTGCCCATGGCCCGCTCGTCGGTGCTGGCCGGACGGACCCTCGCCGACCTGGTGCGCAACGTCTTCGTCGTCTTCTTGATGGTCGTGGTGGGGTTCCTCGTCGGTTTCCGGGTGGGGACGGGCCCGTTGGCCTTCCTGGCCGGGATCCTGTTGCTGCTGGCCTTCGGCTACGCCCTGTCGTGGATCTTCGCCCTGGTGGGCCTGGGCGCCTCGAACGCCGAGACGGCCCAGGCCGCGGCCTTCCCCACGCTGTTCCCCCTGGTGTTCGCCTCCTCGGCCTTCGTCCCCGTGGAGACGATGCCGGGCTGGCTGCAGGCCTTCGCCGCCAACCAGCCGGTCTCGGTCACCGTCGACGCCGCCCGTGCCCTCATGACCGGCGGGCCCACCACCGCAGCCGTGCTCCAGTCGCTGGCCTGGACCGTCGGCATGCTGGTGGTGTTCGCCCCCCTGGCCGTGCGCCGCTACCGCCGGGCGACCTAGACCCGCCGTCCGGGTCGGGGGCCCTACCGACCGGTGATGCGCACGGGCCCCTCGATGAGGTGGGTCTCGGGTTCGCCTTCACCGGGCTCGAACCAGGGAGCGTCGGCCGGGCCGTCGGGGCGCAGCTGCCAGTCCCGACCCACATGGTCGATGCCCACCGGGTAGACCGTGAGGACACCGTCGTCGCCGATGTGCAGTCGGAGGAAGTGCTTGAGGTCGGCGTGGTGGAGGGGGGCGTAGGCCTCGTTGCCGTGGAATCCGAGGCAGTTGGTGGCCCACAGATAGCCCGACATCCCGAGCGTGCCCGCCAAGCCACCCAGGACGGCCACGAGGCCGAGGAAGACCACCACCGAGGGCACGTCGCCCAACTCCAGCGACGAGGCCAGCCGGGATGAGACCACCATGACCCCGGCCACGCTGGCGAGCTGCAACGACGAGTGCACGGCGCCGAGCACCACTCGGGTGACGCCGGTGGCCTCGTGGGCGAAGCGGACCATGGCCCCGAGCGTCAGGAAGGTGAGCAGGATCAGCAAGAAGGCGGTGGGGCTCTGCCACAACGCCAACCACAGATCGCCGAGGCCGAGCGAGCGGTGCGCGTCCCCGAGATGCAGGCTCAGCATGAACGCCAGCAGCACCTGGACCGTACCGAAGACACCGGCCAGGGGGAGGTTGAAGGGGGTCAACAGCCACACCCGCTTGCGCAGCCCCCGGGACACCGCGGCCGAGGGGTAGGCGGCGGCCCGGCGGAAGCGCTGAGCATCCGCCTCCTCGCCGGCCGGCTCGAGGTGGTCGGACAGCTGGTGGGTGGGGTGGAGGAACGCTCCACCCCCACCCGAGGTGATGTGGTGGCGGGGGCCGTCCTCCTCCTCGTAGCGGCAGTAGTGGTGCCGCCCGCTCTTCAGGTAGACCACCACCTTGGCGCCCGTCGGCTCGATGACCTGGCGCTCCATGTACCCGAGGTTGCGATCAGAGTACGTCTCGGCCTTGCTCCGCCCGCTCTCGACCTCCTTGGCCACGCACAGGATGATCCGGTCTCCGGGCGCCACCTGCTCGGCGGCCACGTCGTGGAAGTAGCGCAGCTGGGCCTCGTCCAGGTAGGCGCCGAACTGGATGTCGATGCCCCACAGCCACCACCGGTGGGGGAGCTTGACCGCGAAGTAGCTGCGGCGCTGGCGCGTCTTCCACCCACCGATCCAACGACTCTGGCAAAAGACGTTGGAGAAGTTCTGGAGCCCGTCGTACCAGTCGTGGCTGCCGGGGACGGCCAGCAGCTCGGGGCTCTCGCCGTGGGTACAGGGCAACGCCGCCCGGTAAGGCCCCAGCAGGCGGTTCTCGTACGCTTCGCGAGTGGGCACGGGGTAGACCTGATCGCCGCCCATGACGAGCATGCGCCCCCGCTGGGTTGCCAACGACTGCCCATCACCCCCGTGCAGGTCGAGGGTGGGACGGGCAAGAAGCCGGGCCACGGTGTACGTGGAGTCCCACCCGTCGCCCAGGTCGGCCACGTAGTCGAACCAAAGCTCCGACCCGCCCGAGCGGTCGAAGACCTCGCCCTCCACCAGCGCCTGGAGCTCCCGGCTGTCGGAGTAGGAGCCGAAGATGCCCGACACCAACACCCTCGCCGCAGTGTCGACGAGCTGGTGAGGATCGAGCCAGCGCACCATCGGCCGGCGCACGAAGCCCAACTCCGACGCGTCGGTCGAGGTCGGGCGGGCGGGGCAGACGTGGGCCTTGGTCGCCACGTCCTCGCGAGTCTCGGCGCCCTCGTGCATCAGGGCCGGCCTCCCCGCCCCGGATCGGGGCCCCCGACCTCGACGACGACGGCGCTGCCCGTGCCCCCCACGCCTCCGAGGGCGGCCAGGCCCCAACGCCTGGCCGTGCCCGCCAGCCCGTGGACCAGGGCGACGACCATGGCGGCGCCCGCTGCCCCGCCAGCCAGGCCCCGAGCCAGGGCGCCACCGTCGACGTTCACCCGCTCGGCCCCCACCCCGAGCGAGGCCATCCAGTCGAGGGTCACCGCCGCAAACGACTCGTCGACCTCGAACCGGTCGACGTCGGCCACGCCGAGGCCGGCTCGGGCCAGCGCCCGCTCGCTGGCGGGCACGGCGCCGGTGAGCATGGTGAGCGGATCGACCGCCCCCGAGGCGCTGGCCACCACCCGGGCCAGAGTATCCAGGCCCATCGACGACGCCCTCCCCTCGGCCACGAGCAGCACGGCCGCCGCCCCGTCGGCCGCCGCCGCGCTGTTGGCGGCGGTGATGCGTCCCCCGGGCACGAACATGGGCCTGCATGCTGACGGGTCGCCGGGGTCGGCCGCCACCACCAGCTCATCGTCCGACATCGCCCTCTCACCCGGAAGCACCTGGCGACGCTCGCGATCCCACGCACGGCCCTCGATGGTGACGACCCCGTCGCTGCCGGTGTGGGCCCGGCCGGCCGCAAGCCGGGCCCGGCACCGGCTCTCGTCGGTCCAGGCGTCGAGCTCGTGGCGATGCAGGCCCCGTCGCTCGACCAGCGCCTCGGCGGCCACGCCCGGCGGGACCAAGCCGCCGGCACCGGCGTAGCGGGCGGTGACCGCAGGCCCGAACGGCCGGCACGTCGGGGTGACCCACGCCCCCGCCGGCGTCGTGCTCGACACCTCGACCCCGGCGGCCACCACCACCTCGGCCGAGCCCGCCCTGATGGCGTCGGCGGCCACGGCCACGGCCCGCAACGAGCTGGCGCCCTGGGCGTCCACCGTGGTGGCCGGCACCGATTCGGGCCAACCGGCGGCGAGCACCGCGTTGCGGGCCACGTTGCAGCCCTGGTCACCCACCGGCGAGGCGCAGCCGACCACCACCTCGTCGATCACGGCCGGGGCCACACCGGTGCGCCGAACGAGGGCGTCGAGCACCTCGGCAGCCAGATCGGCGGCGTGCCAACCGGCCAGCTGGCCGTTGCGAGCGCCTACTGGCGTGCGCACGGCGTCGACCACGCTGACCACGGCGCCGGGGCTGTTCACCGGGTCCCGGAGAGGGTGAGACGGTCGTGGCGCCGGGCCACCCGCTCCTCGTGGCCCATCCACTGCGCCAGCACCACCCCGGCGAGGATGACCCCAAAGAGATCGCCGGTGGCCCAAAGCAGACCGGCGCCCACCCGCTGGTCGGCCAGTGCCGCCGCACCGGAGCCGTAGAAGTTGCCGGCCAGCAGCTCGGTGCCTCCCAGCAGGGACAGCCCCACGATGGCGTGCACGGGAACGGCCAGCAGCACGAACAGCAGGCGGGCACCGTGTGGCAACCGCCCGGGCAACGGGTCCACACCGACGGCAGTCCAGCAGAACAGCCCGCCTACGGCCAGGAACTGGAGGTGCACGGCGGCGTGCACCGCCTCGTTGGCGAGCGAGAGCTCCAGAAGGGGACTGAAGTACAACGTCACGAGCGAGCCGCCGAAGAGCGCCCAGGCGGTGACCGGATGGGTGAGCACGGAGATGACGGGATGGTCGAGCACGCCGAGCAGCACGGTCTGGGTCGTTCGCGACGACGCCTGGAGCGCGAGCGTCACCGGTGCGCTGAGGGCGAACAGGGCCGGCGCCACCATTCCCAACAGGACGTGTTGGAGGACGTGGAGGCTGAAGCGCTCGGCCTCGGCGCCGGCGAGGGCGCTCTGGGTGGCCACCACCACCACGAGCAGGCCGGCGGCGAAGGCCGCGCCGCGCGCCGGCCGCCACCGACGTCCCCGACGAGCCAGACGCCGGACACCACCGACGTAGAGGACGGCCGCCGCTGCCACGACGAGGCCGGCGCCGGGGTCGAAGGCCAGCACCGATCCCACAGTGGCGACGGTACCCGCCCATCCCCACGATCTTTACGCAGCGAGCCACCAGTTGCCCCTCACGGCGGAAAAGAAGGCATGCGGGGTCTCCCTTCCTGCCCGCACATGGGGTAGACAGGGCGCAATGGCGGAGCCCATCGCTGCTGGTCCCGGGACAGGACGGCCCAACATGTTGGCGGTGGGCACCGTCGTGTGGCTGGCCTCGGAGCTGATGTTCTTCAGCGGCCTGTTCGCGGCGTGGTTCTCGCTTCGCTCCATCAACCCCGCCTGGCCCCCCGAGGGTGTCGAGCTCGAGCCCCTGCGCACCGGGCTGGCCACAGTGGTGCTGGTGGCCTCTTCGTTCTCCATGCACGTCGCCACCAAAGCCGCCGAGCACGGCGACCGGGGCAAAGCCACCCGTTGGGTGCTGGTCACGGTGGCCATGGGAGGGGTCTTCGTCATCAACCAGGGCCTGGAGTACGCCGGGTTCGAGTTCTCGCCGTCCAGCCACGCCTACGGCTCCATCTTCTACCTCATGACCGGTTTCCACGGACTGCACGTCGTCGGCGGCCTCGCCCTCATGCTGGCCATGGTGGGGGTGGGCACCGGTCGCACCCGGGCGCCGATGGCCGAGGGCCTCACCGTCACCGAGTACTACTGGCACTTCGTCGACGTGGTCTGGATCGGGATGTTCGCCACCATCTACGTGCTCGGATGACGGCGCTGCGGGCTCGGCACCTCCGTCTCGTGCCGGTGGTGGCGGCCGTCGCCGTGGCCGTGGCCGGGCTCCTCGGCGCCCAGGCCCAGGCCGCCGAGGAGGAGGAGCACGACCCGCTCGGCTACGTCATCGACCTGGCCGCCGTCGAGGACCCCGAGTCCGTGGCCGACGGCGCCGAGCTGTACCTGACCGGGTGCGTGAGCTGCCACGGCCTCGGGGGCGTGGGTAGCCCCAGGGGGCCCGCCATCACCGACGCCGGAGCTGCCTCGGCCCACTTCTACCTGACCACCGGTCGAATGCCCCACGCCGCCGGTCCCGACGAGCAGCCCGTGCGCAAGGAGCCGGCCTACGACCCCGAGGAGATCGAGGACCTGGTGGCCTACGTGGCCTCCCTGGGCGAGGGCCCGGAGATCCCCCACGTCGACCTGGCCGAGGCCAACCTGCAGGAAGGCGGCGACCTCTACCGGGGCCAATGCGCGGCCTGCCACAGCGCCACCGGCGCCGGTGGCGCCCTCAGCTTCGGCCAGAACGCCCCCGCCCTGGGTGAGGCCACGCCCGTGCAGGTCTACGAGGCCATGCTCATCGGCCCGGGACTGATGCCCGTCTTCGGCCCGGAGACCTTCAGCGAGGAGGAGCTCAACAGCATGGTGCGCTACGTGGAGGCGCTGCAGGACGTGCCCGATCCCGGAGGCTTCGCCCTCGGGCGGGTCGGCCCCATGCCCGAGGGCTTCGTGGCCGTGATCATCGGGACCGGCGCGGTGACGCTGGCCGCGTTCCTCATCGGCAGCCGCCGCCACGGAGAGGCCGAAGGCGACTCCGAGCCGGTGCGCCCGGCTGATGCGTCGGAGGGGACCGGGCGATGAGCACCGACGGGCAGCGGGGGCGGGCCAACGGGCAGGAGGAGGGCGCCCCACAGCGCTCCGACGAGCGCCGGGCGGAGCGCGTCGACGACCGGGCCGAGCGCCTGGTGGCGGCCGGCTTCGTCCTCAGCATCGTGGGCGCCGTGGCCCTGGCCGTGATCTACGTCCTGGGCGGCCAGGCCCAGTGGGAAGGGGTCACCTTGGCGCTGGCCCTGGGGGGCATCGGGCTGGCCATCGCCGTGTGGGCCCGGTACTTCATGCCTGCCGACGAGGTGGTCGAGGACCGTCACGCGCTGGCCTCCACCGAGGAGGAGGTGGCCGCCTTCACCACTGCCTTCGAGGCCGGCGAGCAGACCCTGGCCCGACGGGGCCTGCTGGCCAAGCTCGGCCTGGGCGCGCTGGGGGCGCTGGGGCTGGCGGCACTGTTCCCCATCCGCTCCCTCGGCCCCCGCCCCGGCCGAGGGCTGAAGGTCACTGCCTTCGGTGGCGCCGGGCGGCCCCTGCGCCTGGTCGACGTCGAGGAGCGGCCGATTCGCCCCGCCGACCTGTCAGGTACCTCCTTGCTGACGGCCTGGCCCGAGGGCCACGTCCACGATGCCGACGCTCCCACCCTGCTCCTGCAGATCGACCCCGAGGCGTTCCGCCCGCTGCCGGGGCGCGAGGGCTGGGTGGTCGGCGACGTCGTGGCCTACTCCAAGCTGTGCACCCACACGGGCTGTCCGGTGGGGCTGTACCAGACCGACCTGGACCTGTTGTTGTGCCCGTGCCACCAGTCGACCTTCGACGTCCTCGACGGGGCCAAACCCGTCTTCGGGCCCGCCGCCCGGCCTCTGCCCCAGCTTCCCCTCGGCGTGGACGAGGAGGGCTTCCTCATCGCCACCGGTGACTTCTCCGGCCCCGTGGGCGGCGGCTTCTGGGACCGGGGACGGTCGTGAGCGCCGACGAGACGATCGCCAGGGCCACGCCCCTCAGCCGGCGCACCGCCCGCTGGCTCGACGCACGGGTGGGCGCCGCCGGCTTCGCCCGCAAGGCCCTCGACAAGGTGTTCCCCGACCACTGGTCGTTCCTGCTGGGCGAGCTGGCCCTGTGGTCGTTCGTCATCCTCATCGCCACCGGCGTGTGGCTGACCTTCTTCTTCGACGCCAGCATCGAGGAGATCGTCTACGAGGGCAGCTACGTGCCCCTGCAGGGGATCGAGATGTCCCGGGCCTACGCCAGCGCCCTCGACATCAGCTTCGACGTGCGGGCCGGCATGGTCATGCGCCAGGTCCACCACTGGGCCGCCAACGTCTACCTGGCCACCACCGTGGTCCACCTCATGCGCATCTTCTTCACCGGGGCCTTCCGCCGCCCTCGAGAGCTCAACTGGCTCATCGGTGTGGGGATGCTCATCTTCTCCATCGTCAACGGGTTCGTGGGCTACTCGTTGCTCGACGACCAGCTCTCGGGCACGGGCCTGCGCATCGCCCACAACATCGCCCTCTCCATACCCGTCGGCGGCACCTGGTTGGCCTCGCTGTTCTTCGGCGGCGACTTCCCGGGGCCCGACCTGATCGAGCGGCTCTACGTCATCCACATCCTGCTGCTCCCCGCCGTGATCATCGCCCTGCTGGGACTGCACCTCGCCCTGGTGGCCCGCCAGCGCCACACCCAGTTCAGCGGCCCCGGCCGCACCGAGCGCAACGTGGTGGGCGAGCGGGTGTGGCCCACGTTCGCGGCCAAGGGCACGGCGGCGTTCTTCCTCACCGCCGCCGTGCTGTGCGCCCTCGGCGGACTGGCCCAGATCAACCCCATCTGGCTCTACGGCCCCTTCCGCCCGGCGGAGGTGAGCGCCGCCTCACAACCCGACTGGTACATGGGCTGGCTCGACGGCGCCCTGCGCCTGTGGCCGGGGTGGGAGATCCGGCTCTTCGGCTTCGAGATCCCCACCCCGTTCTACCCCTCGGTCCTGCTACCCGGGATCACCTTCACCCTGCTGGCCCTGTGGCCCTTCCTCGAGGCCCGCATCACCAAGGACCGCTCCGAGCACCATCTCCTCGACCGTCCCCGCGACCGGCCGCTGCGCACCGCCTTCGGCACCTCCACCTTCGCCTTCTACACGGTGCTGTTCTTCGGGGGCGCCAGCGACGTGCTTTCGGTGACGTTCCAGACGTCGGTCAACGCCTTGTTCCAGGCCTTCCGCATCGCCCTGTTGGTGCTGCCGCCCGTAGCCGGCTTCGTGACGTACCGCCTGTGCCAGGAGCTGGCCCGCCGTGACCGGCCCGGCGCCAGCCACCAGGCCCCCTCCGTCGCCCCCTCCGCCCCCGACGACGGCGCCACCCACCGCCAGGAGATCGAACCCGAAGACGAGACCGAACGTGACCCGGCCTCCACCGCCGGTGTGCCTCGGGGCTGAC
>JAHWJI010000005.1 GCA_019348495.1 Actinomycetota bacterium | reverse complement strand
GAGAACCTCGGCCGGGGTGCGTTCCTGCACGATCTTGTCTCCTTGTCTCCGTGAAACGGGTGCTCTGGCGATGGGGGCCCGCGAGGCCAACTCAGTCACCCTTGCGATGGGTGGTTTCCCACCCGTTGCCGAAGTATGAACGTGAGATGAACTGTGCCCGGCTGGTGCCGGAAGGCTCGGGGCCCGGGCGCGAAGATAGGCCAGAACCCCGTCCCCCGTCCCCGGAGGTCCGATGGAGCGCCAGCAGGACTACGTCATGCGCACCGTGGAGGAGCGGGGCGTGCGCTTCGTGCAGCTCTGGTTCACCGACGTGCTGGGCACGCCCAAGGCGTTCAGCATCACGCCCGCCGAGCTCCAGACCGCGCTGGAGGAGGGCATGACCTTCGACGGCTCGGCCATCGAAGGCTTCAGCCGCGTGCAAGAGAGTGACGTGTTGGCCAAGCCCGACCCCAGGACCTTCCAGATCCTGCCCCTGCGTGACGGCAACGCCCCCATCGCCCGAGTGTTCTGCGACATCATCAACCTCGACGGCACGCCCTTCGAGGGGGATCCCCGCAACGTGTTGCGACGTGCCCTGGAGCGGGCCCGGGAGCGGGGGTTCTCCTTCTACGCCGCCCCCGAGGTCGAGTTCTTCTACTTCGGCGACGACGACCCCACCCGACCACCCAAACTGCTCGACCGGGGCTCGTACTTCGAGCTGTCGGTGGCCGACCTCACCACCGACCTGCGCAAGCAGACCGTGCTCACCCTCGAGGAGATGGGTGTGCCCGTCGAGTACTCCCAGCACGAGGACAGCCCCAGCCAGCACGAGATCGACCTGCGCCACACCGACGCCCTGACCATGGCCGACACGGTCATGACGCTTCGGCTCATGGTCAAGGAGATCGCCCGCGAGCGCGGCGTCTACGCCAGCTTCATGCCCAAGCCCATCGCCGGGGTGCAGGGCTCGGGGATGCACACCCACTTCTCGTTGTTTGAGGGCGACGTCAACGCCTTCCACGACCCCGGCGACGAGCACGGCCTGTCGAAGGTGGCCAAGGGCTTCATCGCCGGGCTGTTGCGCCACGCCCCCGAGATCACCGCCGTGACCAACCAGTGGGTGAACTCCTACAAGCGCCTGGTGGTGGGCTACGAAGCGCCGGTGTACATCTCCTGGGCCCGCAACAACCGCTCGGTGGTGGTCAACGTGCCCCACTCCAAGAGGGGCAAGTCCGACTCCACCCGCATCGAGTACCGGGCACCCGACCCTGCCTGCAACCCCTACCTGGCCTTCGCCATGGTGCTCACCGCCGGCCTGAAGGGCATCGAGGAGGGCTACGAGCTGCCTCCGGAGACCCAGGCCAACCTCTACGAGCTCACTGCCGAGGAGCTGCTGGCCGAGGGCATCCGTCCCCTGCCCGGCAACCTCCACGAGGCCATCGGCGCCATGGAGGCCTCCGAGCTGGCCGCCGAGACCCTCGGCGAGCACGTCTTCGAGTGGATCGTTCGCAACAAGCGGGCGGAGTGGGTCGACTACAAGACCCAGGTGAGCCAGTTCGAGCTCGACCGCTACCTGCCCCGGCTGTAGTCGCATGGAGCCGCTGTTGATCTACCCCGACCCTCCCGCCCCGGAGCTGGCCCAGGCCCTCGACCTCGGGGGCTACCCCTGGAAGTCGGTGACTGACGCCGACGGCGCGTCGCGCCTGGAGCCCGACGACGGCTGGGCCGGGGCGGTGGTGGGCGCCGACCGCGACCCCGACGGCGGCTTCGCCCTGTGCCGGACGCTGCGCAAGCGCGACCTGCCCCTCGAGCCGGTCCTGGTCCTGGTCAGCGGGTCCCAGCTCGCCGACCTGGAGCTGCGAGAGGACCTCTTCGACGACTTCTGCCTGGCCCCGGTGCGACCCCGGGAGCTCGAGGCCCGACTCAAGCACCTGTTCTGGCGCACGGGCCAGGGCACCCGCCCCGAGCTGGTGGAGTACGGCGACTTGGTGCTCAACCTGGAGACCTACCAGGCCGCCATCTCCGGACGGCCCCTCGACCTCACCTACATGGAGTACGAGCTGCTCAAGTTCCTCTCGTCGCACCCAGGCAAGGTGTTCACGCGCGAGACCCTGCTCAGCCGGGTGTGGGGCTACGACTACTACGGGGGGGCCCGCACCGTCGACGTCCACGTGCGCCGGCTGCGGGCCAAGCTGGGCGAGGAGCGGGCCGCCCTCATCCACACCGTCCGCTCGGTGGGCTACCGCTTCGGCGAGACTCGCTGGGGGGCGTAGAGGCTGCGCTGAGCGCAGCCGTGGCCCGAGCGGCCCGTCGGCGAAGCCGGCAAGAGCGGAAAGCAGAGCCTCGGTCTCGGCGGCAAAGCCGCCGAGCTCGCGGAGACCTCGCCTAGCGACGGGACCTGTAGGCCCAGGCCTCGATCTCCACCAGGGCGCCGAGGGGCAGCTCGGCCACCCCGACGGTCGAGCGAGCGGGACGGTGCTCGCCGAAGGCAGCCACATAGACCTCGTTCATGGCCGCGTAGTCGCTCAGGTGGCGCAGGAACACCGTCGTCTTGACCACGTCGGCCATCGTCGCCCCCGCTCCGTCGAGGAGGCCGGCCAGGTTCTCGAGGGCCTGGGCCAGCTGACCCCGGGTGCCCCCGCCCACCAGCTGGCCACCGGCCACGCCGACCTGGCCCGACACCACCAGCCAGTCGCCGGCACGGACCAAGGGGCTGTAGGGGCCTACCGGGGTGCTCATCGACCTCTCCTGTTCTCTCGCTCGGTGGGCCAGTCCTGGGGGCAACCCTGGCGCAGCCACTCGGCGGCGGCCACCGCCACGAACACGGCGTCGGAGCCGTTCACGGGCGCACGCTCCGACGGCACCACCTCGACCTCCACCGGGGGCATCTCGCCCGCACGCAAGATGCCGAAGGAGCGGATGGTCAGGTCGTGGACCTCACCGGCCCCGTCCACGGCGATGGCCTCGCGCCGGACCCAGCCCAGCGCCATGTGCGCCGCCCCGATGCAATAGGAGCGCAGCACCACCTCGTCGAGGACCTGGCCACATTCGACCCGCACCCCCACGCCGTCGTCGTCGACCCCGACCACCGCGGTGGCGCCGGCCGGCGTGGTGACGGTCACCGGGTGGGTGCCCCGGGCGGCCGCCAGCAGGATCAGAGCCTCGGCCCAACCGGCGCCCCGGACCCCGGCCGAGGTGGGAGGCCCGGCGATGTCGACCTCGACCACCTCCAGGCCCGGAGCCACGCTGGCGATGGCGCTGGCGATGCCCGGCGTGCGCACCACGCGCACCACGCCGGTCACCTCGCCCGAGGCGTCGACGCGCACACCGGCGGCCAGCGGTGGGCGCTTGGGACCGAGGCGCACGGTGTCCTCCCGGGACAGCAGCACCCGCACGGGCCGCCCGTGCTCGTCGGCCAGACGGCGGGCCGCGGCCGGCGCCGGAGAGGCGGCCTTACCCCCGAAGGCGCCGCCGTTGGCCAGCGGGCTGGTGGGGACGCCTCCGGGGGCACACCACGACGCGTCGGTCTCCAGGTAGGCCGGCTCCACCCAGGTGGTGCGCAGACACAGGTCCCAGTCCCCCCCGGCCACCTCCAGGGGGTGGCCCGGGTCGATGGTGGTGCGCCGGCCCTGCACCTTGCCCGCCACCGCCCGGGCCTCGGCCAGGGTCTCCCGCACCACCCACTCGCCGGGCCGCACCGCGTCGGGAACGGCCACCAGGGCGCCGTCCGGGGCGCTGTCGTCGGCGAAGCCACCACCACCGAGGGCGACCTCGGGCCCCACCCTCTGGGCGACACCACCCTCGACGGCGGCACGAGTGGCGGCCGAGGTCCAATCTCGCTCTGGCCGCGGAACCGGGGCGCTGGTCGTCCCCCGCAGACCACAACGCACGAGGCGCCGGGCGTCGAGGATGGTGCGCCACCCCGTGCAGCGACACAGGTGGGCGGCGAGAGCCCGTTCGACCGCGGCGTCATCCTCGACGCGGTCCGCTCGGCCGGCCAGCCCGGAGAGGCGCACGATGATCCCCGGAGTGCAGAACCCGCACTGGCTGGCGCCAGTGGCGACAAAGGCATCGGCCCACCGCCGGCGCTCGTCCTCGGCCAACCCCTCGACGGTGGTCACCCGCCGGCCCGCCACCCGTGCCGAGGGGGTGACGCACGCCACCCGGGGCGCACCATCGACCAGCACCGTGCAGCACCCGCACTGGCCCTGGGGACTACAGCCGTCCTTGGGCGAACGTACCCCCAGACGGTCGCGCAGCACCTCCAACAACGAAGCACCGTCGTCCACCACGGTGACCGCCCGCCCGTCAACCTCGAAGGCGATCTCCCCGGTCAAGTCCTCAACTTCGCACCGTACGCGACTCGCCGGCCCCAACGGGCCGGCGAGTTGCTAGCAAGGTTGGCGTCTGGCGGACGGGTGGCGCCGAGGGGAGGGGCCCATGCGGCGCCCACCACCACAAGGCGCCGTCATGGGAGGATCCCGCTCGGTGACAGGACCCGTCCGTCAGCAATGGGCTAGGAGAAGGACTGTCCGCAGCCGCAGGTCCGCTGCGCGTTGGGGTTGTTGATGGCGAACCCGGCACCCTGCAGGCTGTCCTTGTACTCCAGGGTGGCGCCGGCCAGCATCCGGGCGCTGGTCGGGTCGGTGACCACCCGCACGCCGGCCACGTCGTGCTTGATGTCGTCGCCAGCGAGCTCACTGTCGAAGTACATCTCGTAGCTGAAGCCCGAGCACCCGCCGGGGCGCACCGCCACCCGCAGGGCCAGCTCGGCGTCACCTTCTTCCTCCAGGAGCTGCTTGACCTTGGCGGCGGCGCTGTCACTGATGTTGAGGGACAGCGACGGCCCCCTGCCGATGGTCGGCTGCACCTGCTCGGTTGCGATGTTGCTCATGGCTGGACTCCTCCACCTCGGGTAGCGACCGCCACGACGGCGGGTCGCCTCGAACGACTGGCACCGCCAAGCCTACCGGCGACGGCTCAGACCCGGGACAGCTCGACCTGGCACGGTTGGCGGTCGAGGAGGGTCCCGAACCGCTCCACGACGGCTCCCCCGCGGGCCTCCACGAAGCCCTCGACCATCCCCCGGTGGAGCTGGCACACGATCTCGGGATGAGCCTGGGCCAGCTCGGCGAAGGGACAGTGGGTGAAGGCCACGGTGGTCGACTCCCCGTCGCCGGCCACGGCCGGGTCGAACCCGAGGCGGGCGAGGTCGGCCACCAGGCCGTCGACGCACGCCGACAGGCCACCCTCCTCGTCGACCGCCCCGGCGGTGGGGGCCAAGGTGGCCGGCGCAGCCGACCGCCGGCCCTGCTCCCGGCCCACGACGGCGGCCTCCTCGCCCTCTACCCCGACCAGGGCCGCCACTTGGGCCAAGAGTCGAGCCAGCAGCGGCATGGGCGCAGGTTCGAGTCCCAGCGATGGGGCCTCGGGCTCGAGGGAGTAGAGGTGCTGGGGGCGACCCACGCCACCCCGGCTCGCCGTCTCCACGGCCAACAGTCCCACCTCGCGCATGCGCTCGAGGTGGGGGCGCACGGTGTTGGGGTGCAGCTCGAGCGACTCCGCCACCTCGGCGGTCGAGCGGGGCGCCGGCGAGCGGGCCAACTCCAGGTAGATGGCATAGCGGGTGTTGTCCCCCAACGCCTTCAACAGCGCGAGACGGTGCTGGCCTGCGTCCTCCATCGCAGCCCGAGTTTACACGGGCTCTACCGTTAGAATGTCGGCAATGGCCGTCTCGACCACCGCTCGCCCCACCTCCGACGACGTGATGGCCCTGCTGCGCGGGGTCATCGACCCGGAGCTGGGCAGCGACATCGTCGACCTGGGCATGGCCAAGAGCGCCAGCGTCGACGACGAGGGCGTCGTCACCGTGACCGTGGCCCTCACCACCGCCGGCTGTCCCTTACGGGCCCAGATCCAAAAAGACGTCCGCTCGCGCGTGGGGAGCGCCCCGGGTGTCACCAAGGTCGACATCCGCTGGACCGAGATGACCCAGGACGAGAAGGCCTCGGCCATGGCCAAGGCCCGGCGCAACGCCGCCGAACGAGCTCCCGAGACCGAGATCCCGGCCACCACCCGCGTCGTCACCATCGCCTCGGGCAAGGGGGGCGTGGGCAAGTCGTCGGTCACGGTCAACCTGGCCGTGGCCCTGGCCGCCCAGGGCTTCACCGTCGGGGTGATGGACGCCGACATCGGTGGGTTCTCCGTGCCCCGGATGCTCGGCCTGGGCGGGCGCCTGGCCGGGATGGAGGGCGAGAAGAAGATCGTCCCCCATGAGAAGCAGGTGGGCCAGGGTCTGTTGAAGGTCGTCTCCATGCGCTTCCTCGTCGACGAGGAGGACTCGGCGGTGATGTGGCGAGGCTTCATGCTCAACCGCGCTGTCCAGCACTTCGTCGAAGACGTGCGCTGGGGCGCCATGGACTACCTGCTCATCGACATGCCGCCGGGGACCGGTGACGTGCAGATGGGCCTGGCCCGCATGCTGCCCAGGGCCGAGATGCTCATCGTCACCACCCCGGCGGTGGGTGCCCAGAAGGTGGCCGCCCGGGCTGCCGACATGGCCCGCAAGACCTACCTGCGCATCGCCGGGGTCATCGAGAACATGTCCAGCTTCACCTGCGAACACGGCGGGGACTACGCCTTGTTCGGCTCAGGGGGCGGAGCCGCGCTGGCCCACGACATCGGCAGCCCCCTGCTCGGCCAGATCCCCATCGAGCCCGCGGTCAGCGCCGGGGGCGACACCGGGATCCCTGTCACCCTGGGCGACGGCAACGGCCCGGCGGCCGAGGCCTTCCGGACCATCGCCCGGCGCATCGTCGAAGAGGCCATCCCGCCCGTCGACATGGCCGGCTGCAGTGCTCGCCTGCTCGACAACGTCGAAGCCGCCCTCGGCCCCAAGTAGCGGCGCCCGAGCCAGGGCCTCGACGGCCGCGACCAACCTCAGTCAGCCAGCCTCAGCGCCACCGCCGGCCTGATGCGCGATGCCTGCTGGGCGGGGGCGGCGGTGGCCAGCAGGGACACCACGAAGGTGACCACCACCAGCAGGGCCACCTCAGCCCAGGGCACGGCGAAGGGGAGGTCGTCGCCGAAGGTGTCGTTGCCCACGAGCTGCCAGGCGGTGATCAGGGCCAGGGTGGTGCCGATGAAGATGCCCTCGGCGGCCACGAAGGCGGACTCGACCACAAAGGCCCGCCTGACCGCCCCCGACGGGTAGCCCAGGGCCCGCAGCACGCCGATCTGGCGCCGGCGCTCCCGTACCGCCCGCACCATGACCACGCCCAACCCGGCGATGCCCACCACCAAGCCCAGGGCCAGGTAGCCCTGCATGAGGCGGAAGAACTGGGTCTGGCTCGCCAGATTGGTGGCCACCAGCTCCCGGAACGTCTCGGCCTCGGCCCCGTTGGCCAGATAGGCGGCGTTGAGCTCGGCCGCCACCTCCTCGGGATCGGCGGCATCCGAGGTGGCCACCAGGATGCGGTTGGCCGTCGCCCTGGGCCCGTAGAGCTCACGCAGCGAGTCCTGGGAGACGTAGGCACCGGCTTCGGCGAAGGAGCTGTCGGAGACGGCGGCGATGGTGAGCTGGCGCGCGCTCCCCGAGACCGGGTCGCGCAGGGTGATGCGCTCGCCGGGCTCCAGGGGCTCCTCGGGGGGCCCGCCTCCGTCCTGGAGGAAGAAGTCACTGACGATCGTCAGCCCCGGGTCGGCCAGCACGGCGCGGTAGGCCGCGTCGGCGTCGGGATAGGTGCCGACATCGCCCAGGCCGGTGGGCCCCTGGCCGACGAACACCTCGTCGATGCCGGTGACGAACCAGGGCTCGAACTCGCCCTCGGTGCGGGGCGTGAGGAACTCGGCGTCGGCGTCGGACAGGGCGGCGGCGGCGACCACGTCGTCGCGACTGCGGACCTCCTCGACCGGTACCGGGTTGGTGGCGTTGGAAGAGACCTGGAGCTCGAAGCCCCCGGCCACATCGGCGGTGAAGCTGTCGATCTGGCTGGAGAACAGGTTGCTCAACACCACGATGAACACGAGGGTGAAGACCACCAGGCTGTACATGGCCAGGATCATCCCGGTGCGGAAGCGCCGAGCCAGGGGGTAGGCGAGGCCCAGGCGCACGGCCATCGAACGCCCGCCGCCCAGGCGTCGCACCACGGCGCCGACGGCCTCCTGGTTCCGGGTGGCCAGGGCCACGGCGGCGGCGGTGAGGACGACGCCTTGGACCACGAAGATGGGGATCTCGACACCTTCGAAGGCGTCGGGGAGCACGCCGAAGGCGCTGATGGCCCAAGCCAGGACGGCCACGGCCGCGACCGAGACGAGGAGGCGCCGGGGCAGGAACCGGGACAACAGGGGGACGAGGCCAGCCAGCACCAGCACCGGGCCGGCGAGGGTGGCGTAGGGCTCGTCGCCGGGGATGCCCCACGCCGTCCACGCCCCCGCCGCCAACACGATCCCCGCCCCGGCGACCAGGGCCCGCAGACGGGTCCGAGGCGGCGCAGGCTCGGGCAGGTCCCGGATGGCCCGGATGACGTTGACCCGGGCGATCGACAACGACGTGAGAGCCACGGTGAGCAACGAGATGATGAAGCCGACGGTGAAGCCCGACTCGACGCTGGCGGGGTCGACGGCGAAGGTCAGCTCCAGGGACTGCTCGGCCCCACCGAAGATGTCGGCCGCCACCCCCGCCACCACCCGCCCGATGCCGATGCCGACCAGGGTCCCGAGTAGCGCCGAGACCAGGGCGTACATCCACCCTTCCAGGCTGAACGATCCCACCAGGCCGGCCCGGCGCAGCCCCACCGCCCGCAACATCCCCATCTCCGACTTCCGCTCCTGGGCCAGCATCACGAAGATGTTGACGAGGAGCAGGACGCCGGCGATGACGCTGAAGAAGCCGATGGAGCCGAACAGCTCGGTGAACTCCGCCCCCACGGCCTCGGCATCGGCCAACAGCTCCGACTTGGCCGCCGACAGCCCGCCCGGCGCCGTTCCCAGGTGGGCGGTGATGGCGGCCGTGGCCTCCTCCGTGGCGTCGGCCCCCTCCAGCGGCCCACCCCGGTTGGACACCGCGACCAACGTCGAGGGCGGGGCCGCCTCGGCCGGGGCCGCCTGCGCCAGTTCGGCCAGCGTCCCCGGAGCCACGAAGAGATTCGGCGAACGACTGCCGAACCCGGGCGAGAACCCGGCGATCCCCCGCTGGGCCACGACCCGGTCGACAGCCAGTTCGAGCTGGCGAGCGAAGGCGTAGACCACGATGGTGGCGCCCCCGCCCACACCCAACTCCTCGGCCAGGTCCTCGCCCACCACGGTGCGGCCCGGGGCCGGCGTGGGGCCCTCGATGCCGGTGGCAGCCGGGTCGCCCCCAAAGGCCCGGGCCGCGCCGAAGTCGACCTCGACCACGGTGGCGGTGGGCTCGGCCCGCAGTGCCTCACCGTCGGGCCCGAGGACGGCCACCGCCGCGGGCAGGGTGGTCAACGCCAGCACCCCGTCGATCGCCTCGCTGTCGTCGTCGAGGGCCTGGAGCGCCACCGTGAGCTCGCCCTGCTCGGTGGCCGAGGAGGTGCTGACCAGCTCGTCGACCGGTCCCAACTTGGTCTGGGCTCCCTGGCGGAGCGAGGCGTCGAGCGTGTCGCCCACCACCATGGAACCGGTGATGATGGACGTGCCCAGGAGCGAGCCCAGCACCACCAGAGCGGTCTCACGGGGCCGGCGGGCGGCGTTGCGCAGGGCGAGGCGGCGCAGCACGGGGCGGCGGGCGGCCAGGAACAGAAACGGAAGGGAGACCACGGCGGCGGTGATCAGGCCATCACCCCGTCATTCGATGGCGGCTGGTGCACGTCGCTGACGATGCGCCCGTCGCGCACCACCACCCGGCGACCGGCCGAGGCGCCGATGGCCTGGTCGTGGGTGACCAACAACAGCGTGAGGCCCCCGGCGTGGAGATCGGTCAGCAGGCCCATGACGCCCGCCGCCGTCTCGGTGTCGAGGTTGCCGGTGGGCTCGTCGGCCCACACCAGCTTGGGTGCACCGGCGATGGCCCGGGCGACGGTCACCCGCTGCTGCTCGCCCCCGGAGAGCTCCGGTGGTCGGTGGCGCAGGCGCTCTCCCAGGCCCAGGCGCTCGAGCGTCTCCTCGGCCCGGGCGCGGGCCTCCTTGGGACCGCGCCCGGCCAGCAGCAGGGGAAGCTCGACGTTCTCGACCGCGGTGAACACCGGGATCAGGTTGAAGGCCTGGAAGACGAAGCCCATGGACGCGGCCCGGTGACGGGTACGTCGGGCGTCACTCAGCTCGTGGATGGGTTGGCCGTCGACCATGACGGTGCCCTCGTCGATGTCGTCGAGGCCCGACAGGCAGTTGAGCAGGGTGGTCTTGCCCGAGCCCGAGGGCCCCATGACCGCCACGAACTCACCGGGGGCCACGTCGAGGTCGACCCCGTCGAGCGCCTCCACCGATTCGACCCCGCTGCGATAGGTCTTGCGTACGCCCCTGGCCGAGAGGATGGGGACCGGCGTTGCGGTTGCGTCGGCTGGAGCGGCGGCGGCGGCGGTCATCGGCGTGGCCTCCTCGGGTAGCGACGCGATGAGCCTACGGGCGACGCCGAGCCCTGGCCCGACCGTTTCGGGCCGGGTATGATCCCGCCATGATCCTCTACGCGATGGAATCTGCCTGGTACTCACCGGCGCGCACCCGCGGCACCAGGCGCATGTCAACAGCGCCGGCGCTGACCCAGACCGAGGACGGCGGCTACTCCGAGCTCGACACTGGTGGCGACCAGGAGGTCGAGGGTGGCGGGGCCCAGACCGTCCAGGGGAACGCCGGCCCCAAGGACGGCGACTCCAAGGAAGGTGGTCCCACCTCTGAGTCACGAGGCGCCCGCGGCAGTGAGTCACGGGGCTCCCGCGGGCGGGTGCGCCACCGCTGAGACCCCCGGCACTCCCGGGGTTCAGACGTCTAGGTAACCGGCACCGCCTCGACCTTCGTCGTCCCGTCGGTGGCGGCCCTCACCGTGGCGGCCGACCACCCGGGCGCGAAGGCGCCGGGCCAGGCCGACCCGTACCAGGGCTCGCACCGGCGGGATGAGCAAGGCCAGACCGAGGGCGTCGCTCATGAAGCCCGGGGTGAGCATGAGGGCGCCGCCGAAGAGGATCAAGAAGCCGTCGACCACCTCCGTCGCCGGGACCCGTCCCGCCTGGAGCTGGGCCTGGACGCGCCGGACCACGCCCAGGCCCTCGCGCTTCATCAACCAGCCCCCTACCACGCCCATGACGACGAGCAGGGCGATGGTGTTCAGGGCGCCGATGGCCGAGCCCACCTGGATGAGCACGTAGAGCTCGACCAGGGGCACCACCAAGAAGACCAGGACGAAGAGGGCGGCCACCGCCGGCCAGGCTACCCAGGCCCTCAGACCCTCTCGCCCCGCCCTGGGCGGTCATGGCCCCGCCACTACCCTGCCGGGCTATGTCCTCCGAGGCCTCCGGCCACCCTCGGCATCGTCCGCCTCCGGCTGACTGGCAGGGCCGACTGCTCCCCCGCTCGGTGCTGGGCATCAGCGCGCTGATCCTGGCTGCCTCGCTGGGCGCCGCCTTCAGCGGCGCCGTGCTCTACGCCTACTACGCCTACCGCCTCGACCGGGGGGTGGAGTATGCCTCCACCTTCGACGAGCGCCTCGACACCGCGGTGAAGATCATCGACACCGAACAGGAGGAGGCCAAGGCCGCGGTGCGGGCCGAGCTGGAGCCCCTCCAGCGACTGGGTGCCACGGGCGACACCCTGGAGCAGCTCGTCGAGCGGGTGTCACCCTCGACGTTCTTCGTCACCACTCTCGACGAGGACGGCGCCCCTTCGGTGGGCAGCGCCTTCGTGGTGTTCTCCGACGCCGAGCAGAGCTTCCTGATCACGTCCTTCGCGACGATCCGGGCCGCCACCCGGGCGCCCGGCCCCGAGGTCCGGGTGCGCCAGGGCGATGAGGAGCTGATCGCCACCCTGGTGAGCTGGGAGGAGGGCCGCGACCTGGCCCTGCTGTCGATCCCCCGCGGTGGCATGGAGCGCCTGGTCTGGGCCGGCGGCACCCGCACGGGCGAGCGCGTGTTCTCCGTCTCGGGCCTGGGTGCGGCGGGAGGATCGGCCAGCCAGGGCCTGGTGGGTGACGTGAGCGCGGCCGGCATCCAACACGACACTCCCGTCGGCGTGCAGTTCCAGGGGGCACCGCTGGTCAACGCCAGCGGCGAGGTGGTGGCTGTCAGCTCCCGGACCTACGCCCCCCTGGGCTTCGCTCCCGACGACGTGTTCTTCGCCCCCGCCATCGGCGACGCCTGTGTCGAGCTGCTGGTCTGCCCCGACGACCGGGGCCAGGCCGAGGGGGTCGGCGGGTAGTCCGGCGGGGACCGAGCGGCATGTCCGTCGTACATCGGTCACCAGAGGGTGATCGGCGTCGGATGGCGGTGGCGGGAGGGCGCCACCGGCCCGACCCAGGTTCGAGCGCGAGTCAGTCCGAGCCCGGGGGGTTCGGGCCAGCTTCCCGCGTGCGATCGCGGTCCGTGTCGTCGTCGTCGTCCCGACGCTGACCGGGGAACCTCCGCTCGAAGAGCGAACCCGGGTCGTCGTCGTCCCGGCCCTGGACCGTCGTGGTGGTGGTCGTGGGCGCCGTGGTGGCCGTGGGCGCCTCCACCGCCGGCGCCGGGAGCTCCTCCACGTAGACGCCGGGGCTGGTCCCCTCGGCCTCCTTGAGGGATCGGACGTCGAAGCCTCCCCGGGAGCGCCGGCGCAGGATGTCGGCCAGGTCGGTGATGGGGGCGGGCTCGGTGAAGTCGGTCACGGGCACGTCGGCCAGCGCCCCCCGCATGAAGGACTCCCAGGTCTCCGCGGGCAGGCTCCCTCCGGTGACCGCCCGGACCCCCTTGATGCCCACGAGGGGGCGGGGGGCGTCGGAGTAGCCCATCCACACCGACGTCGACAGCGTCGGGGTGTAACCCACGAACCAGGCGTTGCCGTTGTCCTGGGCGGTGCCGGTCTTGCCCGCCGCCGGGCGGTCGAGCCCGTTGTCACCGGCGGTGCCTCCGGCTTGGAGCACGCCCTGGAGGATCTGGTTGACGTTGTCGGCGCTGATCTCCTCGAGGACCCGGGTGCGCTCGGCCTCGGCGTTGTCCTCCAACACCTTGCCCTCGGCGTCGAGGACACGGACCACCGGCGTGGGCTCGGCCCGCTCCCCCCGGGCGGCGAACACCCCGAAGGACGAGGCCATGTCGATCGGGGCCACGTCGAGCGAACCCAAGGCGATGGACAGTCCGTGCACGCCCTCCTGGTAGTTCGAGGTGGACACGCCCATGCGCCGGGCCAGGTCCATCGTCTCAGGCACGCCCACATCCTGGAGGAGCTGCACGTAGGCGGTGTTGATCGACTGGCGGGTGGCCGTGCGCAGGTCGACCCGGCCGTAGGAGGAACCCCCGAAGTTCGAGAACGACTTGTCGCCGACGACCATGGGGCTGGCGCCCGAGTAGCTGCGGGTCGGGGCAATGCCCTCTTCGAACGCCTGGGCCAGCACGAAGGGCTTGAACGCCGAGCCCGGTTGGCGCCCGCTGCCGCCACCGGCCGGGCCCAGGGCCAGGTTCACCCGGGACGAGGCGAAGTCGCGCCCACCCACCAGGGCCTTGACGAAGCCGGTCAGGGGCTCGACGGACACGAGCGACATCTCCAGCGGTGGCTCGGTGCCCGACAGGGTCTCAGCCACCGACCGCTCCGCTTCGGCCTGCATCCGGGGATCCAGGGTGGTGTAGATCCGCAGCCCCCGTTGGTAGACGGCGTCCTCGCCATAGCGGTCCGAGAGGTAGCGCTGGAGGTAGTCGACGAAGTAGGGGTAGGCCGTCTCAGCCTGCTCCCGGGGGTGGACCACGGTGGCCCCGCCCTCGGGCGGGGTCGCACCCGCCGCGGCCAGCCACACCGGCTGGGCCGCCGCCTCGGCGTGCTCCTCGGGCGTGATCATGCCCTCGCCGAGCATGGCGTCGAGGACGAGCAGGCGCCGCTCTTCGGCCTGAGCAGGGTCGCCACGCGGCTCGTAGCGGCTCGGGGCGGGGATGAGCCCGGCCAGCAGCGCCGCTTCCGAGAGGTTGAGGTCGGACACCGCCTTGCGGAAGTAGGTCTCGGCCGCGGCCCCCACCCCGTAGGCGCCCTCGCCCAGGTAGATGCGCTCCAGGTAACGGAACAGGATCTCGTCCTTGTCCACCTGGCGATCGAGCTGGCTGGCCAGAACGGCCTCGCGCACCTTGCGGGAGAGGCTGCGCTCGCCGCCGACGTAAGCGCCCTTGACGTATTGCTGGGTGATGGTGGAGCCGCCCTGGACCACCTCCTGGTTGCGGATGTCGGCCCACAGGGCCCGGGCCGTCCCCCGCAGGTCGACGCCGCTGTGCTGGTAGAAGCGACGGTCCTCGGAGGCGATCACGGCCTGCTTCAACACCTCGGGGATGTCGCCCCGCCGCACCGGCTTGGAGCTGTCGAACTGGCGGAACACGCCCATCTCGTTGCCGTTGATGTCGTAGATCCGGCTGACGAGGGCCTCGACCCCGGGCTTGGCGGGCGGGAGGGAGGCGGGCAGGGGCAGGAACACCAGCGCGGCCAACACCGTGCCCGCGGCGAGCAGGGGGACCACCACGGCGGTGACGACGACGAGGACGACCGAGCGGCCCAGCACGCGCATGCCGGGTCGAGTGTAAGGAGGGGTCCGGACCTGGGCACCGCAGAGGTCAAGAGCGCAGATCCTGCACCAGGCACGGGAGGCCACCCGACGGTGGCTGGTCGTCCATGGCCTCCTCCACGTGGTTCGAGGCAGGCTGGTCGTCGTCGAGCCAGGCCAGCACCGCCCACGAGTCGATCCCCCTCGAGTCGAAGTCGACCTCGACCCCTGGGTGCAGGCCGGCTCGATCCCGTAAAACTCGACCTGCCGGTAGGCCGAATCAACGCGAGCCGGCCCCTCCGGCAGTATGGGGGCGTGCCCGACACCGCCCGTCCGCCCTCGGTCGACGCCCTGGCGCGATCGCTGGCGGGCACCGGGCTCCCCCACCCCGTGCTGGTGGAGGTGGCGCGGGAAGCCATCGCCGAGGGGGACCCGATGTCGGCCCCCGCCCGGGCGGAGGCGGCTGGTCGCGCCCTGCTGCAGCCGGTGATCAACGCCACCGGGGTCCTGTTGCACACCAACCTGGGACGGGCGCCCATCGCGGTGGCCTCGCCGGGAGGCCGCTACTCCAACCTCGAGCTCGACCTCGGCGACGGCCGCCGGGGCTCGCGCCAGGACCGGGCCGGGCCCCTGCTGGCCCGGGCGTGCGGGGCCGAGCGGGCGCTGGTGGTCAACAACTGCGCCGCCGCCGTGGTGCTGGTGTTGGCCGCCCTGGCCGGTGGCCGCG
Source organism: Actinomycetota bacterium (assembly GCA_019348495.1). Taxonomy (GTDB): domain Bacteria; phylum Actinomycetota; class Acidimicrobiia; order Acidimicrobiales; family CADCSY01; genus JADDRA01. The sequence continues at coordinate 37,331 of JAHWJI010000005.1, read as the reverse complement.
ACGTGGTGGTCAGCCGGGGTGAGCTGGTGGAGATCGGCGGGGGCTTTCGCATCCCCGAGGTGCTGGCCCAGTCGGGCGCCCGGCTGGTGGAGGTGGGCACCACCAACCGCACCCGCCTGGGCGACTACGCCGGCGCCGTGCAGGCCCCGGGCGCCGACGTCGGCCTCGTGCTCAAGGTGCACGCCTCCAACTACCGCATCACCGGCTTCACCGAGGACGTGGGCGTCGCCGCCCTGGCCGGCCTGGGGCCGCCCGTGGTGGCCGACATCGGCTCGGGCCTGCTCGACGCCGCAACCCCCTGGCTGCCCGGCGGCCCACCGTCGTGGCTGGGCGACGAGCCCGCCGCCCGCCAGACCCTGGCCGCCGGCGCCGACCTCGTCACCTTCTCGGGCGACAAGCTGCTGGGCGGCCCCCAGGCCGGGGTCATCGCCGGGCGGGCCGAGCTGGTGGCGGCCTGCACGTCGCACCCCCTGGCCCGGGCGCTGCGCCCCGGCGGCCTGGTGCTGGGCGCCCTCCAGGACGTGGCCCTCGCCTACCTGCGCCGCGAGGGCGCGGCCATCGGCTTCTGGCGCATGGCCACCCTGCCCGTCGCCGCCCTGGAGACCCGGGCCCGCGCCCTCGGCGTCGGCCGTCCCGTCGCCTGTGCCTCGGTGACCGGCGGGGGGACGTTGCCGGGTGTGGAGATCCCCTCGGCCGGCGTGGCCGTCGACGGCGACCACAGCGCCGCCCTGCGGGCCCGCACGCCGCCGGTGGTGGCCCGGGTGGTCGACGGCGTGACGGTGTGCGACCTGCGCACCGTCGATCCGCCCGACGACGCCGGCCTGGCCCGGGCCCTGTCCGAGCTGGCGGCGACACCGGCGTGACCGCGCCGCCTGCGAGTCCCGGGCCGGCGGACGGGACGACGCGCCAGATGCACGTCGTGGCCACCGCCGGCCACGTCGACCACGGCAAGTCCACCCTGGTCCACGCCCTCACCGGCATCGATCCCGACCGCTTCGGCGAGGAGAAGGCCCGGGGGCTCACCATCGACCTGGGCTTCGCCTGGGCCACCCTGCCCTCGGGCCGGGGCCTGGCCTTCGTCGACGTCCCCGGCCACATCCGCTTCATCAAGAACATGCTGGCCGGGGTGGGGGCGGTCGACGCCTGCTTGTTCGTGGTGGCCGCCACCGAGGGCTGGAAGCCCCAGTCCGAGGAGCACCTGCGCATCCTCGAGCTCCTCGGCGTCAGCCATGGCCTGGTGGCGCTCACCAAGGTGGGCATCGTCGACGACGACCACCGTGAGCTGGCCAACATGGACGTGGCCGACCACCTGGCGGGGACGTTCCTCGAGGGGGCCGAGGTGGTCGAGGTCGACGCACCCACCGGCGCCGGCCTGGACGACCTGCGGGCCGCGCTCGACCGGCTCCTGGGGACCACCCCCACCGCCGCCGACGAGGGACGGCCCCGGCTGTGGATCGACCGCAGCTTCGCGGCCAAGGGCTCGGGCACGGTGCTCACCGGCACGCTGACCGGGGGCAGCCTGGCCGTCGACGACGAGCTGGTCGTCGCACCCGCCGAACGCCAGGTGCGGGTCCGGGCCCTGCAGAGCCACCAGGAGTCCCTGCCCACCGTGGGCCCCGGTCGACGGGTGGCGGTCAACGTGGTGGGCGTCGGCCACGACGACGTGGTGCGGGGCGACGCCCTGGTGCGTCCCCGCCAGTGGCACCTCACCCGCCGACTCGACGCCAGCCTGGCCGTACTCGACTCGCTCGACCACGAGGTGTCCCGACGGGGGGCCTACGTGGCCTACCTGGGCTCGGGCGAGCGCCCGGTGCGCCTGCGGGTGCTGGGTGGCTCCGCCCTGGCCCCCGGAGACGCCGGACTGGTCCGCCTCCACCTGGCCGACCCCCTGCCCCTCGTTCCCGGCGACCGCTTCGTGTTGCGGGAGACGGGTCGGGCCGAGACCGTGGGTGGCGGCGAGGTGCTCGACGTCGACCCGACCCTGCCGGCGGCGCGGGCCCGTCCCGATCGCTCGGTGTCCAGGGTGGTGGCCGAACGGGGGTGGGTGGAGGCCGAGGTGCTCGAGCGCCTGGTCGGCCGGCCCCAGAGGCCACAGCTCGGGCCGTGGGTGGTCGACCCGTCGGCCCTGGCCCGGACCAGGAAAGCCGTGGAGGAGGCCGTGGACGCCGCCGGACCGCTCGGGCTCGACGTGGCCTCCCTCGACCCCAGGGAGCGGGCCGTGCTGGCCACCGTCGACGACGTGGTCATCGACGCCGGACGGGCCCGGCGTCCCGATGCGGTCGACCCGCTGGTCGACCACCCCTACCTCGCCGTGCTCGAAGCCAGCCCCTTCACCCCGCCTGCGCCCGAGGGGGTCGACCGGGGTGAGCTACGGGAGCTGGTGCGCCGGGGGCTGGTGGCCGAGAGCGACGGCACCTGGTTCTCCCCCGGCGCCGTCGACCAGGCCGCGGCGATCCTCGTGCCCCTGCTCGCCGACCACCCCGACGGCGTCACCGTGGCCCAGATCCGCGACGCGCTGGGCACCAGCCGCAAGTTCCTCCTGCCCCTGCTGGGCCTGCTCGACGGGCGGGGCATCACCCGCCGCCGGGGTGATCTGCGCATCGCCGGGCCGAGGCTGCCGGCCCAGGCGGCCGAGCGCTGAGCGACGGCTCGGGCTACACCAGGGAGTGGCGTTCCACCTCGGTGAGGCCGCCCCAGATGCCGTGGGCCTCCCTGGTGCGCACGGCGAAGTCGAGGCAGGGGCGGCGGACCGGGCACCGGGCGCAGATGGACTTGGCCCGCTGCTCCCGCTCGGCCCGCACGTCGCTGGGCTCGGGAGTGGACGGAGGAAAGAACACCGAGGCGTGGGGGCCCCGACAGGCGGCCCGGGTCTGCCAGGCCTCGTTGGTTCGCAGTGCCGTCGCCATGTTCCTCCAATCGCCTCTCGAGCGACCATAACGAAGCCAGTCAACGGGCCACAAGGCCGTGGCGGCGGGGCCACCGTCACCTCGGCGGGTGCTCGTCCTGCCGGTCACCCTCCTCGCATCATCCCTCGCCCCGGGCTTTCTCGCCTCGGGAAGGCCGGCGCTCCCGATAGTCCCGGGCGCCGCCCTCCTCGGGCTCGACCTCCAGGGCCAGCCCGTCGATACCTGTCACCCGCACCCGTTGGCCGGCGGCGATCGGCGTGGCTCGGTTGGTGCGAGCCGGCCACAGCGCCTCGCGCACCCGCACCACGCCCTCGGGGGCGGTCTCGGCCATGGCCTCGCCCATCTCGCCGATCATGGACTCCCGGCCGATGGTGGGCGTCGAGAACCGGCTGCGCACGGTGGCGGGAAGACCGGCCAGCATCAACAACACCATGCCCACCACGCCGGTCACCAGGGGGAGCCAGCCGATGCCCACCCCGTCGAAGAGGAGCAACGATCCCACGGCATAGGCAACCACGGCGATCCCGGTCCAGATCCGGGGTGCCCCGGTCTGCACGTCGACGGCGAAGCCGAAGACCGACAGCGCCAGCAGGGCCAGGCCGACGGGCGAGGTGGGCAACACGGCCAGGCCGTAGGCGCCCAGGACGCCACAGAGCGCACCCACCATCCCGGCCACCCCCACGCCGGCGGTGAAGAGCTCGAAGACCAGCAGGGCCAGGGCGACCGACACCAACAGATAGGCCACCGGAGGGCTGGCCACGGTGTGCATGAGCCGGGGCACCAGGTCGAGCTTGGCCAACCGGGCGTCGACGGTGAGGGTGGCCTCGGGGGGGCCGGCCTCCACCGCCTCGAAGCTGGCCGTCTCCAGGGCCTCTCCGGCGACCTCCCGCCCGTCGAGGGCGGCGAGGAAGCTGCCCAAGACGGCCGACTCCTCCTGGTTGAGCGTGACCAGGCCCAGCTCCTGCGCCTGTTCGGGGCCGACGGTGCCGCTGCGCACCGCTCGAGGCAGCTCGGCGAAGATCGGCGCCGACGCCCGGCCCAGCCGGGACTCGGGCGCCATGCCGGCCAACGGGGCGGCCAGGACGACGTTGGCGGCGCCACCCAAGGCCTGGGCGCCGCTCTCGCCCACCCACACGGCGATGGGGACGTCGGCGTGGCCGACGCGAAACACCAGGGCGTCGAGCTCGGCGGGGGCCAGGACCGAGCCGGGACTGTCGAGCTGGAGGATGAGCGCCTCGGCGCCGTCGCGCTCGCTCTCGGTGATGGCCCGGTCGATGAAGTCGGTCATCACCGGATCGAGGTAGCCGGTGACCTGGACCACGTTCACGAACGACCGGGTCCCCGATCGGCCCTGGGGCTCCTGGGCGCCGGCGGGGGCCATCGACCACAGACCGGCCGCAAAGGCGACCACGAGGGGCCACACCACTAGCCTGCCCGATGGTCTCCCCCGGAGAGGAAGCTGTGGACCCCGGCCAGTTCCTACGTGCATCCCGAGTGGTCATCGTTGCCGGGAAGGGTGGCGTGGGCAAGACGACGGTCGCGGCCGCCCTGGCCCGCATGGCCGCACGCCAGGGCCTCACCACGTTGATCGTGCAGGTCGAGCAGGCCTCGGGCCTGGCCCGTCTCTTCGGACGCCCGCCCCTCACCTACATCGAGTCCAGCCTGGCCCCGGCCGCGGGCACCATCGCCGAGGTCCGGGGTCGCACCATCACCCCCGACGACGCCCTGCTCGAGTACCTGGAGGACCACGGTCTGCGCCGCATCTCCCGGCGCCTGGTCTCCACCGGCGCCATGGACGTGGTGTCGACCGCGGCACCGGGCATCAAGGACATCCTCATCCTCGGCAAGGTGAAGTCGCTGGAGCGCAGCGAGGCTGCCGACCTCATCGTCGTCGACGCCCCCGCCGCCGGCCACGCCATCACCTTCTTGCTGTCGGTCCGGGGCCTGCTCGACGCCGTGCGGGTGGGGCCCATCAACGCCCAGGCCCGCGACGTCCTCGAGCTGCTCACCGACCCCGTCCGCTGCTCGGTCATGCTCGTCACCCTGCCCGAGGAGACACCGGTGAACGAGGCGGTGGAGACGGCGTTCACCCTGGAGGACCGGCTCGGCATCAGCCTCGGTCCGGTGGTGGTCAACGGCCTGTACCTCCCGCTGCCCGGCCTGGACGTCGACCCCGCCGAGGCGGCCGATGCCGCGGGGGTGACCCTGCGGCCGGGCGAGGCCGAGGCCCTGGCCGGCGCCGCCAGCTTCCACCGTCACCGCCAGGCGCTCCAGGAGGCACAGCTCGAGCGCCTCGACGAGCGACTGCCCATCCCCCGCGTGGGTCTACCCTTCCTCTTCGCCGCCGACCTGGGCCCGGCCCACGTCGACGTCCTGGCCGCCGCCCTGCGCGACGAGGTGACCACCCTGGATCCACCGCCGCCGGAGACCCCGCCGGTGCCCTCGCCGGAGACCACGCCGTGACCACGGGCGCCAGCCTGGCCGAGCTCGTCCAGCGCGCCGGCATCGTCGTGTGCTGCGGGTCGGGGGGAGTGGGCAAGACGACCACCGCCGCCGCCCTCGGGCTCCAGGGGGCCCGGGAGGGGCGCCGGGCCGTGGTGGTGACCATCGACCCGGCCAAGCGCCTGGCCGACACCCTCGGCATCGGCACCTTGACCAACACCCCCAGCCGCATCGGAGGCGACTGGAGCGGCGAGCTGTGGGCCATGATGCTCGACACCAAGTCCACCTTCGACGACCTGGTGGCCAAGCACAGCGCCGACGCGGACCAGGCCCGGCGCATCCTCTCGAACCGCTTCTACCGCAACATCTCCAGCGCCCTGTCGGGCACGCAGGAGTACATGGCCGGCGAGAAGCTCTACGAGCTGCACGAGGAGGCCGACTTCGATCTCGTGGTGGTCGACACCCCGCCGACCCGCAACGCCCTCGACTTCATCGACGCCTCCCGGCGCCTGACCAACTTCCTCGACCACCGCCTCTACCGGCTGCTCATGAGCCCGACGCGGGCCTACCTGCGGGCGGTCAACCTGGCCGCCCAGGCCTTCGTGCGCACCGTGTCCAAGGTGGTGGGGGGCGAGGTGCTCGACGACGCGTTGGCCTTCTTCAGCGCCTTCGAGGGGATGGAGGAGGGCTTTCGGGACCGGGCCGCCCGGGTGCAGGCCCTGCTCGTCGACCCGGCCACCGCCTACGTGCTGGTGGCCTCGCCCCGGGCCGACACGGTGGCCGAGGCGTCGTTCTTCGCCACCAAGCTCGGGGAGTCGGACATCTCGGTGGCATCGTTGATCGTCAACCGCCTGCATCCTCGCTTCGGCTCGGGCCGGGCCGAGGCCGACCGGGCCCGGGCCCGGACGCTGGCCGGGACCCCCCTCGGCTCGCTGTTCGCCAACCTGGGTGATCTACGGGCCATCGCCGACGGGGAGGAGTCGACCCTGGCCGAGCTCAGTGCGCAAGTGGCGCCGGCGCCGGTGGTGCGAGTGCCCTTCCTGGCCGACGACGTGCACGACCTCGACACCCTGGCCCGCATCGCCACCTACCTCTTCCCGGCAAGGTGATTCGGGTGCTCTCCGAGGACAGGGCAGAGTCCGGATCTCAGCCCTCGACACCGGGGGGTGGGGCGTCGGAGAGGGCCACCGCCGCCGAGGCTTCGTCGTCGGAGACCGAGGCGACGCGGTCGAAGCCGGTGGTGTGCAACAGACGGGCGACGGCCGGACGGGCACCGTAGACGGCCACGTCGCCGCCCGCCTCGCGGGCCCGGCGCACACCGCCGATGAGGGCGCCGAGGCCGGCGGAGTCGAGGAAGGGGACGCCCGAGAGATCGATGAGCAGCCGCTGGCTGCCTCCCAGCTCGGTGAGGACCTCGCGGAACTGCCCGACGGTGAAGGCATCGAGCTCGCCCACGGGGCGGCACACGGTGTACTCCCCGGTGTCGTCGACGTTGATCTCGAGCACGGGACCTCCAAGGGCTGGCGGGCAGAAAGAGGCGGGGCGCCGGGGCGACACCCTACCCGCGGCCGCTCGGCGACCCGACGGGTACGCTCGGCCACCATGGCCGACATCCTGGTTGCCAGCGACGCCCCCTGGGTCCTCGATGAGGTCACTGCCGGCGTAGGTGGGCCCGAGATCGAGGTGCGCAGCGTGCTCGCCGGCCTCGACGTGCTGCCCGCGGTGGTCGAGCGCCTGCCCGACCTCGTGGTGCTCGACCTCCAGATCGGCAACATGGGGGGCATGGCCGCCTGTCTCAACCTGCGCCTGGAGGAGGGTGCGGGCCGGGTGGGCCACGTGCCCGTGCTCATGCTCCTCGACCGACGCGCCGATGTCTTCTTGGCCCGACGATCCGGGGCGGAAGGCTGGCTGATCAAGCCCCTCGACCCCATCCGGCTGCGCCGGGCCGTGCATGCCCTGTTGGCCGGCGAGACCTACCACGACACCACCGACGCGCCGATGGCCCACACCGCTCCCTCCGGCGGTGTACCCATGTCGCTCGGGTAGGATCGGGCTCTCCGGGAAGTAGCGCAGCTTGGTTAGCGCGCAGCGTTCGGGACGCTGAGGTCGCGGGTTCGAATCCCGCCTTCCCGACTCACTCGCTCGAGAAGGTGCTGGGCAGCCCCAGCGGGCGGCAGACCACAGCTCCTCCCCGCCGACCTGGCCGCGGCGGCGTGGGCGGCGATCGCGTTCACTGGCGGGCGCAGCCCCTCGACGACCAGCTCCCGCTCGCCGTCGAGGCCGACCCGCCACACCGTGCCGCCGGCTCGGCTCCCCCGAATGCGAGCCCCGACTCGACGACGTGGACGACGCCGTGGTCGTCGACCACCGCGCTGGTCGGGAAGTCGAACCCGGAGGCGACCACCTCGAGGCGGACCTCATCCATCACGTCCGCCGCAGCCCTGAGCCGTTGCGCTGCCGGGTCGAGACCAGCCAGAACACCGCAGCCAGGGCCACCACGGCGAGAAACACCGCTGCGCCACTGGCTGCGTGGACCACGAGGGAGCCGGCCAGGGCGTAGAGCACCGCCGCCGGCAACCCCCCGGCGGCGGCGGCGACGGCGACCTGAAGCGCCGATGCGCCGGCTGCCCCAGCCATGATCACCACGGCCTCGGCGAGCACCGGCACCGGCCGGGTGGCCACGACGGCGACCGCACCCCACCGGTCGACGAGATCCTGGGCCCGCCGGCGTTCGCCAGCGGGTACACCGAGCAGACGCTCGCTGCGCCGACCGATCCACACGCCGGCGACGGCGGCGCCGACCGTGCCGAGGAGCGAGAGGAGCGTACCGAGCCCCACCCCGAACAGGGCGCCGTGGGCCAGCATCACCAGGCTGGACGGAACCGGCAGCACGACGTCGCCGATAAGCAACCCCACGCCGACGAGGGCGGCGAAGGCACCGCCGTCGGACATGGCGGCGCGCGGGTCGCTCAGCACGCCGACACCGGCCGCCTCGACGGCGGCGAAGGCGAGCACGAGAGCGACGACGATGGCGGCCGTCGCCCACGCGTACCGCTGCATCACGATGTTCCTCTCGTCGGGCGGCGCCGGCTACGCCGAGGGTTGGCCCAGGCGGACTTCGACGGTGCCGTCGATCACTCTGGTCTGATAGGCGGGCTGGCGGGCCGTGGCAGGTCCGCGCACGACCTCGCCGTCCTCCATTGCAAAGGCGCTGCCGTGCCAGGGGCAGACGATGACGGCGTCGGCCTCGAGCTCGCCCTGGTGGAGGGGACCGCCCCGATGGGTGCAGGTGTCGGCCAGGGCCAGCACGCGCCCCTCCTGGCGCACCAACACCAGGGGGACGTCACCGGCCTCGGCCGACGTCGGCTGGCCCTCGGCCAGTTGGGACTCCTCGACCACCGGCGTCCACTCCCCGGGCTCCTGGTCGAAGGCCGTGCGGTCGACCCCCAGCCCCATCCCATAGGCAAGGTGGCCACCGAGGAAGCCACCGCCGACCACGGCGAGTCCGCCGCCCAGGCCGAGAGCCACCCCTGTCGAGTGCCGCCCTCGTCGGCGAGCCAGCCAGGACGCGGCGTAGAGGCAGAGGGCCACCGAGTTGAAGGTGGCGTGGACGGCGCCGACCCGGCGCTCCACCCCGGAGGTGTCCGAGAAGTCGCTGAGCCCCGCCGCCGCCGTCGGCGCGGCGCTGACCAGGCCCACCCCGACCAGCATCCTGGCCGCCCGGCGGGTCTGGTTCCCTCCGACGAGGTCGAGGACCAAAGAGCTGGCCCAGGCGCCGATGGGGACATCGGTGAGCAGCGGGTGGAGCGGGTGTCCCAGCCAGGTACCGCTCAGGGCGTCCTTCGCCGGCCCTGGCTTGACGATGCGGCTCACCTGCCGCCCCAGCCACGTGCCGGGCCGGTCGAAGATGGCAAGCTCCTCGGCTCGCTGCGCTAGCGCCTGCAACCTGATGGGCATCGTCTCTCCTCGGCTCTGGTTCCCCCGCTGCTGGTTCAGACGGGCTCGGTCGGTGTAGAGGTCTCGGCGGTTGCGGCCACGGCGGCGGGCGGAGGCACGGTCACTGTGGCAACCGGAACAGACCTGTCGCTCGTGTCCAGTGAGGCGGGCCGGTCCCCGAGCGGGGGCGGCTGAAGACGCGCCTCGGCCTCATCGGCGTCGGTACCCCGGCCGCCAGGGGCCACAGCTTCCCAGCTTGCCCATCACCTTGTCCTCGGATGGCCACGCGAGCACCATGCTGCCTCCAACCGTTCCCGTAGTCGTGCCGCTCGCCCTACCCCCACCATCGAAGTGGCAGTTGCACGCTGTCTTGCCCCCGCTCCGGGCCTGGGACTCGGTCGAGTCGAAAAGAGTGCCCGGCACGGAGCGCCGAGCACCATCATCTCTTGGTGCACCTGCTCGCCGAGGCTCGCGCCGGGGCTGTCGCCGTGGCGCCCATGCTCCTCGGGGTCGTGCCCTTCGGGCTGGTGGCCGGCGCCGTACCGGTCGCCGAGGGCCTCGGTGCCTGGGCGGCGATCGGGCTCTCGGGCATCGTGTTCGCCGGCGCTGCGCAACTCGCTGCTGCCGAGGTGCTCGCCGAAGGTGGCTCGGCCGCGGTCGCCGTGCTCGCCGCCTGGGTGGTCAACCTCCGCCTGGTGCTCTACTCGGCTTCGCTGGCCCCCTATCTGGGCCACGAACGGCTGCGCCGCCGGCTTGGTGCCGCCTACCTCCTCACCGACCAGGCATACGCCCTCTCCGTCATCCGCTGGTCGGCGGGGACCGATCCCGAGTCCCGGCTGCCGTACTACCTGGGTGCGGGCACCATGCTCTGGCTGTCCTGGCAGATGGCGACGATCATCGGTGTCCTGGTCGGGCGTGCCGTCCCCCAAGACGTTCCCCTCGACTTCGCCGTCCCCCTCGTGTTCCTCGTGCTCCTGGTCCCCCTGCTCATCACCCTTCCCGCCACGGCCGCCGCCGCGATCGGCGGCACCTCGGCCGTGATCGCAGCCGAGGTGGGAGCCGGTCCGCTGTCGATCCTGGTCGGCGCCGCGTTCGGCGTCGCCGCTGGCGTCCTCAGCGACCTGTCGAGCGATCGGGCCGGGCGACCACCGGACCAACCGACCTCATGACGCGCCTGTGGTTCGCCATCGTCCTGGCCGGGGCCGGGACCTACGCCATGCGGGCGTCGTTCCTCGCCTTCGCTCACCGGTTGGCCAACGTTCCTCCAGCCACCACCCGTGTGCTGCGCCAGATACCACCGGCGGTGCTGGCCGCAATCGTCCTCCCCGCTCTCGTGCGCCCCGAGGGCGAGCTCGACCTGCTCCAGCCCCGGCTCCTCGCTGGCATCGTGGCCACGTTCGTGGCTTGGCGGACCGGCAACGTGGGGCTCACCCTGGCGGCGGGCATGTTGATCCTCATCGCCACCGAGACGCTGTGAGCCCACCGTGGAACCACCGGTCACTCCATGGGTCACCGCCCCCTGGTGAAGGGCGGTCGCGTTGGGCAGAATGTCGTCGTGGGCTCTCAAGCACCGTCTCGCCACCTTCGCACCGGTTGATGCGCATCGCCATCGCCGCCGACCACGCCGGCTACCGGCTCAAGGGTGTCGTCATCGACGCCCTGGGCGACAGCGACCACGAGGTGAACGACCTCGGCACCCACTCCGAGGAGCGGGTGGACTACCCCGACCTGTGCGCCGCCGCCGGGCGGGCCGTGGTCGGCGGGGAGGCCGACCGGGGCATCGTCATCGGGGGCAGCGGTCAGGGCGAAGCCATTGCCGCCAACAAGGTCCATGGCGTACGTGCCGCCCTCTGCCTCGATGAGTTCACCGCCCGGCTGGCCCGCCAGCACAACGACGCCAACGTCCTCTCCCTCGGGGCCCGCATCCTTGCCGACGCCTTCGCCCTGCTCATCGTCGACATCTTCCTCACCACGGCCTTCGAGGGAGGCCGCCACCAGCCCCGACTCGACCAGCTCCGCTCCATCGAGCGGGAGGAGTGCCGTCGCAACCAAGGCTGACTGCCACCGCCGCCAGCGACCTCGTCCCCCATGAAGCGTCGGATCACCGGCTTCCGAGAGGACGGGCGGCTGACCGTACCTGGGGGTGGTCCGCGTGCTGGAGGGCTCCGTCAGCTTCTCGATGGAGACCGATCCACCGCTGCGTCGGCGTGGACTACCTGGTTCCCGACGTGTAGCTCGTCTCTTGCGGAATCAAGGTTGGTGGTGGCGGCGGACCATGTTGGCCCGTGACGCCATCACGATGAGGACGACCGCGGTGGCGATGGCCACGAGCGAGCCGATGATGTTGAGCTCGAAGATGTTGCCCGTGCCCAACAGGTTGGCCACGACGCCGCCCACGACCGAGCCGACCACCCCGAGCAGCAGGGTGACGACGATGCTCAGATGCTGGCGACCGGGAACCAATAGACGGGCGATGACGCCGACCACCAGGCCGAACACGATGAATCCGATCACTCGTCCTCCTCCTTGTCGCAACGGCCCGGTGGGACGTTGAGGGCGTTGTACCCGATCGGCGGGTAGCCGACCCGGCCGGCAGCCCTGGCATCTCCAGCCCCGTCACCACTCAGCTCGCCACAGCCGGTCGGCGCCGCAGGGGGTGGTCGGGCGGTACTTCCACCACGACGATGCGCAGTCCGTCGGGATCGGCGATCCACATCTCGCGCAACCCCCAAGGCTCGACCACAGGCGGCCGTAGGATCTCGACGCCCGCCACCTCCAACTCGGCGCGCACGGCGTCGACGTCGTCCACCTGGAGCCACAGCTCCACGGCCGACCCGGCGGTGTCGGTGGCACGTCCGGAGACCTCGAGGAAGCCCCCGCCGAGGAAGAACACCACACCGCGCTGCGACCCCGCCCCGAACTCCCGGGACACGGCCAGGCCCAGCGTGTCGCCGTAGAAGGCCAGGGCGCGGTCGAGATCGACGGGGCGGACCAGGATGCGACTGGACAGGACGTGCACGAAGCCAGAGGCGACGGACGGCAAGCCGTCAGTCGTCGATCTCCCGGAGGTCGACCACGCTGCCGTTGTCGAGGCCTCGCTCGAGCAGGCGCCAGATTCGCTCTGCGACGTCGATCGGATCACTCAAGCGGTCGTCTCGGTGGAGGTCCAGGAACTTCTGGCGCTGGGGGAAGGCATCCTCGGTCGCCGCCCGCAGCGTGGCCTGCATGTCGGTGTCGACCGTACCGGGGGCGATGGACAGCACCTGGGTACCTCCGCGCCGGTCCTGTTCGACCCCGACGTTGCGCACCCACTGGTCGATGGCAGCCTTGCCCGCACCATAGGACGACCACCCGGGATAGACGCTGCGGGCCGCCCCCGAGGTGAGCATGACCAGGTGACACGCCGCCTCCACGTGGCGAGCGGCCGCCAGGAAGAGGTGACCCAGCACCTGGGGAGCGGTGCTGTTGAGCACGACGTTGGCGGCGTAGCCGTCGGTGTCCACCTCGCCGGCGAAGCCCAGGGGCTCGATGGTGCCGGCGGCGTGGATGAACACGACGCGGTCCCCCTCGAACGCAGCCAACTCCCGTTGGAAGCAAGCCCCCACCTCCCGCCAAGAGGCCGGGTCGCAGAGATCGGCGGGGAGGTGCTCGATGCCGCCAGGGGCCCGTCGGCTGATGCTGATGACCCGGTCCCTCTCGCCGGGGACAGTGCGGGCCAGCGCCTCCCCGATGCCGCTCGAGGCCCCCGAGATCCACACCAGTGCCGCCACGTTCTGACGCTACCCAGGCGGGGCTTCCAGGTGCACCACTCGTGTCCTGGTCAGCTCGTCGAGCAACTCGGGCCCGTAGCCGAAGCCCTCGCCCGAGGCTCCGTGGGGCGAGGCGGCGCCACCCGGCGCACCGCCGAAGGCGGCGTTGACCTTGATGGTGCCCACGGCCAGCTCGTCGATCGCCCGCTGGGCATGGGCCATGTCGGCGGTGAGCACCACCGCGGCCAGGCCGTAGGGGGTGGCGTCGGCCAGGGCCAGCGCCTCGGAGAAGGAGTCGACCACCTGGACCGCGGCCACGGGACCGAAGGTCTCCTCCTCGGTGACCACCATGCCCGGTGTGACGCCGGTGAGGACCGTCGGCGGGTAGAACGAGCCCGGGCCCTCGAGCGGCGCCCCCCCACAGCGCAACTCGGCGCCGGCCTCCACTGCTTGGCGCACATGGGCGTCGACCGACGCCCGCTGGCCGTCGTCGATCATCGGCCCCATCTCGGTGGCGGGATCGGCGCCCGGTCCCACCTTCATGGCCTTGGCCCTGACCACCAACTCGTCGACGAAGGCGTCGGCCAGGTCCCGGTGCACGTAGAGCCGCTCCACCGACGTGCAGATCTGGCCGGCGTTGGCGAAGCACCCCAGCGCGGCCTGCTCCGCCGCCCAGGCCGGGTCGACGCCGGCGTCGACGATCATCGGGTCCTTGCCCCCCAGCTCCAGGATCGCCTTGGCCCCCCGGGCAGCACACGCCTGGGCCACCTCGCGCCCGGTCCGGCGGGAGCCGACGTGGACGACCACGTCCACCTCGGGATGGGCAACCAGGGCGGCGCCGAGGGACCCGTCGCCCACGGCCAGCTGCACCACTCCGGCGGGAAGGGCTTCGCCGAGCAGACGCACCACCTCAGCTGTGGCCAGCGGCGTCTTCTCGCTGGGCTTGCACACGACGGTGTTGCCCACGACGAGGTTGGCCGCGATCTGGGCACAGGCGATGGCCACGGGGTCGTTCCAGGGAAGGCACAGCGCCGCCACCCCCCGAGGGACCCGCACCATCCAGTCGGCTGCGCCTCTGGCCCCCTGCAGCGTCCGCCCACCGTGCAGGGGCCCGAGCTCGGCGTACTGCTCGATGGCGCCGATGCCGGCCTCGACCCCACCCCGCGAGTCGGCCAGAGGCTTGCCTGTCTCAGCCGTCTGCAGCCGAGCGAGCTCGTCGATCGCCTGCCGGAGCCGCTGCGCCCCGGCCCTGAGCATCGTCGCCCGCTCGCTGGCAGCGGTGCCGGCCCACGCCGGGGAGGCGAGTCGGGCGGCGGCCACCAACTCGTCGACGTCACTCATCTCGAGGGTGGACAAGGTCTCGCCGGAGACCGGATCGGTCACGGAAAGCGTGGTCATGGCTGGTGCCCTTCCCCCAGCAGTCCCGGCCCACGCCGCCCCGGGCGACCGAGGAGTCAGGCGACGAAGCCCTTGGCGGCCGCCCTAACCGGAGACAAGGCGCTCTACCGCGCTGGCCAGTCAAGACTCACCCTCCCACAGCTGGGCCGGCGCCCCGACGTCGTAGACCGGCCAGCCGCCGGCGTCGGCCCTCACTCCCGGGTGGAGCGTGTGCGGCGCCGAGCGCCCCTCCCCCATCAGGTGCACGACCTCGATGCCCTGCAGCGTGGCGGCATCGGCCAGCAGGCGGCGATGGCACCGCCACCACAGGGTCTCGGCGCACATGACGGCCAGAGCTTCGCCGGCCAACCGGCCCACCAGCGCCCTGAAGGCATCCCGGAAGCCGGGCGTGTCCATGTGGTCGGCGTAGGCCCGGAACGAGTCGTTGCGCCACACCCCGTGGCGCGAGTCGACCGATCCCGAGCGGCGACCACCCAGCTCATCGCCCCACCACTCGTAGGCGATGTCCCCCGCCGCCGGCAGCTCGGCGGCCAGGCTCGGGCCCGACAGCTGGGGGTTGCGCCGGGAGCCCGGATGGCGCCGGACGTCGACCAGCACGTCCACGCCCGCCGCCCCCAGCGCGGCCACGAGCTCGGGCACCGACCGTGTCCCGTGTCCGATGGTGTGGAGCACCGTCACATCGCCGTCCTAGCGGCTCGGGCCGCGGTTTCCGCTAGCACCACCTCAACGGCCACAATGCGGGCCATGAGGAAGGTGCGCCGGGTCCTGTTCGCCGCCACCATCGGCAGCCTGGAGGAGTACCGGGCCAAGCGGGGTGGTGAAGGGCTGGCCGCCGCTCTCGAGGTCGACCCCATGGCGCTGGTGGAGACGCTCGAGGCCTCCGGCCTGCGGGGGCGAGGTGGGGCCGGCTTCCCCACCGGTCGCAAGTGGCGCACCATGGTCGAGAACCGCTCCGAGCGGGTGGGCACCACCGTGGTGGTCAACGGGGCCGAGGGTGAGCCCGGCACCTTCAAGGACCGCAGCATCCTGCGCAAGAACCCCTACCACGTCCTCGAGGGCGCCCTCATCGCCGCCCACGCGGTGGGCGCCGATCGGGTCATCTTCGGGCTCAAGCGCTCCTTCGCCATCGAGGTGGCCCGGGTGCGCACCGCCATCGCCGAGGCCGAGGCGTCGGGGTGGTCGGGCGACGTGGCCCTCGAGGTGTTCGAGGGTCCCGACGAGTACCTCTACGGCGAGGAGACGGCGCTGCTCGAGACCATCGACGGGCGCTACCCCTTCCCCCGGCTGGCTCCACCCTTTCGCCGCGGCGTCCGCTCGTTCGAGGAGCGTCACGGCGGCGCCCGACCCGGCGTCACCTCCGCCGCCAACGTGCAGATGGCCGGCCCCGGCGGGGCCACCGACGCGCCCCCTGCCCTGGTCGACAACGTCGAGACGCTGGCCAACGTCCCCCGCATCTTCCAGCGGGGTGCAGCCTGGTTCCGCACGGTCGGGACCGAGGAGTCCCCGGGGACCATCGTGTGCACCGTCACCGGATCCACCCGCCACCACGGCGTGGCCGAGGTCATCATGGGCACCCCGCTGCGCGAGGTCATCGAGAGCATCGGCGGCGGTACCAAGGAGGGACGCCGCATCAAGGCGGTGATGCCTGGGGTGGCCAACGGGCTCATCCACGCCGACCAACTCGACACACCCGTCTCCTACGAGGCCATGAGCGCCATCGGCAGCGGGGTCGGGTCCGGTGGTTTCATCGTCATGGACGACAGCGTCGACCTGGTGGCCGTGGCCGCCGGGGTGTCCCGGTTCCTCGGCGTGGAGTCCTGCGGGCAGTGCACACCGTGCAAGCAGGGCGGGCTCAAGATCAGCGGCTTGTTGCGAGACCTCAGCCAGTCGAAGGGCGCCGAGCGGGCCTTCGCCTCCATGGAGTCCAGCGTGGCTGCCGTGGCCGACAGCGCCCGCTGTTACCTGGCCCACCAGCACGAGGCGGTGGTGCACAGCGTCCTGGAGCGCTTCCCCGAGGAGATGGCCGCCCACGTCTCGGGCCAGGCCCCGCCGGTGCCGCCCTACCTGGTCGCCGAGCTGGTCGACATCACCGGAGGCGTGGCCATCCTCGACGGGCGCTTTCGCGACAAGCAGCCGGACTGGACCTACGAAGAGGTGTTCTCGGGCAAGCTGCCCGCCGACCGTCTGGGCGAGGGTCGCTACGGCGAGTGGACGTTCCGGCCCCGGGAGTGGGTCTCCATCACCGACGTCGACGACTGACGGGCTCGCTGTCGCTCGCCGAAGTGCAGAGCGCCGGGAGCCGCCTTTTGGCGGCGCTCATCGCGTACCGTCGCCTCGATGGACCCGGCGGTTGCTCTGGCCCGCATCGCCTACCTGCTCGACCGGGCCCACGCCCCCACCTACCGGGCCCGCGCCTACCACACGGCCGCAGCCGTGGTGGCCGCCCTGGACCCCGCCGAGGTGGAGCAGCGGGCCCGCTCGGGGCGGCTGACCGAGATCGAGCACCTGGGGCCCAAGACCGCCGCCATCGTCGAGCAGGCGGTCGCCGGCGAGGTCCCGCCCTACCTGGTCGAGTTGGAGGAGACGACGGCCATCAACGCCGCCACCCCCGCCGGGGCCGAGTTGCGGGCCGCCCTGCAGGGTGACTGCCACACCCACTCGACGTGGAGCGACGGCGGGGCCGCCATCGCCACCATGGCCCGGGCGGCGCGGGATCTGGGCCACGACTACGTCGTGCTCACCGACCACTCCCCTCGTCTGAAGGTGGCCAACGGCCTGACCCCCGAGCGCCTGCGGGCCCAGCTCGAGGAGGTGGCGGCGGTCAACGCCGAGCTGGCCGCCGAGGCCGAGGCCGACGCTGCGGTGGCGCCCTTTCGCATCCTCACCGGCATCGAGGTCGACATCCTCGACGACGGCGCCCTCGACCAGGAGGACGACCTGCTCGCCGCCCTGGACTTGGTGGTGGCCAGCGTGCACTCCAAGCTGCGCATGGACGCCCCCGCCATGACCCGGCGCATGGCCGTGGCCGTGGCCAACCCCCACGTCGATGTCCTCGGCCACTGCACCGGGCGCCTGCGCGGGGTCAGCGGCAAGGGGCGCTCCGAGTCCGCCTTCGACGCCGAGCTGATCTTCCACGCCTGTGCCCGATTCGACACCGCGGTCGAGGTCAACTGCCGGCCCGAGCGCCTCGACCCGCCCCGACGTCTGCTCGACCTGGCCGCCGAGGCGGGCTGTCGCTTCTCCGTCGACACCGATGCCCACGCCCCTGGCCAGCTCGAGTGGCAGCCCTTCGGGACCGACCGCCTGGCTGCCGCCGGCGTGGGTCCCGACCGGGTGGTCAACGCCGGCTCGGCTGCCGACCTGCTGGCCTGGACCGCCTCCCACGCCCCTTGATTCGGCCCTTCCCCGGGGCCCCTTGGTTCTTTGTCCCTTGGTGATCTGGGAGAGCATCCAAGCGACAGAGAACGCGGGGGTGAGGAAGGGAGGGACCGGGGCGGCGTAAGGCCAGTAGGGTCGTCCCCCATGTCGAAGAAGACTGCCAAGCGCAAGGCCAAGGCCCGCTCCTCCAAGGCCAACCACGGGCGCAAGCCCAACGCCGGACGGGGTTGAGCCGCTTCCCCACCTCCCGGTGAAGGTTCCGCCGGCGCCCGAGGCGCGCGTCGATCCGCTGGTCGACCGCCTCCACGGCATCGAGGTCGCCGATCCCTACCGCTGGCTGGAGGACGGAGACTCGCCCGAGACCCGGGCATGGGTCGCCGCCCACGACCAGCGCACGCGCGCCGCCCTCGACGGCCTCGCCCCCCGAGCACGACTGCGCCAGCGCCTCGAGCAGCTCCTGCGGGCCCCGTCGATCACCTCGCCCCGGCTGGCCGGCGACCGTGTCTTCACCCGTGAGCGGGGCGGGGAGCGCGACCAGGCCGTGCTGGTGGTGCGCTCGGCGGTCGACTCCCAGGTCCCGCCCCGGACCCTGATCGACCCCGGCGCACGGGGCGACACCACCGTCGCCCTCGACTGGTTCCACCCCTCACCCGACGGCGCCCTGGTGGCGTACGGCACCTCGGAGGCGGGCGACGAGCGCAGCACGCTGCGGATCGTCGACGCCGGCACCGGCGAGCACCAGCCTGACGTCATCGCCCACACCCGGGCCGCCAGCGTGGCCTGGTTGGCCGACGGCTCGGCCTTCGCCTACACCCGCTACCCCGACCCGGCCACCGTCGCCCCCGAGGATGCCGGCTACCACCGCCGCGTGTGGTGGCACCGACTGGGCGTCGACCCCGCCGCCGACGAGCTGGTCTGGGGCGACGACGACATGCCCGACCCCACCGCCTGGCCTCACGTGTCGCTCAGCCGCGACGGGCGCTGGCTGCTCGTCCACGTGTCCCTCGGCTGGAGCCGGGTCGACGTCCACCTCGTCGACCGGACCACCGGACAGCGCACGGCCTTGATCGAGGGTGAGGAGGCGCTGACCTCGTTGGAGGTGGTGGGCGAGCGCCTCTACGGCACCACCACCCTGGGCGCATCTCGGGGGCGAGTGGTGACCGCCCACGTCGCCGCGCCTCAGGCCGCCCAGTGGACGACGTTGGTGGCCGAGAGCGACGCCGTCATCGAAGGCACGGCCGTGGCCGGGGCCTCGCTCCTGGTCGCCTCCAGCGAGGTGGCCGTGGCCCACCTCCACCGCTACCGCCTGGACGACAGCGGCGACGTCGCCGTCGAGCTCCCCGGCCTCGGGACCCTGGCCGGCCTCGACGCCGACCGCGACGAGGAGCGGGCCTTCGTCGCCTTCAGCTCCTTCGCCCGCCCGCCGGGCCTGTGGCGCTGGACGCCCGCCGGGCTCGAGCCCTGGGCCGGCGCCGCTCCCGACCTGGCTCTCGACCCCGACGCCTACGAGGTCCGCCAGGTGGCCTATCCCTCCACCGACGGCGTGGAGGTGCCCCTGTTCCTCGTGCACCGCACGACGACCCGGCCCACCCCGGACACGCCCGTGGTGCTCACCGGCTACGGCGGCTTCGCCGTGGTCAACGGCCCGGCGTGGTCGCCGTCGGCCGTGGCCGTGGCCGACGCCGGGGGCATCTGGGCCGTGGCCGGCATCCGGGGGGGATCCGAGCACGGTGAGGACTGGCACCGGGCGGGCATGCGGGAGCACAAGCAGCAGAGCTTCGACGACTTCGCCGCCGCTGCCGACTGGCTGGTGGCCGAAGGGCTCACGTCCCGCCCCCGCCTGGCCATCAGGGGTGGGAGCAACGGGGGCCTGCTCGTGGGCGCCGCCTTGACCCAGCGCCCCGACCTGTGCCGGGCCGTGCACTGTGCCGTGCCCCTGCTCGACATGGTCCGCTTCCCCCAGTTCCTGATCGCCCGTCTGTGGATCGCCGAGTACGGCGATCCTGACGTGGCCGAGGACTTCGCCTGGCTGCACGCCTGGTCCCCCTACCACCGGGTGGTCGACGGCACCTGCTACCCGGCGGTCCTGCTCACCACCGCCGAGAGCGACAGCCGGGTCGACCCGTGCCACGCCCGGAAGTTCGCCGCCCGCCTGGCCGCGGCCACGTCCTGCGGCGACGAGCGACCCGTCCTGCTGCGGGTGGAGACCCGGGCCGGCCACGGAGCGGGCAAGCCCGTGGGCAAGCAGGCCGACGAAGCCGCCGACGTGTTGGCCTTCCTTTTCGACCAGCTCGGCGTCGGCTGACGTGCACACCCGGCGTCGGGTGGGTACCACCGCCGAGCCATGACCACGACCGACCCCGTCGCCGTCGCCGTCGACGCCGGCCTGCGCTACGTGTCGGACCTCAAGCCCGGCATCACCCGGCGGCGCCAGGGCAAGGGGTTCTCCTACCGGCGGGCCGACGGCTCGGTGATCACTGACCCGGAGGAGCGGGCCCGCATCGACGCCATCGCCATCCCCCCGGCGTGGACCGACGTGTGGATCTGCCCCCGCCCCGACGGCCACATCCAGGCCACGGGACGCGACGACCGGGGCCGCAAGCAGTACCGCTACCACCCCCGCTGGCGCGAGGTGCGCGACACCGCCAAGTTCGACAGCCTGGCCGACTTCGGCCGCGTGCTGCCCGACGTCCGGGCCCAGGTGGACGCCGACCTGGCGCTCCCGGGGCTGCCCCAGGAGAAGGTGCTGGCCGCCGTGGTCCACCTGCTCGACGAGACCCTGATCCGCATCGGCAACGACGAGTACGCGGTCACCAACGACTCCTACGGGCTCACCACCATCGAGCACGACCACGCCCAGGTCCATGGTGGCGTCCTGGAACTGGAGTTCGGCGGCAAGAGCGGCACCGAGTTCGAGGTCGTGGTGCACGACCGGCGTCTGGCCCACATCGTCAGGCAGTGCCAGGAGCTCCCGGGCGAGGACCTGTTCCAGTACCTCGACGGCGACCGGGTGGTCGACATCACCTCCACCCACGTCAACGACTATCTGCGCTCGCTGGCCGGGGGTGATCGCACAGCCAAGGACTTCCGCACCTGGGGCGGCACGGTCGTGGCCGCCGAGACCCTCGTCGGGCTGGGCCCAACCACCACCGCCAAGGAGGCCGACCGCAACACCCTCGTGGCCGTGGACGCCGCCGCCGAGCGGCTGGGCAACACCCGGGCGGTGGCCCGCAGCAGCTACGTGCACCCCCAGGTGGGCGAGGCCTACCGGGATGGCTCCCTGGCCGAGGCCTGGCGCCGCTCGCGGGCCGCCCCCCGCCTGAGCCGGGCCGAGCGCACGGTGCTGAAGGTGCTGGAGGCGGGCTGACCCCCGGGAAGGGGAGCGGGATCATGGGGTGGCCTACCCTGAGCGGCGATGCTCGACCACGTCTTCACCGATGCCATCGGGGCCCTGCGCGACGCATTGGAGAACGCCTTGCTGGAGCGTCAGGCCTTCGAGGAGCGCTTCCAGGTCGACGTGCTCCTCGGTGACGTGACCTGGGAGACGAGCTACGGCGTCCCCGGCGAGGGCTCGCCCCCCCGGGTCCAGGCCGATCTCACCCTCGACTGGCCCACCTGGTCCCAGACCGCCTACCGGAGCTGGTACATCGACGAGCCTCCCGACGAGCCCCCCGAGGTCCTGGTGGAGGTGGCCCTGCGCATCCAGCGCCTGGCCCAGCGACCCGACCCCGAACGGGTGCTCGTGGTGCTGCCCGAATCGACCCCCCTGACCGCCACCGAGGCCCTCGTCCGCTCGGGCCACACCATCGAGCAGGTCTTCGCCGGCGAGGACCCGGGCGAGGGCGAGTTCGCCATCGAGGTCTCCTACGAGGGCAGCATCCCCCTCGACGAGCGGACGCTGGCCGACGGCTCGGTCCTCGACGACCAGTTCGGCGGCATCGGCGGATGGGTGGCCTCCACCCTGGTCCGCCTCGGTGACCTCAGCTTCCAGTTCCTCCCGCCCGAGGACGAGGCCGACCGGCACTAGGGCTCAGGCGCGGCGGCCGGCGCGGGACCTACCGTCGTCGCTCGGTAGGCCGGTCCGGGGGTGGGACCCGGCCGTGGGCCAGCTCGGCCGCCATCTCATCACGAACCCGACCGCTGGCCGCCCAACCCACGACACCACGGGTGACGCGCTCGCCGGCCCCGTCGAAGGCCTCCACGGTCCAGGGCCGTCGGAACAGGACCCGGGCCACGACCCCGCCCACCACCAGGGCGACCACCACTACCACGTCGACCAGAGCCAGGATCAGGGGCAGGCCGAAGACCAGCACCAACACGACGACCACAACGAAGGTCACACCCACGGCGATCGCCGCCGGGGCCTCACCCGCCCAGCCGGGGAGCTCCAGCAGCTCCAGCCAGCCGCTCCGGTCGCGGTCTTCGCGCCGTCTGCGCCGGATACGGGCTCGTAGGCCCCGGCCGGCGAGGCGGGGCGCCCACTGGCGCCGCACGGTCCAGTGCCTCCCGTCAGGGGCATGGACGCGCCGGGCTCCCACTCATCCAGTCTGGCCCACCTCGGGCCAAGCCTCCGGCCGGGCCGGGCCACGCTGGTCAAGCGCCAGCCATCAGGCCAGCCGCGGGGCCACCAGGTCGGCGAGCGACGTCTCGGGGCGGGCCCCCACGTGGCTGATGACCTCGGATGCGGCCATCGCCCCCAGCTGGGCACACGTCGCCGGATCGAGACCCAGGACCAGGCCGTGGAGGAAGCCGGCGGCGTAGAGGTCGCCGGCGCCGGTGGTGTCGACCACCCGGTCCACCGGCACGGCGGGCACGTGATGGAGCCGCCCATCCGCCGCCACCGTCGAGCCCGCCGCCCCCCTGGTCATGACCACCAGGGCGCAGAACCCACCGGCCACCGCCAGGGCCTCGTCGGCGTCGTCGGCGGCGTAGAGCAGGCGCAACTCGTCCTCGTTGGCGAACAGGATGTCGACGGTGTCGGCGACGAGGCGCTGGAACGGCTTGTGGAAGCGCTCGACGCAGAACGAGTCGGACAGCGTCAGCGCCACCAGCCTGCCGGCGCCGTGAGCGGCGTCCGCCGCCTTCACGAACGCCTCCCCTGCCGCCTCGCGGTCGAACAGGTAGCCCTCGAGGTAGGTGAGCCTGGCCCCGGCCACCAGAGCCTCGTCCACGTCGTCAGGTCCGAGCTCGCTGGCCGCCCCCAACAGGGTGCTCATGGTGCGCTGGGCGTCGGGAGTGACCACGATGAGCGACCGCCCGGTCGGTGCCCCGCTCCGCCCTGTGCCGGGAGCGACGTCGTCGAAGGCCACGCCTGCGGCTCGGATGTCGTGGGCGAACACCTCGCCGAGCTGGTCGTCGCCCACGCGCCCGATGAAGGCAGCACGCGAGCCCAGCGAGGCCAGGCCGGCCATGGTGTTGGCCGCCGAGCCGCCCGACACCTCCACCGCCGGCCCCATGGCCCCGTACAGCGTCTCCGCCCGGTCGGCCTCGACCAGGGCCATCGAGCTCTTGACCAGTCCGTGGGTGGTGAGGAAGTCGTCGTCGACCCGGGCGATGACGTCGACCAGGGCGTTGCCGATGCCCACCACGTCCACCCCGGCGCCCATGGGCGGGAACCTAGTGCCGGTAGCCTCCACCCGTGCCCGACGACGACTTCCGCCTGCCCCGCCACGTCGTCCCCCGCCGCTACGACCTGCACGTCGAGCCCGACCTCGACACCGCCACCTTCTACGGCACGGTGGCCGTCACCCTCGACGTGGAGCACGCCGTCGACCAGATCGTGTGCAACGCCGTCGACCTCGAGATCGACGGGGCCTGGTTGACCGGCCCCGACGGCACCCGCATCGAGGCCGAACCCCGCCTCGACGACGAGACCGAGCGCCTCACCCTGGCCCTGGTCGCCACCGCCTGTCCCGGTACCTGGACGCTGCACGTGGGCTTCCGGGGGGCCCTGAACGACAAGCTGGCCGGCTTCTACCGAAGCGTCTACACCGACGCCGAGGGGGTCGAGCGCCTCATCGCCACCACCCAGATGGAGGCCACCGACGCCCGGCGGGTCTTCCCCTGCTGGGACGAGCCCGACCGCAAGGCCGTCTTCGCCGTGACCCTCGTCGTGGCCGAGGGCCTGCTGGCCGTGAGCAACGGCAAGGTGGTGGCCGAGACGCCCACCGGGGACGGGCGCGTCACCGTGCGCTTCGCCGACACGGTGCCCATGAGCACCTACCTGGTGGCCCTGGTCGTCGGGCCCCTGGAAGCCACCGGAGCCGTCGACGTCGACGGCGTGGCCCTGCGCGTCGTCCACGTCCCCGGGAAGGCCCACCTGACCCCCTTCGCCCTGGAGGTGGGGGCCTTCTGCCTGCGCTGGTTCGCCGAGTACTACGCCATCGCCTACCCGGGCGACAAGTGCGACCTCATCGCCGTGCCCGACTTCGCCTTCGGGGCCATGGAGAACCTGGGCGCCATCGTCTTCCGAGAGCAGGTGCTGCTCGTCGACCCCGAGGCGGTGGCCCAGGCCGAGCTGCAGCGGGTGGCCGACGTGGTGGCCCATGAGCTGGCCCACATGTGGTTCGGCGACCTGGTGACCATGAAGTGGTGGAACGGCCTGTGGCTCAACGAGGCCTTCGCCACGTTCATGGAGGTGGCCGCGGTCGACGCCTTCCGCCCCGAGTGGCGGCGCTGGGACGCCTTCGCCACCGAGCGGGCCGCGGCCTACGCCGTCGACTCCCTGGCCAGCACCCGCCCCGTCGAGTACCCCGTGCACTCCCCCGAGGAGGCCGAGGGCATGTTCGACGTCCTCACCTACCAGAAGGGGGCGTCGGTGCTGCGCATGCTCGAGCAGTACCTGGGCACCGACGGCTTCCGGGCCGGGATCCGGCGCTACCTGGCCGACCACGCCTTCGCCAACGCCGGGACCACCGACCTCTGGGACGCCATCGAGGAGGCCACCGGCGAGCCCGTCCGGCGCATCATGGACGCCTGGATCTTCCAGGGCGGCTATCCCCTGGTGGGGGTGGAGGTAGACGACGACGGCCGCCTCCGGCTGGAGCAGCGCCGCTTCGTCTTCGCCGGTGGCGGCCGCGCCGACCCCGCCACCTGGCCCGTGCCCGCCATGGTCGCCGCTGGGGGCGGTGTGGCGCAGCGGGTACTGCTCGACAAGGACTCGGCCGACCTCGACCTCGAACTCGCCGGCTCCCCGGTGGTGGTCAACGCCGGCGGCCACGGCTTCTACCGGGTGCGCTACTCCCCGCCCCTGCTGGCCTCGCTGCGGGCGTCGTTGGCGCGCCTGGCCCCGGTGGAGCGGGCCCTGCTGGTGGACGACACCTGGGCCGCCGTGCTCGCCGGCGACACCTCCGCCGCCGCCTTCTTGGACCTGGCCGGTGGCTTCGCCTCGGAGTCCGACCACACCGTGTGGGCCACCCTGGCCGGCGCCCTCGGCGCCATCGACCACCACCTCCTCGACGACACTGCCCGGTCCCACTTCGCCCGCTGGGTGATCGCCCTGGTCGGGCCCGCCCTCGATCGGCTGAGCTGGGAGGCGAAGGCGGGCGAGGACGAGCGCACCCGCCAGACCCGGGGGCTGGTCATCACCCTGGCCGGAAACCTGGCCGACGACGCCGAGGTGCTGGCCCGGGCCCGGGAGGTTCACCGCGCCTACCTGGCCGAGCCCACCACGGTCGACCCGGACGTGGCCGCCGCCGTGCTCTCGGTGGTGGCCTCCAAGGGCACGGCCGACGACTACGAAGTGGTGTGGGAGCGCTCCCGCACCTCGCTCTCGCCCCAGGAGGCCATGCGCTACCTCTACGCCCTGGCCCGCTTCCCCGATGTCGACCTGGCCCGGCGCACCCTGGCCATGACCCTCACCGACGACATCCGCTCCCAGAACGCCCCCTTCGTGGTGGGACGCCTGCTGGCCAACCGCGAGGTGGGAGCCGAGGCCTGGGCCTTCGTCGAGGCCAACTGGGAGGCCATCGGCGGGCGCTTCCCCGACAACGCCTTCCCCAGCATGCTGGCGGGCGTCACCGCCCTGTCGAGCCCGGCCCTGGCCGAGCGGGTCGACGCCTTCCTGGCCGACCACCCCGTCCCCCAGGCGGCCAAGACCATCGACCAGCACCGGGAGCGACTGCGGGTCAACGTCGCCCTGCGGGAGCGGGAGGCCGGCCCGGTGGCGGGCTGGTTGGCCGGCAAGTCGAGATGAATCGACCTGAGAGCGCCACGCCGCTGTCGGTCTTCACCGTCGAGGACACCGCGGCGCAGCTGACGTGGGGATCGCTCCCCGAGGGCCGGCTGCGGGTGCACGCCGGCGACGCGTCCGTGGTGGTGGGCGGCGCCGGCCCGGGTGCGGCCCTGCTCGCCGGCCTGCCCCCGGGCGCCGACCTCGACCTGGTGGCCGAATCCGACGACGGCACGACCCGCTGGCTCGGCCCACTGCGCACCCTGACCCCTCCCCCCGGGCGCGAGCTGTTCCGCTTCGCCACCGTCAACGACATCCACCTGGGTGATCCCCGCTTCGGTCGCTTGCCCATGGTCAGCCACCCCGACGACGGTGCCGGCGGTCCCCCTCCCCCCGAACGCTGCCTGCGGGCCGCGGTGGCCGAGCTGGCGGCGTGGGGAGCGCAGCTCATCGTGGCCAAGGGCGACATCACCGACCACGGCAGCGTCGAGGAGTGGGAGACGGCAGCCAAGGTGCTGTCAGCGCCGGGGGTGCCGGTGGAAGCCATGCTCGGCAACCACGACGTGTGCCGCGGTGCGGTCGACGGCACGGACATCCTGGCCGGGGCCGGCATCACGCTGAGCTCGGGGGCGCCCCAGGCCCGCGACCTGCCCGGGGTGCGCCTGGTGGTGACCGACACCACCGTCGCCGGGAAGAACCGGGGCACGGGTCTACGGCTGGGCGACGTGGCCCCGCTGGTGGCCGAGGCCGAGGGCCCGGCCGTGGTGGCCCTGCACCACCACCCCCAGCGCCACCGGACCATGACCCACCCGCCCCGGGGCATCCCCGGCAACGAGGCCATGCCCTTCCTCGACGCCGTGGCCGAAGCCAACCCGGCCACGCTCGTCATCGCCGGCCACAGCCACCGCCACCGGCGCCATCGCTGGGGGCCCCTGACCGTCGCCGAGGTGGGCTCGCCCCAGGACTACCCGGGCACGTGGGCGGGCTACGTGGTCCACGAGGGCGGCATCCGCCAGGTGGTGCGCCGGGTGGCCGACCCCGACGCCATCGCCTGGACGGAGTCCACCCGCGACTGCTTCCTCGGTCTGTGGGGCCGCTGGTCGCCGGGTACGCGCGACCAGCGCTGCTTCAGCCTCACCTGGCCCCGGCGCTGACCGGGTCGTCGCCAGTGCCGCGGCAGGGCCTGACCAGGACGACCAGCCACCCGATCGCCGACCGCCGGTCAGGCGTCGAAGCGAAGCCCGTAGGCGTTCTCGTAGCCGGGGAGGCACAGCGGGCGTTGGGGGCACTCCGGCGGGCCGCCCAACACCAGGGGGTCTTGCACGTCCTGTAGGTCCGACACGCTCTCCAGGCCGTACTGCTCGGCCGTCTCCCGGGTCACCACCAGGGCGTTCTGGTCCTGGGCCGGCGACGGCTCCAACAGGGTGAGGCCCTCGGGCAACAGCTCCTCGATGCGGGCCACCGCCTCCTCGGGCGTGACCGACTCGGCCTCGGGCTCGAGGAAGGCCAGCAGGCTCTGGAGGTACTCCGGCACGATGTCGAGCTCGCCGCTCACCAGCGACGGGTAGGTCACCTGCTCCCGGGACCCGAGGTTGGCCTCCACGGTCACGTCGTAGCCGTGCGCCCGCAGCGCCTCGGCGTACATGTGGGCCATGATCTGGCTCTCGGTGAAGTTGGCCGATCCGATGGTGAGCGATCCCGAGCCCTGGGGGTCGTCCACCTCGAGCAGGCCCTCAGCCTCGAGGAAGTCCCGGGCCACGGCGGCCGGGTCCTCCTTGTCGCCGTCCACCCGCTGGTTGAGCTCGGTGATGCCTTCGGTGGTCAGCGCCGCCGACACCTGGTTGAGGACCTCGGCGGCCGCGTCGTCGACCGTCTCGGTGCGCACCAGCGGGGTGATGTTCTCCGAGCCCTGGAGGCCCTTGTCGTCCTCGAGGACCACCCAGTCGTTGGCGGCGATGGCCCCCACGGTCGAGAACAGCACCGCCATGTCGATGTCGCCCTGCTCGAGGGCGGTGACGGTGACCGCACCGGGCTCGAGGGGCTGGAAGCGGAACGTCGTGGCCTGGGCCCCACCTTCCCCGCCGCCGCCCGCCTCACCGCCCGGATCGGTCTCGACCGTCGAGGGGTCCGAGTCCGCACAGCCGGCCACAGCCAGGGCCCCAGCCAGGGCCAGGCCGAGCAGGGGGCGGAAGCGGATGGACGTGATCGTCATGGCAGAACCTCTTCGTTCGGGGTGCCGTTCGGTCCCTCCATCGAACCAGACGAAGAGCGCCACGAGCCATCCCTGAACCGTCGCCGAAGGGCCACGATGGGGCCATGCTCTTCGTGGCCGAGGCCCACAGGGAGGACTTCGCCGCCGCCTGAAGCCCTCCCTCACCGGGCCCAGATCGGACGGGGAGCTACCGCCTCGACCTCCTCGACCCGGCCCTGCCCCCGCCGTAGCGGGGCGGGAGTGAGGGCCCGCTGGACACGGCCCAACACCACCTCGGTGGCCAGGGCCAGCACGGCCACGGCCAGGGCGCCGGCAAAGACCTCCACGTTGTCCCCGGTGCGCAGGCCCAACACCACCAATGCCCCCAGACCGCCGTAGCCCACCAGGGCGGCCAGGGTGGCGGTGCCCACCACCTGCACCGCCGCGGTGCGCACCCCGGCCATCACCAGGGGGATGGCCACGGGCAGCTCGACGCCGGTGAAGACCTGGCGCCCGGTCATGCCCATCCCCCGGCCCGACTCCACCAGTTCGTCGTCGACCTCTCGGATCCCGACGTAGCTGTTGGTGACCATGGGCGGGATGGCCAGGGCGACCAGGGCCACCAGGGCCGGGGTGGTCCCGATCGACGAGACCTGCAGGGCGATGACGAGCACGGCGAAGGAGGGCAGGGCCCTGCCGATGTTGGAGACGTTGATGGCCACCACGCCGCCCCGGCCCAGGTGGCCGAGCACCAGGCCCAGGGGCAGGGCCACGGCCAGGGCCACGGCCATGGCCACGGCCGACACCCACAGGTGCTCGCCGATCAGGTTGGCCAGACCGGCTTCGCCCCGCCAGTTGGCCCGGTCGTTGAAATAGGCCGCCACCTCGACCAGGAAGTCCACGTCAGGGCCGGCCGGGGCCGGACCAGGGGCTGAGCCGGCGCTGGGCCAACAACAGGCCCACGTCGGCGGTGGCGGCCATGGCCACCGACAGCGCCGAGCCCACGACCAGCGGGGTGCGGAAGTCGCGGTTGAGCCCGTCGAGGATGAGCTGGCCCAGCCCCCCGTGGCCGATCAGGGCGGCCACCGTCACCAGGCCGATGGTGGTCACCGTGGCGATGCGCACCCCGGCCACGATGGCGGGCAGGGCGAGGGGCAGCTCCACCGCCACCAGCCGCCGGACGTTGCCGTAGCCGAGCCCGGAGGCGGCCTCCCGCACCTCGTCGGGCACGCCGTCGAGCCCGGCCACGATGTTGCGCACCAGGATCAGCAGCGTGTAGCCGACCAAGCCGATGAGGGCGGTGGTGCGCGACAGCCCGGTCCAGGGCAACAGGAGCGAGAACAGGGCCAGGGACGGGATGGCGTAGACGACGCCGGCGGCGGTCAGCAGCGGCGGGTACAGGCGGGTCCAGCGCCGGGCCGCCAGCGCCAGGGGGAACGAGACGGCCGTGCCGATGGCCACGGCCAGGACGGTCAGCTCCAGGTGCTCGCCCACCAGCTCGACGATGAGGGGGCGGTGACCGACGACCCACTGCCAGTCCACCCACGGCTGTTGGCTCGCCACCGCCCCGTTGTACCCGCTGGCGGCCGGTAGCGTCAGGGAGCTCGTGCTCCGCCTCGACCATCTCACCAAGCGCTTCCCCGGCGGCCACGTGGCGGTCGACGACCTCAGCCTCGAGGTGGCCGAGGGCGAGCTGTGCGTGCTGGTGGGGCCCTCGGGGTGCGGCAAGACCACGACCATGAAGATGGTCAACCGCCTGATCCAGCCCACCAGCGGGCGGATCCTGCTCGACGGGAACGACGTCACCTCCGGCGATGCCGTGGCCCTGCGCCGCCACATCGGCTACGTGATCCAACAGATCGGGTTGTTCCCCCACCAGAGCATCGCCGCCAACGTGGGCACGGTGTGCCGTCTCCTCGGCTGGGACAGAGCCCGGGTGGCGGCCCGGGTCGACGAGCTGCTCGAGTTGGTCGGCCTCGACCCCGCCACCTACCGGGAGCGCTACCCCCACCAGCTCTCCGGCGGGCAGCGCCAGCGGGTGGGGGTGGCCCGGGCCCTGGGCGCCGACCCACCGGTGCTGTTGATGGACGAGCCCTTCGGCGCCATCGATCCCATCACCCGGGAGCGGCTGCAGAACGAGTTCCTGCGCCTCCAGGCCGAGCTGCGCAAGACGGTCGTGTTCGTGACCCATGACATCGAGGAGGCGGTGAAGCTGGGGGACCGCATCGCCGTGCTGGCCCAGGGCGGCGTGCTGGCCCAGCACGACACCCCGGCTGAGCTGTTGGCCCACCCGGCCAGTGGGTTCGTGGCCGACTTCGTAGGTGCCGACCGTGGCCTCAAGCGCCTCGAGGTCACCGCCATCGACCCCGGCGACCTGGAGCAGCCTTCGCTCGTGCTGGCCGGCGCCACCCTGGCCGACACCCGCCGCTCCATGGAGCTCGACGGCACCGAGTACGCCGTGGTCGTCGACCCCGAGCGCCGGCTGCGGGGCTGGCTGAGCCGCTCCCGGGCCGCCGGTGAGGGAAGGGCCGGCGACCGGGCCCGACCAGTGGAGGCCACGGTGGGAGGCGGGGCCAGCTTGAAGGATGCCTTGTCGGAGATGTTGCTCTACGACGCCGGCTGGGTGGCGGTGGTCGATGGTGAGCGCTTCCTCGGCGTGCTCACCCCCGGTGCCCTCCACGCCGCCACCCGGCGCAGCGTGGCCGGCAGCGCCCCGGCCCACCCGGCCGGCTGACCCCTCCTCAGGCGCCAGGCCGGTCGAAGGCGGCGATGATCTCGCCCTCGGCGACGTAGACCCGACCATTGGCGACCGCCGGCGTGGCCCGGCCCTCGTCGGCCAGGTCGGCCGCTCCCAGGACCTCGCCGGTGACGGCGTCGAAGAGCGTCAGTCGCCCGCCCGAGGTGGCTGCCACCGCGGTGCCGTCGGTGGCCACCCGGACCCTGTCGCCGTCGTCACCACCACCCAACCCCACTCGCCAGAGCCGCTCCCCGGTGGCGCCGGCGAGGGCCATCAGGCCGTCGGGGGTGGCCAGGACCAGCACCTGCCCCTCGGCGAGCGGTGGCTGCGCCAGGCCGGCGTCGGGCACACGCCAGCGCTCCGTGCCGTCCACGGTGTCACGCCCGACCAGGAAGCCGGCGCCGTCACCGGCGACAACGCTGTCGCCCGCCACCACCGGCGCCACCGGAGATGGCCCGGGGGTGGACGCCCTCCAGCGCTCGCCTCCCGTGTCCGCATCGAGGGCGCCCAAGCCGCTGGGGCCGGTCACCACCACCACGCCCGAGCCGGCACTGAGCGCCACCGTCCCCGTGCCGACGGTTGCACGCCAGCGCTCCTCGCCGGTCAGCGCGTCGACGGCGACGACGTCGCCGGCAGGCACGTACACCAGACCTCCGTCCACGCTCAGCCGGCTGGTGACGGGAACGTCGAGCGCCACCCGCCACTGCTCGGTGCCCGTTCGTGCATCCACTGCGAACACTCGCCCGCCACCCGACTCGGGGGCGTCGGTGACCACGTACACGAGGCCGCCCTGGGCCACGGGGGACGCCTGGACCCGCTCCCCGGTCTCGAAGCGCCACCGGGCTGCGCCGGTCTCGGCCTCGACGGCCACCAACGCCCCGGCGCGGGTGGCCACGAAGAGGGTCCCGCCTTGCACCTCGGGGGCACCCACCACCGCCCCGCCTGCCCGCAGGCGCCAGCGGGCCTCGAGGCCCGGCGGTCCGGTGCCCACCACCAGGTAGACCGCAGCGGCGACCACAGCCGTGGCCAGGGCCACGGCCACGGCCACGAGCGGACGGCGCGACCGCGACGGTGTCGCTTCCGGCGAGGACGGCGGTGGGACCGAAAATCGAAGTCCGCACGAGGGGCAGCACCGCTGGCCGGCAACCCCGGCGTGGCTTCCGCACGCCGGGCACCGGGGAGCCGGTGGTGGAGCTTGGGGCCGGTGTCGACGCCGTGCCCCGCACCGGGGACAGCCCTCGCCCACGGCCTGGTCGGCGTGCCCGCAGGACCAGCAGATGACGACGGTCGACGGCGATGGACCGGCCCGACTCACCAGCTCACACTGACTCGTCGGCGACCACTCAGGCGAAGGTGACGATGGTGAAGGTGCCGTAGGCGAACAGGACGCCGCTGAGGGTGTAGACGCCCGCCTTCACCCAGGCCCGGCGGGCGGGCGAGCGCACGTAGTCGTCGATGCTCCAGCGCAGGCCGTTGAGCCCGTGCAGGAGGGCCAGGGCCAGCAGGGTCCAGTCGAACAGGCGCCACAGCGGGTTCTCCCAACGGTCGGCGACGAAGACGGCGTCGGTCTCGACCACGTCGTTGACGATGTGGGTGAGGGCGAAGTGCACCAGGGCCAGGAACACCAGCACCAGCCCCGAGATGCGCATGAAGAACCACGACCACGTCTCGAAGTTCTGCCGGGGACGCCGGCCCCGGGTGGTCCGGGAGGCGACGTGGACCGGCGCGTCGGTGGAGACACCGGTGCTCATCCGAGGAGCGTCCCGTCGATGAAGGGCTTCATGATGACGTAGCCACAGGGGACGCCCACGGCGACGGTGAGGACCACCACCGCCGACAGCAGCCGGCGCTCGTTGCGCACGGCGCCGGGGAAGAAGTCGACCGCCACCAGTCGCAGGCCGTTCAGGGAGTGGAACAACAGGGCGAAGAGCAGACCCACCTCGAACAGGCGCAGCAGGACGTTGCCGTAGAGCTGGTGGACCTCGTCGTAGAGCTCGGCGCTGAGGTTGATCAGCGACACGTCGACGATGTGGAGCAACAGGAACAGGAACACCAGCACGCCGGTGATGCGGTGGGCGACGAAGGCCCACTGGCCTGAGCGGCCCTTGTAGACCGTGGTGGAGCTCACGTCATCGCCGGCGGAACCACCGGTTGCCCCACATGGTGGTGGACACCACGTAGAGGGCGAAGACGCTCACGGCCAGCGTGACCACGCCCAGGGCGACGGAGAAGGCCACCTGCGCCGTCGTCACCACCTCAACCTACCGGGGACGCCCCGATGGTTGTGGTCCCCCCCAGCCAGGGTGACAGCACCTCGGGCAGCACCACGCTGCCGTCGGGCTGGCGCCCGGTCTCCACCAACGCCGCCCAGATGCGGGGCCAGGCCAGGGCCGAGCCGTTGAGGGTGTGGACGAACCCGACCTTGGCGTCGTCGCGGTGGCGGTAGCGCACGTCGGCCCGGCGGGCCTGGTAGTCGCCGAACCACGAGATCGACGAGACCTCCAGCCACTGGTCGCAGCCGGGGGCGTAGACCTCGAGGTCGAACTGGCGGGCCTGGGACTGGCCCAGGTCGCCGGTGCAGATGTCGAGCACCCGGTAGCCCAGGCCCAGGTCACCCACCAGCCCCTCGGCCCGGCCCAGCAGCTCGGCGTGGACGGTCACGGCCTGCTCGGGCGTGCAGTAGGCCAGGATCTCCACCTTCTCGAACTCGTGCACCCGCAGCAGGCCCCGGGTGTCACGCCCGGCCGATCCGGCCTCGCGCCGGTAGCACGGCGTGGCCGCGGCGAAGCGCATGGGAAGGTCGGCCTCGGCCAGGATCTCCCCGGCGGCCATGGACGTGAGCGGCACCTCGGCGGTGGGGATGGCCCACAGGTCGTCGCGCTCGAGGTGGTAGGCGTCGTCGGCGAACTTGGGGAGCTGGCCGCTGGCGGTGATGGTGGCGGTGCGCACCAGGGTGGGTGGGCGGATCTCCTCGAAGGCGTCGGCGTGGCTGTGCAGCGCCCAGGCCGTCAGCGCCCGGATGAGGCTGGCCCCCTCCCTGCGGTAGAGGGGGAACATGGAGCCGGCGATCTTGGCCCCCCGCTCCAGATCGAGGATGCCGAGGGCACCACCGACCTCCCAGTGGGGCACCCGCTGGTGGTCGCCGAAGGCCTCGTGGTCGTGGCCCACCACCCGGACGACGACGTTGTCGGCCTCGTCGACGCCGTCGGGGGCGTCATCGGCAGGCAGGTTGGGGATGCGCAACAGCAGGTCGCGCAACTCGGCCGCCACCTGTTCGGCTTCGGCCGCCAGGGCCTTCTCCTGCTCGCCCAGGCGGCGGCTGGCGTCCATGCGGGCCTCGGCGCCCTCGTGGTTGGCCTCCCGTCGCAGCCGGCCCACCTCCTTGGAGAGGTGATTGACCTTGGCCCGCACCTCGTCGCGGCGCTCGGCCAGGCGGCGATGGCGGCCGTCGAGCTCGGCCAGGCGGTCGAGCTCGGCGGTGTCGGCCCCCTTGCGGGCCAGGCCGGCCTTGAGCACGTCGAGCTCACTGCGGACCCGGCGGACGTCGAGCATGGCCGCCGACCGTAGCGGGATCCCGGTGCTCCTACCCTCCGTTGTGCCGGGGGAGCCCCGGTAGCGTGCTCGGCGATGAGTGCCGTCTCGGTGGCCGGGCTGGTGGTGCGCTACGGAAGGGTCACCGCCGTCGACGGGGTGAGCTTCGACGCCCACGCCGGCGAGGTGCTGGCCCTCCTCGGCCCCAACGGGGCAGGCAAGACCACCACGGTGGAGACCCTCGAGGGCTACCGCCGGCCCGACGCCGGCCGGGTCTCGGTCCTCGGGCTCGACCCCATCGCCGACCACGCCGAGCTGACCCGGCACGTGGGGGTCATGCTCCAGCAGGGCGGCGTCTACCCCGGCATCCGGGCCCGGGAGGCGCTGCGTCTCTTCGCCGCCTTCTACCACCCCGACCACGAGGATCCCGACGAGCTGCTCGATCGGGTGGGGCTGGCCTCGGTGGCGAGCTCGACGTGGCGGGCGCTGTCGGGAGGCGAGCAGCAGCGCCTGTCGCTGGCCCTGGCCGTGGTCGGGCGGCCCCGAGTGGCCTTCCTCGACGAGCCCACCGCGGGCGTGGACCCGGGTGGGCGCCAGGTGGTGCGCCAGGTGGTGCGTGACCTGGCCGGCGCCGGGACAGCCGTGGTGTTGACCACCCACGAGCTGGAGGAGGTCGAGCGGGTGGCCGACCGGGTCGTCATCGTCGACCGGGGCACCGTGGTGGCCGCGGGCACACCAGCCGAGTTGACCTCGAGTGGTGCGCCCGTCGAGGAGATCCGCTTCGGCGCCCCCGCCGGCCTCGACACCGCCGTCCTGGCCGTCGCCCTGGGTGCCGCGGTCGAGGAGGTGACGCCTGGCGAGTACCGGGTGGACACCGCCCCCACGCCGGCGGCGGTGGCCGCCCTGACCGCCTGGCTGGCCGAGCACGACCTGTCCCTGGCCGACCTGCGGGCCGGGCGCCAGACCCTCGAGGACGTGTTCTTGCGCCTGACCGGGCCCGACTCGCACCCGGGTGCCCGATGAGCACCACCGCCGTGGCCGCCCAGACCCGGGTCGAGCTGGCCCTGACGCTGCGCCGGGGCGAGTCGGTGCTGCTCACCCTGGGCATCCCCGTGGTGCTGCTGGTGTTCTTCTCTGTCGTCGACGTGTTGCCCCTGCCCACCGGGGTCACCGAGGCGGTCGACTTCCTCGCCCCCGGGATCCTGGCCCTGGCCGTGATGTCGACGGCCATGGTCAGCCTGGCCATCGCCACGGGCTTCGAGCGCTCCTACGGCGTGCTCAAGCGCCTGGGATCGACACCCCTCGGTCGACCCGCGCTGCTGGCGGCCAAGACCCTGGCTGTGCTCGCGGTCGAGGCCCTCCAGGTGGTGGTGTTGGTGGCCGTGGCCACGGTCCTGGGCTGGCGCCCCGAGGGCAGCGCCCTGGTGGCCGCCGGAGCAGTGCTGTTGGCCACGGTGGGCTTCGCCGGGCTCGGCCTGCTCATGGCCGGCACCCTTCGGGGCGAGGTCACCCTGGCTGCGGCCAACGGCCTGTACCTGGTGCTGTTGCTGCTCGGGGGCATGGTCTTCCCCCTCGACCGTCTGCCCGCCGCACTGGAGGCCGTGGCCCGCCTACTGCCCGCCGCCGCCCTGTCCGGGGCCCTCGACGCCGCCCTGTCGGCGCCCCCCTCCGTGGCCGTCGGTCCCTGGGCGGTGCTGGCCACGTGGGCCGTCGTCGCCCCCGCCCTGGCCGCCTGGCGCTTTCGCTGGGAGTGACGCCACGTCGCGCAGCTATAGCATCACGACAGCACCGTCTGTGCTGCTATGATGCCACGGTGAGGACCACCGTCACCCTCGATGCAGACGTTGCCTCGGCGCTCGAACAGGCGGCTCGTGAGCGACAGGTCTCGTTCAAGAAGGTGCTCAACGACGCGGTCCGAGCCGGCCTGCGCCCGGCTGGCGAAGCCCGTCCCTACCACCTTCCCACCCGGCGCATGGGCCTACGGAAGGGTCTCGACCTCGACAAGGCTCTGGCTCTGGCGGCGGATCTCGAGGACAGAGAGGTCATGCGCAAGCTCGAGTTGCGCAAGTGAAGCTGCCCGACCTCAACCTCCTGCTGTACGCCGTCGACGAGACGTCTCCCCATCACGACCAGGCACGCCGCTGGGTCGAGGAGACGCTCTCTGGACCCGAGACCGTGGCGATGGCATGGAGCGTGCTCCTGGGGTTCGTGCGCCTGTCCACCCGCGCTGCGGTCTTCGAAGAGCCGCTGGGGCCCGACGAAGCCCTCGATCTCGTCGACGGCTGGCTCGCCCAACCCTCGACCACCGTCGTGCACCCCACCGACCGCCACGCCATGGTGCTGCGGTCGCTGCTGGCACCGCTCGGCACCGCCGGGAACCTGACCACCGACGCCCATCTGGCTGCGCTGTCGATCGAGCACGGGGCCGAACTGTGCTCCACCGACGCCGACTTCTCCCGGTTCCCCGGTGTCCGCTGGAGCGATCCCCTGCGTCGCTGACCTGGGACCGCCCCTGTTTCGGCCTATCGTCGCCGGGCCTCCGGATCCAGGTGCCACCAGTGCGTGGCCGCTTCGTCCCGGTTCTCCAGGCGCGCCCCCATCTGCTCGACCACCGGCCGGATCTGCTCGAGGAGGCCACGCCACTCGTCCCAGGAGCGGGGCCAGCTCCATACCACCGCCGGTAGCACCTTCACCCAGGGATCGCCATGGAGGCAGACCGCCAGCGTCCCCCTGCTGTTCCAGTCCAGGTCCCAGGTGACGGCGGCAATGTCGGACCATGGCCAGCTCCGGCGGCGGAAGATCCCCACCTCGATCCCAGCAGGCCCCACCCTCGGCCCCCTTCGACCGAGCCACGGGAAGGACGACACGAGCAGGTGGTACTCGCCGTCCTTCT
>JAHWJI010000059.1 GCA_019348495.1 Actinomycetota bacterium | reverse complement strand
ATCGCCGCACCGTTCGGCCCAGAGAAGCTCAGCCCGGAGGGGCGATGCTCTGGTCGTCCTCGTCGCTCTCGTCCCCGCTCTCGTAGAACCGGGGCTCATCAGGGTCGATCAGGACGTCGGCGTCCTCAGCGGTCTTGCGGGCGTGGTCGATGCCGTCCTGGACCCGCTCGAGCCGCTCATCGCTG
The DNA here is from genome assembly GCA_019348495.1 of Actinomycetota bacterium. Classification (GTDB taxonomy): domain Bacteria; phylum Actinomycetota; class Acidimicrobiia; order Acidimicrobiales; family CADCSY01; genus JADDRA01. Next base: position 11,909 of record JAHWJI010000059.1, on the reverse strand, counting down.
GGTGCCTCGTCGTCATCGTCGTTGGGTGCCTCGTCGTCATCGTTGGACGCTCACCGTCGCTGGACGCCTCGTCGTCACGTGGACGCCTGGTCGTCATCGTTGGACGCCTCCGTCATCGTCGTTGGACGCCTCGTCGCCGGGCGCCTGGTCGTCATCGTTGGACGCCTCGTCGTCGGGCACCTCGTCGTCGGCCATGGCACCGGGATACCTCCTCGCCGCCCTGTCGTCAATGTGGACCGGTGTCCACGTCGGCGCCGGGCCGGTGCAGCGCGGTCCAGGGCAGGTGGTCCATGAACACCCACGCCCGGCGGTGGATCGAGGTGGGGCCGTAGGCGGCCAGGGCCAGCTTGTGGCGAGGACAGGGGTAGCCCTTGTTGAGGTCGAAGTCGTAGCCGGGAAAGTGGGCGGCTTCGGCCCGCATGATGCGGTCCCGGGTGACCTTGGCCAGGATTGACGCCGCGGCCACGGTCAGGCACACGGCGTCGGCTCGTACCAGGCGCTGCGTGCGGCCACCGCCCACGAAGTCCCAGTTCCCGTCGATCACCACATGGTCGGGCTCGAGGCCGAGGCCGTCGATGGCTCGCCGGGCAGCCAGGCGTTGGGCGTCGGCCATGCCGAGGGCGTCGCACTCATCCTGGCTGGCGTGGCCCACCGCCCACGCCCGGCACCACGAGGCAATGCGCTCGAACAGAGCCTCGCGCTCCGCCTCGGTCAACAGCTTGGAGTCGCGGACCTTGTAGACCCGGCGGTCACGGGGCAGCACCACCGCCCCTACCGAGAGGGGTCCGGCCCAGGCACCCCGGCCCACCTCGTCGACGCCCACCACCACGTCGTGGCCTGCCGCCCACAGGGCCCGCTCGATCTCGAGCGACGGGGACCGCCGCCTGATGGCCTGGCGTAGGACCGGTGGGCTGACCGCCACCGCCGGGAGAATACGCCCTCCACCTCTCCTGCGAGCGGTTCGAGCAACAGCCGGTGTGCCACCAGCCCTCTCTCGACTAGAGGATCCTCGTCATCCCTTGACCTCTGAGCTCGTTTTCCTTGCTATTGGTACGGAACACGTCCCAAGGGCGACTTCGACGCCGAAGCCGCCGAGTTGGTGGAGATCGCCGTACGGGAGGCGTCGAGTCCTGACGTAAAGGGCGAACACCGCTCCCTGGGCCATCGTCGAGTTGATGCCCTGGTCGACATGTGCCGGCTGTTCCCGGAGCACAAGAACGGCGCAGCTGGCCTGGTCGCCACCGACCACATCTCAACGTGGTAGCGGACCTCGACGACATCGCCGACGGGTCCGGGGGCCAGATCCTCAACCGCCGCTACCTCGATGCCGCCACCATCGACCGCCTGCTCCGCGACACCAGCGGTACCGCGGCCGTCACGGTGACAGCCGGCCGGCCACCCGCTGGGCCACGGCGTGCACGTCGGCCGGCGACATCGGATCGGGGCTGTCGGCCAGGATCACCAGGGTGACCGCCCGTTCCTCCTGGAGGGCCAGGAGCTCGAGGTGGATCGACAGGATGCCGTCGGCGTCGGCGGCGGTCAGTCGGGCCCGGTGCGCCGCCGAGCGGTCGGCGGCGTCGATCCCGCCGACCGGGCCGGCGACGTGGCCGAGCAGGGTGGCGGCCCCGGTGTCGGGATCGACCTCGGCGGCCATGCCCGTCACAAAGGCGGTGGCGAAGCGCTCGTGGGCCAGGGTGGCCAGGGCGATCTCCGCCGCCGCTTCCGATGAGAGGACCCACGCCACCGAGTAGGCCAGCGCGTTCTCGCGGGTGAAGCGGGCGGACTCAGCCGAGGCGGTGACGTCAGGGTCGGGGAAGCCGGCCAGGCACGCATCGAGGAGATCGTCGCCATGCACCACCTCGGCCGCCGACATGGGCGCCGGCACCGCCTCCCAGCCGCCGCCCGGCAGGTCGAAGCCCCGGAGCACGATCCGGTCGGCCCGACCCACATCGTTCACATCCAGGGCCATGCCTGCACCTGGCGCCCAGCTAGGCGGTGTGGGCCGGGGCCGGTTTGGGCGCCGGCGGGGGGATGAGGCCGGGGGCATCGACGGCCGTGGCCGGCCAGCGCTTGCGACTCTTGACGCTGAGCTTGCGCAGCAGGGCGATGGCACCGGGGTCGTCGTCACCGGGACGCCCGATCAGGCTGCCGTCCTCGAGCATCTTGATGAGGATCTCACGGCCCAACTCGGTGCGTACGATGGTGAGGGTCCAGTCGGCGAAGGCGCCGATGCCGCCGGTGGATATGTCGGCGTGCTCGGCGGCGAAGTCGGGGCAGGCCTTGCAGCCCTCCCGGGTCCAGGCATGGCACTCCTTGAGGGGTACCTCGTGGTAGTCGCCGTTGCGCATCCAGATCTGGAACACGCCCTTGATGTTCATCTTGACCATGTCCTGCTTGCGCAGCCCGTACTTGGCTTCGAACAGCTCGGGGAAGATGGCGTCGTCGAAGGTCTTGGAGCACAGCAGGCCCACGTTCAGCACGAAGCGCCGGGCTGGCTTGCCGGCTTTGCGCACCGTCATCATCGGGGGCACCGAGCTGTGGCAGCTCATGCCCACCAGGGCCAGCTTCTCGGCCCCGCCGGCCACCGCCTCGTCGTAGGCCATGGGGGGGACCGAGTAGGTGTAGCGGCTGCCGGCGGCGGCCAGCACCTGCTCCCGGGTGGTGGCGACGCCCGGCACTGCCTTCCACGACGTGCCGTCACCCTCGAGGTAGGACACGAGGGCAGCGTCGATGTAGCCGTGCTCCAGGCACCACACGAGCAGGGCCGAGACCAGTCCACCGTCTTGGCCCAGCTGGTGGACGTAGTCGTCGCTGGCCCGGGCCAGGATGATGTCCTTGGAGATGCCGTCGACCTCCTCGGGAGTGCGGGTGCGGCCGAAGAGGTGGGTGTCGATCTCGGGCTCCCAGGTGCGGAAGCGGGGGCAGGCGCGGGTGCAGGACGTGCACCCCCGATCACCATGGCCGCAGCCCCCCGGGCCGCCCTCCTCCTCCAGGTGGAAGGGCTTGTAGATGCCGTCGGTGTCGTTGTAGCCGAGCACGTCGAAGGGACAGGCCACCACGCATCCCGAACACCCGGTGCACAGCCCCGAGGTGACCACCTCGTCGAACAGCTGGGCCCAGTGCGGCGTCCATCGGGTGGTGTCGTCGGGGGCAGCCGCCATGCTTCGATGCTAGGGCTCAGGATCCCTCGCAGGAGCTCCGACATGGCGGGAGGCGACTAGCCGCACGCACGCACCGGAACAGTGCCTCGGCCGACCCGTCCTCCACAGTGGTCAGCGTCCGGCAACAGTGCAGGATCACCCCCGGGTCGTGCTGCTATCCGGTTGCGTCCTCTTGCACCTTGTCGTAGGCGAACTGGAGCAGGTCGGAGATGGCCAGGCTGGTGAACAGCGTGGCGAAGAGCCGGGTCGCCCGAGGGGCGAGCACGAAGCCGAAGGTCAAGCCGGTGGCCGTCCACTGCCCGAGGCAGAAGGGGCAGGTCAACAGCTCCCCCAAGGCGTGGCGCCGGCCGCTCCCCCTCACCTCTTCAGCCAGCTCCGCCTCTCCCGATTGCCCCTTGAAGCGGGTGAACGGCGCCCTCAGCGGACTGGTGACGGGCTCCTTGGCCACCAGCCGGCTGATCTTGTGGGTGGCGATCGACATGAGCGCGACGTCGCCCACCCCCACTCGATCGGGCAGGGGCGCTCCCGAGCGCCGGACCACCAGTGACAGGGCGGCAACGACCGCGCTGTAGATGGTCATGGTGGCGACGTACGACGCCAGGGGTCGATCTTCGTCGCCGGCGTAGGCTTGCTGCTCCTCGGCTAGTCGGCCCTTGAGCTGATCGGCACCGGATCCGTCCACCGTCGCCGAGCTCATGACGTGCGAGCCTTGGCCGTCTCACGCTGATTGGCCTTGTCGATGGCCCTCACCAGCTCGTCTTTGTTCATCGACGACCGGCCTTGGACGTCGAGACGCCTGGCCAGGTCCTGGAGGTGAGACTTGCTGGCGTTGGCATCGACCCCGTGATGGGTCTCGGCCACGGGATCGCCGGCGCCCCGCTCGGCCTGCTCGTCGGACGGGCCCTTGCGGTCCTTGGGCTCCCAGTGGTCTCCCACCTTCTCGTAGCTGTGCTTCAGCGCCGAGAAGGCGGTGCGGTGGGCCCGCTCGCCCTCCCCGTAGGTCTCCACCGCGGCGTCGTGCGTCTTCTGCCAGGTGCGCTGGGCGTGCTCGTCGGAGCGCTCCAGCGTCGACGGCAGGTCGGTCTCGCTGTTGTCGTCCTTGTCCTTGGGCATCGTCCCTCCGGTGTGGCGAACGACGGACACCATGCCCCCGCTCCCTTCGACCTATGCCGGCGGCCTGTCAGCCCAGGAGCCCCGCGGAGGTGGCCGTGAGCTCGACCTGTTGGCGTTGCTCGTCGTCGTTGGCCGACACCACGAGCATGGCTTCGTACCGGCCGGCGCCCGCATCGAAGACCACCTCGACGCTGCAGCTCGCCCCCGAGGGGATCTGGCTGCGGGTGCAGTCTCCGTCCTGTGCCTCGAAGGTGTCCTCGTCCTCGCCCGTCACCGTGGTGCTGATCGTGACCGGCTCCGTCCCGTCGTTGGTCACGGTGACGGTCTCCGTGTCAGCCCCGGCCGGCCCCTTCTCGAAGCTGAGCGACTTCGGGTCCACGCTGATGCGGACCACCTCGGCGCCGGCGCTGGCGCCCTCTCCCCCGGTGGGACCGTCACCCAGCCAGCCCTGGTTGAACGCCAGCCCGAGCAGACCCACCACACCGGTCAACACGCCGGCGAGCCCGGTCAGCAGGCCGGGAATGCTCGACCAGAACGATCGCTCTTTCGCCGCCATATGGGAACCAGGCTACCTAGCGTGCTCGGCCGACCACTGCACCGCTGATCTTGCTACCTCACCCCCTCGGTGTTCTCCATGGCGCTCACGGCGTCGTGGACGTCGCCGGCCACCTTGTCGAAGGTCGGGTTCGGCTCGGTACCGTTCGCCCCCGTGGGGGACCTGACCGGGGATGTGGACGCCCTCATCGGCAACGTCACCGCCGAGCAGTGGCTGGGGGCACCGGCACTCAGCTACCCCGACCGGCCCCGTACCGTCGTCGACCTGCTCGATCGTGCCGTACGCCGCTTCGGCCCTCGGACCTACCTCAGCGCGCCGGAGGGCGACGTCACCTTCACCGAGTTGGCCGAGCTGGTCGAAGGAGCGGTGGACCGCCTGGCCGAGGAGGGCGTCGGCGCCGGAGACCGGCTGGCGGTGGTCGGCCACAACAGCCTCGACCTGGCCGTGGCCCTCTTCGCCTGCGCCCGTGCCGGGGCCGTCCTGGTGGGCCTGTCGACCCGGATGGCCCCCGACCAGTGGACCTACCTGCTCGCCCACTCCGGTGCGGGACTGGCCCTGGCCCAGCCGCAGTACCTCGACGGCCTGCGGGGAGCCGCCGCCGGGGCCGGCCTGGCGCCCGATCGGGTGCGGGCCCTGGGTGACCACCTCACCGGCCGGCGCCGGCCATGGGCCTACACCGCCGAGCAGCGTCCCGGTGAGGCCGACACCTACGCCGTGGTCTACACGAGCGGGACCACGGGCCGGCCCAAGGCCAGCCGGGTGGTGCACCGGGCCAGCGTGCACAGCGGGCTCAGCTATGCCCAGGCCCTGGGCCTCACCGGCGACGACGTCACCCCTGTGGTGTTCTCGCTGACCTACATCAGCGCCATGCACGCCCACCTGCTGCCCATGCTGGCCGTGGGCGGTCGCTGCGTGCTGGTGGCCGACGCCGGTCCCACCGAGCTGGTCGACACCATCGCCCGGGAGCGGGCCACCTGGGTCTACCTGGTGCCGGCCCTGTGGCAGCGCCTGCTGCGGGTGGGGCGCCTCTCCTCCCCCGACCTCGACCACCTCCGCCTCGGTGGCTTCGGTGGCTCGCCCATGCCTCTGGCCGCCATCGCCGAGCTCCGCCGTCGCCTGCCCCACATGGCCCTGCGCGACATCTACGGCCTGTCCGAGACTCACTCGCCGGCGACCATGCTGCTCGACGAGGAGTTCGAGGCCAGGCCCGGCTCGGTGGGCCGTCCCCTGCCGTGCATGGAAGCCCAGGTGGTCGACGACGCCGGCGCCGTGCTCGCTCCCGGCCAGCCCGGTGAGCTGTGGCTGCGGGGCTCGCTGGTGACCACCGGCTACGAGGGTGATCCCGACGCCACCGCCGCCGCCATCACCGACGGCTGGTTCCACACCGGCGACCTGGCCCGCATCGACGCCGACGGCTACGTGTACATCCTCGACAGGGTCAAGGACATGATCAACCGGGGCGGCCACAAGGTGTTCTCGGCCGAGGTCGAGCGCGTGCTGGTCGACCACGTCGCGGTCGACGCCGCCGCCGTGGTGGGCGTGGCCGACCCCGTGGCCGGCGAGGCCGTGGTCGCCTTCGTCACCGCCCACGACGGCGCTCGACCCGACCCGGTCGAGCTGCGCCGCTGGGTACGTGCCCGCCTGGCCGACTACGCCGCCCCCCGCTGGGTCCACCTCGTGGACGAGCTACCCCGCAACGCCACCGGCAAGGTCCTCAAGGGCGAGCTGCGCCGGCGGGCGGCGGAGCTGGCGGGCCGGAGCTCCTGACGCACCTGACGCTGGGCCCGCCGCGGTGCCACACTGGCCGCCACTGCACCCGCCCCCACCGTCACGGGAGTCACCTCATGGGCCGTCGCCGGCAGGTTCGCATGCTCGCCGCCGCGCTGGTCGCCGCCCTGGCCGGCGTAGCCGTCACCCCGCCGGGTGCCAGGGCCCACGACGGTCCCGCCGTCGACGTGCGTCCGGTCACCTTCGATGTGGTCGACGGTCCCAACGACGACCAACACGTCCGCATCGACGCGTCGCTCTACGTGCCCTCGACGGCAACCGACGCCACCCCGGCGCCGGTGGTGGTGCTGGCCCACGGCTTCGGCGGCAGCAAGGACGACTTGGACGCGCTGGCCCGCCAGACCGCCCACCGCGGCTTCGTGGCCCTGGCCTACTCGGCTCGGGGCTTCGGTCGCTCCACCGGGACCATCGGACTGGCGTCGGTCGATTACGACGTCAAGGACGTCGTCCAGATGATCGACGCCCTGGCCGACATGCCCGAGGTGCTCCTCGACGGTCCCGGTGACCCTCGTGTCGGCATCAGCGGCCGCTCCTACGGCGGGGGCGTGGCCCTCATGGCCGCGACCGCCGACCCCCGCATCGACGCCATCGCCCCCCGCATCACCTGGGCCTCGCTGGCCTACGCGCTCGGTCCCAACAACCTCCTGGCCGACGACTCGGGCCTGGAGCTGGCCGGCGACGAAGGGCCGGCCGGGATCTACAAGCTCCAGTGGGCCACCGTCTTCTTCGGCGTCGGAGCCTCACAGCCGGCGACCGATGCGACCGGCATCGTCGGCGGGCCCGATTGCCTGGGCTTCGTCAGGGAGGTGTGCCGGGCCTACCTGGCCAGCGCCGCCGCCGGCGAGCTGACCGACGAGTCGGTGGCGCTGCTGGAGCGCAGCTCGCCGCTGGGTCGCCTCGACGGTGTCGACGTGCCCACCTTCCTCGTCCAGGGCGAGGACGACACGCTGTTCAACCTGGCCGAGTCGGTCCGCACGACCCAGGCGCTGCGAAGCAACGGCGCCCCGGTGAAGCTGCTGTGGCACAGCGGCGGGCACTCCGGGTCCCTGGCGCCGGGTGAAGCCGAAGAACGACTCGAGCCCGATGACGTGGTCAACGCCCGGATACTCAACTGGTGGGAGCGCTGGCTGGGCGACGATCCCGCCGTCGACACCGGGCCCGGCTTCGAGTACGCCCTGGAGGACTCCGAAGGCCGGGTCCGCTACGGCGCCGCTCCCGCCTACCCCGCGCTGGGCGACTCGGTCCGGTTCCTCTCCGGCGACGGTCGCATCGTCGACGATCCCACCGACGCCGACCGCGGCACCAGCCGCTTCGCCAACCCGTTGGCGGGGTTGCCGGCCGCCTACTCGGAGACCTCCGGGCTCCAGGAGCACCTCGACCTGCCCGCCTTCGACCTGCCCGGCCAGCACCTGCGATGGGAGACACCGGCCTTCCCCGACGACACCGCCCTGGTGGGGGTACCCCGCCTGGGCGGGCTCGAGCTCAGCTCCTCCACCGGCGAGACCTGGTTCTTCGCCAAGCTCTACGACGTCGCTCCCGACGGGCGAGGCGAGCTCATCCGCCGCCAGGTCAGCGCCGTACGCTCGGACGACCTCTCGCGTCCCCTCGACGTGGCCCTGCCGGGCCTGGCCCATGTGGTCGAGGCCGGCCATCGGCTACGGCTGGTGCTGGCGTCCACCGACGTGGCCTACGCCAACCGTCGCACGCCCGACACCTACACCGTCACGATCGATCCCTCGGCGCCGCCCCGCCTCCTCCTGCCCATGGCTCCTGCCTCTGGGACCGGTTCCCCGCGGTAAGTTCATCGGATCGTGACCGAGACGCAACCGGGACGTTCACCTCGCCCAGCAGCATGGGGGGGGATGCGGGTGACCGTGATGCAACCTGAGCGCAAGGAGCGCATCGGTGTCTGACCTCCTCCCCTTCGAACCGGCGATCGGCCCTCTGCCGTCCCTGCAGTCCCACCTGCGCCGCCTGACCCGCCTGCTCGTCGAGTCGCTGGAGCGCCAGGAGGGCCCCGGCCTGGTGTCGTTGGTGGAACGGGTGCTCGACCTCACCCGCCGCAGCCGCTCCGGAGAGTCGTCACCCACGCTCGATCGCCCCGGCGACGACATGGCCGCCCTGTTGGCCGGGCTCGATCTGCAGACCACCACCAAGCTGGTGCGGGCCTGCTCCACCTACTTCCACCTGGCCAACGTGGCCCAACAGGTCGACGACGCGGTTGCGCTGTCCCGTCTGACCCGCCAACCGGGCGGCCTGGCCGAGACCATCGACCGCATCGAAGCCGCGTCCCGGCTGCCGACGCCGGTGGAGCCGGTGCTCGAGCTCCTGGAGCTGCGCCCGGTCTTCACCGCCCACCCCACCCAGGCGGCCCGCCGTTCGATGCTCGACAAGCTCCACCAGGTGGCGGAGCTGTTGCAGGTACCGCCTGCGCCCGCCCACGACGCCCGCACCGAGCGACGTCTGGCCGAGATCCTCGACCTGATGTGGCAGACCGACGAGCTTCGCCACGGCCGGCCCGATCCCCGGGCCGAAGCGGAGTCGGTGTTGTACTACCTCGACCAGCTCTCGGGGGGCATCGTGGCCGAGCTCCTCGACGACTTCGGCGAGGAGCTGGCCCGCCTCGGCCTCGCGCTCCCGGCCTCGGCCCGACCCCTGCGCTTCGGCACCTGGGTCGGCGGCGACCGCGACGGCAACCCCTACGTCTCCCCCGCCCTCACCACCGAGATCCTGGCCCTGCAGCACGAGCGGGCCCTGGCCAGCCTGGTGGGCAGCGTCGACGGGCTCATCCGCGACCTCAGCAACTCCTCCACCGTGGTGGCCACCTCGGAGGCCCTGGACAAGAGCCTGGCCCACGACCAGACCCTGTTGCCCTCCGTCTACGACGAGTTCGGCGAGCTCAACGCCCATGAGCCCTACCGGCTCAAGTGCTCCTACATCCGCCGGCGACTCCTCAACACCAAGCGCCGCATCGCCGTCACCTCACCTCACCAGCCCGGCCTCGACTACCGCGATCGTGGCGAGCTCCTGGCCGACCTGGAGGTGATGGCGTCCTCCCTGCGCGACAACCGGGGCCAGCTCCCCGCCGACGGACGGCTGCGCCAGGTCATGCGCAACGTGGCCGTCTTCGGCTTCCATCTGGCCACCCTCGACGTACGCGAGCACACCGAGAAGCACCATGCCGTGTTGGGCGAGCTCTACGACCGTCTGGAGAGCCCAGGCGTCCGTTACGCCGAGATGGGGCGAGACGAGCGCACCCGCCTGCTGTCGCGTGAGTTGCGCAGCCGGCGCCCGCTGCTCAGCCCCACCACGGAGCTGGCCGAGGAGCTGGACTCCACGGTGCAGGTCTTCGTGGCCATCCGCGAGGCACTCGACCGGTTCGGCCCTGACGCCATCGAGAGCTACATCGTCTCCATGGCCCAGGGTCCCGACGACTTGCTGGCAGCCGTGGTGCTGGCTCGCGAGACGGGGCTGGTCGACGTGCACGGGGGTTTGGCCCGCATCGGCTTCGTGCCCCTCATCGAGAGGGTCGACGAGCTGCGCCGGGCGGGCGAGATCCTCGACGAGCTGCTCTCCGACCCCGGCTACCGCGAGGTGGTCCGGGTGCGAGACGACGTCCAGGAGGTGATGCTCGGCTACTCCGACTCCAACAAGCAGGCCGGCATCACCACCTCCCAATGGGAGATCCACCGGGCCCAGCGCCGGCTGCGCGACGTCGCCCAGGCCCACGGCGTGACGCTGCGGCTGTTCCACGGTCGGGGCGGGACGGTCAGCCGCGGCGGTGGCCCGGCGCACGACTCCATCCTGGCCCAGCCCTTCGGGACCCTCGAGGGCACCATCAAGGTGACCGAGCAGGGCGAGGTCATCGCCGAGCGCCACGGGCTGCCCGAGCTGGCCCGCCACCACCTCGAGTTGGCCCTGGCCGCGGTGCTCGAGGCGTCGGTGCTCCACGTCGAGTCACGGGTGGCGCTCGACGTGCTCGACGTGTGGGACGCCACCATGGACTGCGTCTCGGAGGCGGCGTTCGAGGCCTACTCCCAGTTGATCGACACACCCGGGCTCGTCGAGTACTTCCACACCGCCACCCCCGTGGAGGAGCTGAGCGAGCTCAACATCGGGTCCCGACCGGCGATGCGCCCGTCTGCAGCCGGGTTCGCGCTGGACAACCTCCGGGCCATCCCGTGGGTCTTCGGCTGGACCCAGTCCCGCCAGATCGTGCCCGGCTGGTTCGGGCTGGGCTCGGGTCTCGAGGCGGCGGTGGCGGCAGGTTGGTCGGACTCGCTGCAACAGATGCACGAGTCCTGGCACTTCTTCCGCACGTTCATCTCCAACGTCGAGCTCATGCTGGCCAAGTCCGACATGGCCATCGCCGCCCACTACGTGGAGACCCTCGTCGACCCCGCCCTGCACCCCATCTTCACCGCCATCAGGGCCGAGTACGACCGCACCCACGACCACGTGCTCGAGCTCACCGGCCAGCGTCGCCTGCTCGACCGCGATCCCGAGCTGCAGCGCTCCCTGGAGGTGCGCCAGGCCTCGCTCGACCCCATCTGCCACCTCCAGGTCTCCATGCTGTCGCGCCTGCGGACGAGCGACGCCCCCGACCAGCTCCTGCGCCGGGCCCTGCTGCTCACCGTCAACGCCGTGGCCGCCGGTCTGCGCAACACCGGCTAGACATCCCACGGGCCGTACATGTCAAGCAGCCTCCTTCAGGCGATGCGCCCAGGCGGTGTCCTCGTCGTAGAGGGCACCATGTCGCAGGCAGCCGTGGAGGATGCGACGAGACGGTTGGCGAGGGCTCGTAGCGCTCGATGGTGGGTGTCGCCGGCGGCCCGTCGCTCGTCGTAGTAGGCCCGGGCGCCCGGGCTGGCGTTGAGGGTGGCGAAGGCCCACAGGTAGCAGGCGTCGGCCAGGCGGCGGTTGCGGGCGAAGCGGGCCAGGACCACCCGTCGGGTGCCCGATGCCTTGGTGATGGGTGACGTGCCGGCGTAGTTCTTGCGAGACTTGGCGTCGGCATAGCGATTCGGGTCATCCCCGAACTCGCCGAGCACCCGGGCGCCGAGGACCATCCCCAGTCCTGGCAGGGAGCGGATGACCTTGGCGTCCGGGTGCTGCTCAAAACGGTCGGCCAGGGTGGCCTCGAGCTTGACGATCTGGGCGTTGAGCTCAGCGATCACCGCCACCAAGGCGGCCACGGTGGCGCCCATGGCCTCGGAGACCACGTCGGGTGCGGCCAGCTGGGCCGAGCGCAGTGCGGCTTGGATCTCCGCCGCCCGCTCCTCCACCCGCCG
>JAHWJI010000058.1 GCA_019348495.1 Actinomycetota bacterium | reverse complement strand
GGGAGGCGGTCGTCCGCGCGGGACGGCACTGGTCGGCGACGCGGGCGGTGAGCGGGCCCATGGCGAGGGTCTCGAAATAGCGGTCGCGCCAGTTGGTTCGGCAGGCCTCCAGCAGCATCGCCTCTCCCGCGCCCAGGGCGTAGAAGGCCACCCGCTTGCTCTGGCCCAGGTCGGGCGCCCTCAGCTGCTCCAGGGTGCGGCGGCGAAGGGCGGCGGAGGCGGCGCGCACCGCGCCGCTCGTGCCGCCGACGAAGACGCCGTTGACGAGCCCGCGCTCGATCACCGAGTTCGAGAACCGCCCGAGCCAGGCGCCCGGCCGCACGAGCAGCAGGCCGATCGCCTCGTCGAAGTACATCCTGCGCGCGAAGACGCGGTGCGCGAGCCCGAAGCGGGACCGCAGCGCCGCCGGGCGCCGCGGCTGCTTCACCCACAGCACGTAGGCGATCAAGATGCCCAGCACGCCCACCGCCGCGCCGAGAAAGATGAACCAGCTCATGATCAGGATGGCCGTGAGCTCAGTCCAGCTGTTGTTCCAGTTAAGGACAAAGCGGAGAAAGACCTGCCAGAGCACGATCAGCGACATCGCGACGAGCCCGATGCCCGCGACGTAGAGCGAGCCGGTCGACAGGGCGGAGAGGACTGTCCCTAGCGCTGCCAGCCGCGGATGCCCGACCGCCGCCGGCGCCTCGCGCTTGTCCCGCTCCGCGATCAGATCAAACGCGACCCGGCCGGAGCACAGCAGCACGCGGCGCACCTCGTCCCTGGGGTGGTCGTCGGACTCGATGAGCACCTCGCGGAAGCAGCCTTGCTCGAGCTCCGCGGCCGCCGACGCCGCCGGCCAGTCGGGCGCCACCCTCACCGGTGTCATCGAGGCGGCCCTGGCCCAGGGCGGCGCCGCCCTGCAACGCACCCCGGAGCTGCTCGACGTCCTGCGCCAGGCCGGGGTGGTCGACGCAGGGGGGACCGGGCTCCTGCTCCTGCTCGACGCCGCGCTGTTCGTCGCGGCCGCCCGGCCGCTGCCCGAGCCGCAGGCCGTGGCCGGCCCCGCCCCCGCGGTGGTCGAGGGCGAGGCTGCCCCCTCGGCCGGCAACGTCGCCGACCTGCGCTACGAGGTCATGTTCCTTCTCGAAGCCGAGGACGCCGCCGTGGAGGGCTTCCGACGGGCCTGGGCCGACATCGGCGACTCGATCGTGGTGGTGGGCGGCGAGGGGACCTGGAACTGCCACATCCACACCGACGACGTGGGCGCAGCCGTCGAGGCCGGCATCGACGCCGGCCGGCCCCGCCAGATCCGGGTGAGCGACCTGGCCGGGGAGGTGGAGGAGGAGCGCTGGGTCCGTGAGGCGGCGCCCGCCCCCCAGACCACAGGCTCCGGTCCCCGTGCCGGTGGCGACGCCGGCCCGGCGATCGAGGACACCAAGGGTGATCCGGCGACGACAGCGGTGGTGGCGGTGGCCAGCGGTGAGGGGCTGCGACGGCTCTTCGAGGCCCACGGCGCGGCGTCGGTCGTCTCCGGCGGCCAGTCGATGAACCCCTCGACCGCCGAGTTGTTGGAGGCGGTGGAGGGCTGTGGGTCCGACCAGGTGGTCATCCTGCCCAACAACGCCAACATCGTGTCGGTGGCCGAGCAGGTGGACGCCCTCACGGCCAAGTCGTTGCGGGTGGTCCCCACCACCGGGGTCAACGGTGGCCTGGTGGCCCTGGTGGCCTTCGACCCCAGGCGAGGCGTCGAGGAGAACGCCGAGGCCATGGCCGCGGCCATCGAAGGGGTCATCGCCGGCGAGGTGACCAGGGCGGTGCGGGCCTTCGAGTCGTCCCTGGGCCCCATCGCCGAGGGCGACTGGATCGGCCTCGGGCCCGAGGGCATCCAGGCCTTCGGCCCCGAGATGGTGGAGACCGCGACCGGGCTGCTCGACGCCCTGGTGGCCGACGATCACGAGCTGGTCACCGTCATCGAGGGGGAACAGGCCCAGGCCGACGACAGCGCCCGGGTGACCGGGTGGCTGGCCGAGCACCGTCCCGGCGTCGAGGTCGAGGTCCACCACGGCGGCCAGCCTTTCTATCCCTACCTGTTCGGCATCGAGTGACGAGGTGGCCTGAGGAGGCCCTGTCGCCACGACACCGGGCAGGAGGCGGGGCGGGCTCGTGCGCCGGCTGAGCCAGCTCGCCGGCATTCCCGTCACCCAGCTGACCGGGGTGGGGCCGAAGAAGGCCCACGGGCTGGCCGCCCTCGGCATCCACACGGTGGCCGACCTGCTCATGCACTACCCCCGCCGGTACCTCGACCGCACCAACCAGGCCCGCATCGCCGACCTGGCCATCGGTGACGAGGGCATGGTGCTGGGCACGGTGCGGCGGGTGCAGTCGAGGCGGACACGCAACCGCCGCAGCCTGGTGGAGGTCGACGTGGGCGACGGCTCGGCCTACCTGCGCTGCACCTTCTTCAACCAGTCGTGGCGGGCCTCGCAGCTCAAGGCCGGGACCAACGCGGTGTTCTTCGGCAAGCTCGAGCAGTTCCAGGGGCGCCGGCGCATGACCAATCCCGTCGTCGACCTGGTGGGCGATCGCACCGGGCGCATCGTGCCCGTCTACCCACAGTCGGAGAAGGCGGGCCTGACCACCTGGGAGCTGGGGGGCTGGGTCGAAGAGGCCCTGGGGCGGGCCGGGACGTTCCTCGACCCGGTGCCCGACGACGTGCGCCGGCGCTACGGCCTCGTCGATCGAACGGCGGCCATGCGGGGCATCCACCTCCCCGAGTCGGCCGGCGACCACCGGGAGGCCCGGGCCCGCCTGGTCTTCGACGAGCTGTTGCGCATCCAGCTGGTCCTGGTTCGGCGCAAGCGCCGGCTCGAGGCCAGCGCCGTGGGCGTGGCCCACCGCTTCGACGGCGACCTGGTGGGCCGGTTCCACCAACGCCTGGCCTTCCCCCTCACCGCGGCCCAGGCCCGGGCCATCGCCGAGATCGACGGGGACCTGGCCTCGCCGGTGCCCATGCACCGCCTCCTCCAGGGCGACGTCGGCAGCGGCAAGACCCTGGTGGCCGTCAGTGCCCTGCTGGTGGCCGTCCAGGGGGGCCACCAGGGCGCCTTCATGGCCCCCACCGAGGTCCTGGCCGAACAGCACCACCTGGGCATCCGCCGCCTGCTCGACGGGCTGACCCTGGCGGCCGAGGGCGACAACCTCTTCGGTGAGCGGCCGGTGCGCGTCGAGCTGTTGACGTCGCGCACCAGCGCCTCCGAGCGGGCCCGCATCGGCACCGCTCTGGCCGGGGGCGACGTCGACGTGGTGGTGGGCACCCACGCCCTCATCCAAGAGGGTCTCGCCTTCCGCTCCCTCGGTGTGGCCGTGATCGACGAGCAGCACCGCTTCGGCGTGGAGCAGCGGGCGGCGCTGCGGGGCAAGGGCACGGCGGTGCCCGACGTGTTGGTGATGACGGCCACGCCCATCCCCCGCACCGCGGCCATGACCGTCTACGGCGACCTCGACGTGAGCGTCCTCGACGAGCTGCCGCCCGGGCGCACGCCGGTGACGACCCACTGGGCCCGCACCGAGCTGGAGGAGGCGCAGGCCTGGGCCGGGGTGCGGGCGGAGGTGGCCGCCGGCCACCAGGCCTACGTCGTGTGCCCACTGATCGAGGAGTCCGACAAGCTCGAGGTCCGCTCGGCCGAGGAGACCTTCCGCCACCTGGGAGAGGGGGAGTTGGCCGGGCTGCGCCTGGGTCTGTTGCACGGGCGCATCGCTCCCAAGGACAAGGAGCTGGCCATGGACGCCTTCCGGGCCGGTGACCTCGACGTGTTGGTGGCCACGACGGTGATCGAGGTGGGCGTCGACGTGGCCAACGCCACCGTGATGGTGGTGCTCGACGCCGACCGCTTCGGCCTGGCCCAGCTCCACCAGCTCCGGGGCCGGGTGGGCCGGGGCCGGGCCCCATCGTGGTGCTGGCTGCTGGCCGCCGGCGAGGAGGCGTCCCCCGACGCCGAAGCTCGACTGGGCGCCCTGGAGCGGACCACCGACGGCTTCGAGCTGGCCGAGATCGACCTCGGTCTGCGGGGGGAGGGAACCCTCATGGGCGCCCAGCAAAAGGGCCGTAGCGACCTACGGCTGGCGTCGCTGCGACGGGACGAGGTGTGGGTGGGGCGGACCCGTGACGTGGCCTTCTGCCTGGTCGACGGCCTGGGGGGCCTCGGCGCCCACCCGGTGCTCGTCGAGGAGGTGGCCCTGCTCCTCGGAGCGGACGAGGACGACGCGCCCGACGACCGCACGGCCTTCTTGTTCAAGAGCTGATCGTCGGGCGGCGCTACCGTCGCCTGGGTGCGGGTGGTGGCGGGCAGGGCGGGGGGTCGCCGCCTGGCCGGCCCGCCGGGCACGTCGACCCGTCCCACGAGCGACAGGGTGCGAGAGGCCACCTTCAACGCCCTCGCCAGCCTGGGGGCCATCGAAGGAGCGGTGGTGCTCGACCTCTTCGCCGGGTCCGGGGCCCTTGGCATCGAGGCCCTCTCCCGGGGCGCCTCCCGGGCCACCTTCGTCGACCACGATCCACGGGCCCTCGCCGTCGTGCGGGCCAACCTGGCGACCACGGGCCTGGCCGAGGCGGCCACGGTCGTGCGCAGCGACGCCCTGCGCTTCGTCACCGCTGCGCCGGCAGCGTCGTTCGACCTGGCCCTGCTCGACCCCCCCTACCGCTTCGACGACCCGTCCTGGAGCGAGCTCCTGGCCCGCGTCGGCGCTCCGCTCGCAGTGGTGGAGTCGGACCGATCCGTCGACCCCGGCCCCGGTTGGCGGACCCTCCGCACACGTCGCTACGGGAGTACCGTGGTGCTCCTCGCCCAACGGGATGACCCTGGGAGGCAGCAGGCGTGACCAAGGTGCTCTACCCGGGATCCTTCGACCCCTTCCACCACGGGCACCTGGAGCTGGTGGAGACCGTGGCCCGACTCTTCGACGAGGTGGTGGTGGCGGTGTGGCACGACCCGGCCAAGGGCACGCCCCTGCTCAGCCTGGACGAGCGCGCGGCCGTCATCGAGGAGTCGCTGGCCGACACCGCCAACGTGTCGGTGACCCACTTCGCCACCCTGGTGGTCGACTTGGCCGACGAGCTCGGTGCCGACATGATCATCCGGGGGCTGCGAGCGCCGTCGGACTTCGAGAGTGAGATGGCCCAGGCCCAGATGAACCGGGCGATCTCGGGCGTGCACACCCTCTTCGTGCCCGCGGCCCCTGCCAATGCCTACATCGCCTCCAAGTACATCCGGGAGATCGTGCGCCTGGGTGGCGACGTGGGCTCTATGGTCCCTGACGCCGTGGCCAAGCGGCTCCACGAGAAGTACCAGAGATGAAGGGAGACGAGGCCATGGGCAACGTCGAGCAGGAGTACGGACCGCTGCCGACGGCGGCGGCCGATGTGGAGACGCTGTTGGGTCGCGTCGCCGACCTCATCGGCAACGCCCGGCCCATGCCGCTGTCGGCTTCGGTCATGGTCAACCGGGACGAGGTGCTGGAGCTGGTCGAGGAGGCGGTGGCCCGCCTGCCCGAGGAGCTACGGGCGGCACGGTGGTTGTTGCGGGAGCGCCAGGAGTTCCTGGACAAGGTGCAACGGGAGGGCGACGAGATCCTCGAGGCGGCCCGGGTGCGGGCCGAGCGGATGGTGCAGCGCACCGAGGTGGTGCGTGCCGCTCAGCAAGAGGCCCGCCACACCCTCGACGACGCCGAAGCCGAGGCTCGGCGCCTGCGCCACGAGGCCGAGGACTTCTGCGACCAGAAGCTGGCCCAGTTCGAGATCATCCTCGACCGGACCATCAAGACGGTCCAGGCCGGGCGGTCTCGCCTGCAGGCGTCCATCCCCGAGCACGAGAGCGACGCGACCGGCGAGGACGGGCAGCCGGAGAGCGAGTTCTACGACCAGGACCTGTGATGGGAGCCAGCCGCGGCGCCCTCAGGCTCGGGGTCGCCGATCTCCTGCGCCACCCGGGGCGACGGCGCGACGAGACGCTCGAGGCCCTCCTCGAGGACCTTCGCGTGCTCGGCAGTGAGGTCGCCCGCCGCCAGCCGGCGCACCTCGAGGTGCGCCTCGAGTCGGTGAACGAGGCGGTGGTGGTGCGGGGAACGGCGTCGGTGCCCTGGGTGGGCGAGTGCCGGCGCTGTCTGGGCCCGGTCACCGGGACCCTCAGCGCCCCGATCCTCGAGATCTACGAGACCCATCCCACCGAGGGCGAGACCCAGCCGCTCCAGGGCGAGCTCATCGACCTGGAGCCTGTCGCCCGGGAGGCGGTGCTGTTGGGACTCCCACTGGCGCCGCTGTGTCGCGACGACTGCGCCGGCCTGTGCCCCCGCTGCGGTGCCGACCGCAACCAGTCGCCGTGCGACTGCAGCACCGACGTCGTCGACGCCCGCTGGTCGGCCCTCGACGACCTGCGCCTCGACGACTGAGAGACAGGCTCGCTTCGCTCACCGAAGGGCAGGGTGCCGCCTTTGGCGGCGCTGACCGGCTGGTTCCGACAGGGCAAGCCTCGGACAGGCTCGCTGCACTCGCCTGCGCTCGGCGCCCTGTCGGCCGGGTAGAGTGATCCGCCGTGGCCGTGCCCAAGAAGAAGACCAGCAAGGCCAAGAGCCGGAGTCGGCGGGCCTCGGCGTGGCGCCTCGACGCCCCTGCCCGCAGCGTCTGCCCCCAGTGCGCGTCGGCCAAGCTGCCGCACGTGGTGTGCCCGACATGTGGGTGGTACGGCGGTCGCCAGGCCCTCGACGTCGGGTGATCGAGGGTCTCGAGCCGAGCGACGTCGCCCGCTCGGTCGGCGGGGCCCACCAGTGAAGCCGGTCGCCGTGGACGCCATGGGAGGCGACAAGGGTCCCGCTGAGATCGTGTCCGGTGCCCGCCAGGCGGCCGAGAAGCTGGGTGTTCCGGTGTGGCTGTTCGGCCGCCCCGACGTCGTGGACGCCGCCGGTCCCGGCGGGCTGGAGGTGGTGGCCTGCAGCGAGGTCATCGAGATGCACGACGACCCCGGGGTCTCGGTGCGGCGCAAGAAGGATGCCTCGGTCCTGCGGGCCGCCGAAGCCGTGCGCGACGGGACGGCGTCGGCCATGGTCAGCGCCGGCAACACGGGCGCGGCCATGGCCAGCGCCCTGCTGCGCATCGGGCGCATCCGAGGCGTGCACCGCCCCGCCATCGCCACCCCCATCCCCGTCCCCGGCTCCCGGCCCACCGTGCTGCTCGACGCCGGCGCCAACACCGAGTGCCAGGCCGGCTGGTTGGTGCAGTTCGCCCAGATGGGGGCGGCCTACGCCCGAACCCGCTACGGGCTGGCCCAGCCCCGGGTGGGGCTGTTGTCGGTGGGCGAGGAAGCCACCAAGGGCACGAACCTGGTCAAGGACGCACACGCCCTGCTGGCCGATCCGTCCTGGAACGTGGCCTCGGGGGGGACGTTCGTGGGCAACGTCGAGGGCCGCGACGTCATGACCGACGAGGTCGACGTGGTCGTCACCGACGGCTTCACCGGCAACGTGGTGCTCAAGACCCTCGAGGGCGGGATGCACTTCGTGGAGCGGGCGCTCCTGGAGGCCATGACCGCCACCGAGGAGCTGCGGGCGGCGTTCGAGGTCCTGTGGCCGGCGGTGCTGCCCCTCGTGACCGCCCTCGATCCCGACAGCTACGGCGGTGCCATGCTGCTCGGCGTCGACGGTGTGTGCATCATCAGCCACGGCTCCTCGACGGCCAACGCCATCGTCAACGCGCTCGACGTCGCCCGGGAGATGGTCACGGCCGACCTGGTGGGGGCCCTGCGTACGGCGGTGTCGGCCCCGGCGGTCGACCCCACCTGAGCCGAGCCCCCACACACGATGGCCTGGCCCGAGGGTGTACACTCCCGCCGCCGCGTGGCCGCAGTCCGGCCCCGTCGTCCACGCCTGTCCGCCGTGCGAGGAGCTCCAGGTGCCCGCTGAAACCCATGTCGAGCAGACCCCGATGGACCGAAACGAGGTCTACGAGATGATCCGCGACCGTCTGGCCGACATCTTGGAGGTCGACGGCTCGGACATCTCGGAGTCCGATTCCTTCAGCGACGACCTCGAGGCCGACTCGCTGGCCCTCATCGAGCTGGTCGAGGCCATCGAGGAAGAGGTGGGTGAGCGGACCGTGGGCTTCCGCATAGAGGACGAGGACCTCGAGGACCTCAAGACGGTGCGAGACGCCGTCGACTACGTCTGTGCCCGCCTCGGCTGACGCCGACCATGATGGCGCCCGAGGTGGAGGCGCTGACCCAGCGCCTCCCCCGTCATTTTCGCGACGAGCAGCTGCTGGTGCGCGCCCTGACCCACCGGTCGTGGTGCGCCGAGCTCCCCGGCCACGAATCCAACGAGCGCCTCGAGTTCCTGGGCGACGCCGTACTCGGCCTGGTGGTCACCGACTACGTCTTTCGTGCCTATCCCGAGCTGGCTGAGGGCGAGCTGGCCAAATTGCGGTCCGACGTGGTCAGCACCGTCGTGCTGGCCCAGGTGGCGGCCGGACTGGGACTGGGCCGGGCCATGTTCCTGGGCAGGGGGGAGGACTCCTCGGGCGGCAGGTTGAAGGCGTCGATCCTGGCTGACGCCACCGAGGCGCTCATCGGTGCGGTCTACCTCGACGGGGGATGGGACGCCGCCTCCGAGCTCGTGCTCGTGCTCCTCGGCGATCGCATCGCCGACGCCGCCGCCGGACCCGGCGGGACCGACTACAAGACCCGGCTCCAGGAGCTGGCCGCCCGGCAGTTCGAGTGCCTGCCCCGCTACGAGGTCGCCGACTGCGGGCCCGACCACGCCAAGCACTTCTCGGCCAAGGTGGAGGTGGGTGACGAGATCCGGGGAACCGGGGAGGGCCGCTCCAAAAAGCAGGCCGAGCAGGCGGCCGCCGCCATGGCGTGGCAGGCGTGGCAGGCGTACGAGGCACGGGAGGTAGCCGAGCGCGACGGCACCTTCGAACCCGAGGTGTCGTTCTGATGCCCGAGCTCCCCGAGGTCGAGACCCTGCGGCGCGACCTGGACAAGGAGGTGGTCGGGCGCCGGATAAAGAGCGCCGAGGTGACCGGCATGCGCGCCATCCGTCGTCACCCCAACAAGAAGCACTTCATCGGCAAGGTCGAGGGCCAGAAGCTCGAGCGGGTGAGCCGGCGGGGGAAGTACCTGCTGGTGTCCATGGGGGAGGACGTACTCGTGATCCACCTGGGCATGAGCGGTCAGCTCCTCAAAGCCGCGGTCAAAGACCCCGCGGCCCCCCACACCCACGTGACCTTCACCTTCACCCAGGGTGGCCAGCTCCGGTTCCTCGACCCCCGGACGTTCGGAGAGATGTTCGTGATCGCCTCCGACGCCATCGCCACCGATCTCCCGGAGGTGAGCGAGCTGGGTTTCGATCCGGTGGAGGACGTGATGAGCTGGGACGCCTTTGGCGCCCGCCTGCGGGCCCGCAAGGTCAAGCTCAAGACCTTGCTGATGGACCAACGCTTCGTCGCCGGCATAGGCAACATCTACAGCGACGAGATCCTCTGGGCCGCGGGCCTGCGCCACGACCGCAGCTCCGATTCCCTCAGCACCCAGGAGATGCGCCGGCTCTACCGGTCGGTGCTGGAGACGTTGCACGAGGCGATCAAGTTCCGGGGCTCGACGCTGTCGGACCAGCAGTACCGGGATCTCTACGGGGTAGCCGGGAACTACCAGGCCGAGCACAAGGTCTACGCCCGGGAGGGTGAGGCCTGCCGGCGCTGTCGCCAGCCCATCGTGCGGGCCCGCTGGTCGCAGCGCTCCACCTACTTCTGCGCGGCCTGCCAGGTCTAGGCGGGCATGCCTGGTCGCGGTGCGCACCGCCCGGGCCCTCCCGACCACCTCCTGCGGGATGCGGCCGAGGTGGCGCTGGCGGTCGCCCGCCGTCGATTGTCCGACGATCCTGCGGTCCCCGCCCCTCGCCGGCTCACGCCCTTCCTCGACTTCACCCGCCTGCCCGACCGTGCCCTCGCCGCGTTCCGTCAGGTGCTCGACGAGGACGAGGAGCTGCGGCGAGCCACGCGCCATGCCACCGACGAAGACTCGGTCGGTCGGGCGTCATGGCTGTTCCTCGACCGTCCCGAGGGATGGGAGGACGAGCTCGACCTCCTGGCCGGAGCCGCCGGTGACGCACAGGACCAGCGAGAGGAGGCCGATGCCCGCCGTCGCCTGGAGGCGGTCGAGGCGGCGCACCGGCGCGTCGATCAGGAGGTGGCCCGGCTGGCCCGGGAGCTGGGAGACGCCAAGGAGCAGTTGGCCATCGAGCGCCGGGCCCGGCGGCGAGCCGAGTCCGAGGCCGGTCGCCAGCGTCGTCGATCGGCCGAGCTGGCGTCGGAGATCGACGAGCACCGGCGAACGGCGTCGGAGCTGCGTTCGGCCCTCGAGGAGGCGAGAGCCGAGGCGGACGGGCCCACGGGTGGCGAGGAGGCCATTGCCGACCGAGCACGCACAGGGGCCGCGGGTGCGCCCGGTGATGCCCGGTCCGAGGGGTCACCAGCCGAGACCGTCGACGAGCAAGCCCTGTCCGAGACGCTGGAAGGTGCCATCAGCGCAGCCGAGATCCTCTCGGCGGCGCTGGCGGAGGCGGCACGCCTCCTGGCACCCGTGGTCACGCCACCCGATGGCCCGCCCACGTCTGCGCCCGGCCCCGGCCAGCAGGACCGGAGCGAGACGCGCTCCAGCCTGCGCCGGCGACCGGTCGCCCTGCCTCCCGGCACCTTCGACGACAGCGTGGCCGCAGCCGAGCACCTCCTGCGTGTCGGACACGTCCTGGTTCTCGTCGACGGCTACAACATCACCAAGTTGGCTCGCCCCGAGCTCGGCCTGTCCGAGCAGCGAGGCTGGTTGGTCGACGCCGCCGTCGAGCTGGCGGCCCGCAGTGGCGCTCACCTGGAGCTGATCTTCGACGGGACGGACGAGCGGGGCAGTGCACCGGCCGACCTCGGACGGCGCATGGGGGTCCAGGTCCGGTTCTCCCCGGACGGGACCGAGGCCGACGACCTCCTCCTCGACCTGGTGGCGGTCACGCCTGTCGAACGACCGGTGGTGGTGGCTTCCGACGACCGCCGGGTGCAGCACGGTGCCCGTCGGCTGGGGGCCAACGTGATCACCAGCAGGCAGCTGCTCGCCGTCGTGCGTCGTCCGATGTGAGGGTGTGGTGGGAGGTCGGATGACGGCGACAGCGCGTCGCCGAGGCAGGCCGTGGTTGTCGGTGGTAGTCCACGTTCGCACGCCCGACCGGTGCTACCGTCGACATCGGGCCGGCCCGACCCGCGGGCCGCACCGCCGGGGGACCGTGTGCAGAAGCTTTACCTCGTCGGGTTCACAGCAGGGCTCGACGGTCTCATCTTCAGCGTGCGCAAAGGGTCGTCGTCGGGCGGCTTCACCGTCGACCTCGACGACGCCTTGGTGCAACTGGTCACCGACGCCGAGCGCGTGCGGGCCGGGGGCATGGTCGTGCAGGTCGCGAGCGAAGGTCGCCCGCCGCGCCACACGTGGCATGGCAGCGCCCTCAACCCTCGGGAGTTGCAGGACCGACTGCGTGCGGGCTGGAGCGTCGAAGAGGTAGCCGACGAGGCCGGCACCGATGTGGCCTGGGTGAACCGCTTTGCCGCCCCGGTTCGAGCCGAACAGGCCCAGGTGCTGGGACGGGCACGGCGCCTCACGTTCGACAAGCCCCGGCTGGGACCGTCGGCGCTCGATCTGGAGGCATCGGTCCGGCGCAACCTGGCCGAGCGGGGGCTGCGCGTGCCCGACGACGACGCCGACGACGGGTGGAGCGCCTTCCAGCTCGACGAGGGCCTGTGGGTAGTCCGCTTCGACTACACCTCGCGGGGACGGGCCCAGCGGGCGGAGTGGTTGTTCGATGTGGCCGAGGGGCGCCTGATCGCCCGGGATCGTGTGGCGTCGCAGCTCGGTCACTTCGCCAAGGGACGCCGCCTTCCGGCGCTCCCCCTCGAGCCTCCGCCCGAAGGCGCCAGCTCGCGCCAGGAGCGAGGTGGGGGATCGGGAAGGTCGGCCAAGAAGCGAGCGCCGGCAAAGAGGAAGAAGAAGGCGGCGCCGGCCAAGACCGTCGCACCGGCCAAGGCGCCACCGAAGAAGGTCGCGCCCAGGAAGGTCGCACCGAAGAAGGTGGCGCCGGCCAAGAAGGTGGCGCCCAAGGAGGTCGCGCCCAAGAAGGTGGCGCCCAAGAAGGTGGCGCCCAAGAAGGTGGCGCCGGCCAAGAAGGTGGCGCCCAAGAAGGTGGCGCCCAAGAAGGTGGCGCCGGCCAAGAAGGCCATGCCGGCCAAGAAGGTGGCGCCGGCCAAGAAGGCCACGCCGGCCAAGAAGGTGGCGCCCAAGAAGGTGGCGCCGGCCAAGAAGGCCATGCCGGCCA
>JAHWJI010000057.1 GCA_019348495.1 Actinomycetota bacterium | reverse complement strand
CGTTTGAGCAACTGAGCCAGTGGTTGTGCAGAGGGGGCCGGCTTCTGCGTAACGTCCCGACCAACCGACTTGCCCTCGTCGACAGGTACTGGCTGCGCCGGCGAGAGCAGCTTGCCGAGGAGGTCAGCGGCGTTGCGGTCGGCGGCCTGCTGGAAGTGCGAGTAGACGGCAAGCGTCGTCCTCCCGCCACCGGCATGGCCGAGGCGGCCGGCGACGGTCTGAAGGTCGACCCCGGCACCGAGGAGGGTGGTAGCCACGAAGTGGCGCAGGTCGTGCAGTCGCACTTGGTCCAGCCCGACCGAGTGGCGCAGGCGGCGGAACTTGAGGCTGACGTAGCCCGGCTTCCACGGCACTGAGCCGTCGGGTTCGTGGGAGAAGACAAAGGCATTGCCGGGCAGCGAGGCGCCGCAGACGGCAGCGGCCTCGGCGTGCCGACAACGGTGGGCCGCGAGGATGGCGACCGTGGCCTCGTCGAGGGCAAGGCGGCGAACCGAGCCCCGAGTCTTCGGGCGCGGGTGCTCGACCGGCCCGTCGACGCCTTCGGAGATGGCCCGGGTGATGGTGAGAGCGCCACGCTCGAGGTCGAGGTCGGACCACCGCAGCGCCACCAGCTCGCCCCGGCGTGCCCCGGTCACCGCCGCCAGCACCAGGAACACGGCGAACGCCTTGTCGTCCTGCTCGGCCTGCTGGAGCAGGGCCAGGACCGCCTCGGGGGCGGGTGGGTGGATCTCGGGGACCTGTCCGGGCCCCGGCGAGGCTCGGGCCGCCGGGTTCTCCCGCAGCCAGCCCCAGCGCACGCCCTGCTCCAGGGCGGCCCGCATCACCGAGTGCACCCGCCGCACCGTCGAGACGGCCAGGGGCCGGCCGCCGCGCCCGCCTCCGTTGCGCAGCGCGGCGTAGAAGGCGTCGAGGTCGGCGGTGTTCAGCTTGGACAGCTTCACGGGGAGCAGGGGGCACAGGTAGTACGACACCGTGTTGCGCACGGTCACCTCGTTGGCCGGTGACCAGCCGGGCACGGCCCTCGGCGGCCTCACGCGGACGGTGTTGGTCTTGTAGCGCTTGCGCCCGGTGAGGGCGTCGCGCCCGGCATCGGCCCGCAGCTCCCAGGCTCCGGTGCTCCGCTCCCTGACGTGACCGCACTCGTCCTCCTCCCTCTGGAGGTCTGCTCGCTACTCCAGATTGGCCGTTGGAGTAGCACCGGAGTAGCAGCGAGGAAGGTCGAAGTGGGTGGCGAGAGAGGAAAGCGGCCCTGACCAGCGACTTTACTGGTGGAGGTGAGCGGATTCGAACCGCCGACTTCTACGTTGCGAACGTAGCGCTCTGCCAACTGAGCTACACCCCCGGGGCGGGGGTCATGCTACCGGGACGGGCAGAGCCGACCCTCGGGCCTCAGTTGGCCGAGCGCTGCAGCAGGAGCTGGGGCTGGGACCGGGCTGTGGTCGGCAGGAAGCGGACCTTGAGCTCCCGCTCGGAGGCCAGATTGCGGGCCCGCACCAACAGGGCCACATAGGCGACGAAGGCGACGTCGACGGCCAGGTGCACCCACAGCATCACCCGGGTGGCGGGGATGAGACTGAGCACCAGCGAGGCGGCCATGGCCAAGAGGAGCCCGCAGAGGATGTCCTGACGGCGCTTGCGGACCATGGCCCGAGCGCTGCGGGGACGACGAACGACCGTCGCCGGGGGAGTGCCGAAACGCACCCCGGCCACTGTGGGGGCTCGGCCGACGCCCTGCACCGAGGCGGTCCGCACCGTGGGGTGGCGATGGGCGGGCACGGCGGTGCGGGGGCGGGGTGTCGAAGCTCTTGCCGGCGACGTGCGCTCCAAGACGGAGAGCTGACGTCGAAAGGTCCCGATGGAGTCGGTCGACCGCTCTGCCCTGGCTCGGAAGAGCTGGGGCAGGAGGAAGACCGCCCAGACCATGGCAAGGATGACGAGAACCACCAGCGACACGCTCCGCCCTCGGCTTTCTTGAACTCGAACTTACTCCGACAGGACTGACCAAGGGTGGATACCGGCAACGCCCCCCTCATGACGCTTGCGTTGCGGTTCTACTACGGCGCTTGGTGCGCCACAAGCCCTGAGCGTCAGTCGCCCGGATCTGTGGAGTCGAAGTCGACCGGCCGTCGGTAGATCCCCGAGCGTCCGCCCGTCTTCTCCCACAGAGCCAGCTCACCGATCGTCATGCCCCGGTCGGCCGACTTGCACATGTCGTAGATCGTCAGCGCGGCCACCGAGCAAGCGGTCAGCGCCTCCATCTCCACCCCGGTGCGGTCGACCGTCTCGACCTGGGCCTCGATCTCGATCCAGGTGTCGTCGATGGTGAAGTTGACGAACACCGAGCCCACCAGCAGGGGGTGGCACAGCGGGATCAGATCGGCCGTGCGCTTGGCCGCCTGGATACCGGCCACCCGGGCCACGGCCAGGACGTCACCCTTGCTCACCGCTCCCCGAGCCACCAGGCTCGCCGTCTCGCTCGACATGTGCACCCGGCAACGGGCCATGGCCCGCCGGTGGCTGGCCTCCTTGGGGGTGACGTCGACCATGCGGGCTCTGCCCAGCGGATCGAGGTGGGTCAGACCACGCGTACTCATTGCCCGAGTCTAGGCACTGGCTCGCTTCGCTCGCCCCGAAGACATGGTGCCGCCTTTGGCGGCACTGACTGGCTGTTCCGAAAAGGCGAGGCTCGCTTTGCTCGCCCGCCTTGTCGGTCAGCCGCCGATCTGGGACATGGTTCGGGGGGGCTGGACGAAGGTCACCGAGCCGATCTGGTGGCCGGGACCCTTGGTGGCCACGCACGAGGAGATCGCCGCGGACAGCTCGTCGTCGCCTCCCCCGCCTCGCAGCACCGACCGCAGGTCGGTCTCCTCCACGGAGAACAGGCAGTTCCGCAGCTTGCCCTCGGCCGTGAGGCGCACCCGGTCGCAGCGGGCGCAGAACGGGGCGGTCACGCTGGCGATGGCGCCCACCCGGCCCCCACCGTCGAGGTACTCGAAGATCTCGGCCGGGTCCGACCCCCGGGCGAGGGGGCGCAGCGGGTACGCGGCGGCGATGGCGGCGATGATGCGCTCACCGGGCACCACCTGTACGGCCGACCAGGAGTGGTCGGCGTCGAGGGGCATGAACTCGATGAAGCGGACCTCCACGCCCCGCTCCCGACCGAAGGTGGCGAAGTCGACCACCTCGTCGTCGTTGACCCCCTGCATGCACACCACGTTGAGCTTCACCGGGTCGAACCCGGCTTCGAGGGCGGCGTCGATCCCGTCGAGCACGACGTCGAGCTCGTCGCGCCGGGTGAGGGCGGCGAAGCGCTGGGCTCGCAGCGAGTCGAGGGAGATGTTGAGCCGGTCGAGCCCCGCCTCCCGCAACCCCCGGGCCTGGGCCCGCAGGCCCGAGCCGTTGGTGGTCATGGCCAGGTCGACGCCCAGGGCGGCCAGCTTGGCCACCAGCACCCGCAGGTGGGCCCGCACCGTGGGCTCCCCGCCTGTGAGGCGGATGCTGTCGAAGCCGAAGCCCTCCACGCACACCCGGGCCACCCGCTCGATCTCTTCGAAGGTGAGCACGTCGTCGCGCGCCACCCAGGTCAGGCCCGCCTCGGGCATGCAGTAGGTGCAGCGGAAGTTGCACCGGTCGGTGACCGAGATGCGAAGGTCGCGGTGGGTTCGACCGAAGGAGTCGACCAGGGGCACCGGCGTCGCGGCCACCGGGCCAGCCTACGGGTCCCGCCTGGGGGACCCCGCCGGTCGAACCCCGAGCGAGGTCAGGGCCCGTCGAGGAGCAGGACGGAAACAGCGGCGCCGGCTTCGACCCCCTCACCGTCGTCGAGGGGGGCCAGGGCGTTGGCCGCGGCCATGGCGCTGAGGTGGTGCGATCCCTGGCCCCCGGCCGAGCGCACGTGGTAGCGGCCGTCGTGGCCCACCGTCGCCACCACCCGGACGAAATGGGTCTTGCCGTCGGGTCGGCGCCGGAGGTCCTCGTCGGCCACGGCGGCCACGGCCGGCCGGGCCCAGGCCGACGGCGGAAAGCCCGTCATCTTTCGCAGGGCGGGACGGGCGAGCAGCTCGAAGCTGACCATCGACGACACCGGGTTGCCGGGAAGCCCGAACACCGGCGTGGTCCCCACCAGCCCGAAGGCGAAGGGCTTGGCCGGCTTGATGGCCACCTGCATCCAGCGCATCTCCCCCAGGCGGTCGAGGACGACCTTTACCAGGTCGAAGTCGCCCATGCTCACCCCGCCGCTGGTGACCACCGCGTCGCAGCACTCGGCCGCCGCCCGGAAGGCCTCGCTGATGGCGGGCCCGTCGTCGGCCACGGTGCCCAGGTCGACGGCCTCACAGCCGGCCTGGACGAGGAGCGCGCACAGCGTGGGCCGGTTGGAGTCGCGGATCTGGCCCGGTTGCAGCGGCCCGGATCCGCTGACCAACTCGTCGCCGGTCGACAACACGCCCACACGGGCGGGCGGGAACACCGTCACCTCGGTGACCCCGACGCTGGCCAGCACGCCCAGGTGCCCGGGGCTGAGGACCACTCCGGCATCGGCGACCACGTCGCCGGGCGACAGGTCGTCGCCGGCCCGGCGGCATGCCGTCCCCGGGGTCACGCTGATCTGTACCTCCACCGAGGCGCCCCCCTGGCTCGGCACGGTGCGCTCCACCATTACCACGGCGTCGGCCCCCGGCGGGAGGGGGGCGCCGGTCATGATGCGCACCGCCTGACCCGGGCCGACCCCCACGGCAGGGGCCTGGCCGGCGGCCGCTGTGGCCACCACGGCCAGGCTGACGGGCGCCCCGGCGGTGTCGGCGGCCCGCACGGCGAAGCCGTCCATGGCGCTGTTGTCGAAGGGGGGCACGGCCTCGCCCGACACCACCGGCAGGGCCGTCACCCGCCCCAGGGCATCAGCCAGCGACGCCGGGCCCGGCCTCAGCGATCGGCAGGCGTCGAGGACGTAGGCCCGGGCCTCCTCGAGGGGGACCAAGGGCATCCGGCGCTATCGGAGGTCGCGTCGGCGCACGACGTCGGCCAGGAAGGCGCCCAGCTCGGGGCCGAGGTCGTCACGGTCGAGGGCCAGCTCGATGCTGGCTCTCAGGTGGTCCAGTGGCGTGCCCACGTCGTGGCGGCCCTCGGTGAAGACCCAGCCGTAGACCGGCTCGGTCTTGCCCAGCAGCTCCAGCGCGTCGGTGAGCTGGATCTCGCCCCCCTTGCCCGGTGTGACGTTGGCCAGGGCATCGAAGATGCCGGGGGAGAGCACGTAGCGCCCGGTGACGGCGAGGTCGGACGGCGCCTCCTCCGGCTCTGGCTTCTCCACGACCTCGAAGATGCGCACCAGGGACTCATCGACGGGTTCGACCCGGGGGCAGCCATAGGCGGAGATCTCCTCGGGCGCCACCCGCTTGAGCGCCACCACCGACCCCCCGTGCTCGGCCTGGGCGGCCAGCATGCCTCGCAGCAGGGCGGCGTCGTCGACCATGAGGTCGTCGGGCAGCAGGACGGCGAAGGGGGCGTCGCCCACGTGGTCGGCGGCCATGCTCACGGCATGCCCCAGTCCTCGGGGCTCGGCCTGGCGCACGGTGTGCACCCGGGCCAGCTCGGCCAGGGCCACGACCCGCTCCAGGGCCTCGCTCTTGCCCTTGCGCTCCAGCTCGGCCTCGAGCTCGGGCATGTGGTCGAAGTGGTCCTCGATGGCGTGCTTGCCTCGGCTGGTGACGATCAGGACATCGTCGATCCCGGCCGCCGCCGCCTCCTCCACCACGTATTCGATGGCGGGTCGGTCGAGGACCGGCAGCATCTCTTTGGGTTGGGCCTTGGTGGCGGGCAGGAAGCGGGTGCCGAGGCCCGCGGCGGGGATGACGGCGGTCCGGACGCGTGCAGGCATCGTCAGCTCTCAATCGTGGTCGGGGTCGAGGTCGTGGTCGGGGTCGTGGGCCGGATCGGCCACACAGACCCGATTCTTGCCCGAGCGCTTGGCCCGGTACAGCGCGGCGTCAGCGGCCGCGGTCAGGGCCGCGACGGTCCTGCCGTGCTCGGGGTGGCAGGCCACGCCCAGCGAGATGGTGAGGGGGATGGCTTCGGCATCGGTGCACACCGGTCGGTCGGTGATCGCCACCCGCACCTTCTCCGCCACCTCCAGCGCCCCTACCCGCCCGGTGCGGGGGAGCAGCAGGAGGAACTCCTCGCCGCCGTAGCGGGCCACCAGGTCGACTTGGCGCGTGGATGCCGAGAGCCGGTTCGAGACCTCGACCAGCACGGCGTCGCCCGCTTGGTGGCCGTGGCGGTTGTTGACCTCGGTGAAGTCGTCGATGTCGCACATGACCAGGGCGAACTCCTCCCCGAAGCGGGCGGCCCGGTCGAGCTCCTCGGAGCAGCGCAGGTCGAGGTGGCGACGGTTCCACAGCCCGGTGAGGCCGTCGGTGATCGACAGGCGGCGGGCCTCCTCGTGGGCGAAGGTGTGGTCGATCGACGCCTGGGCCTGGCGGGCGAAGTCGCTGATGGTGGCCAGGTCGTCGGCGGTGAAGGGACGGGATCGGCCGTAGAGCCCCAGCACGCCGAAGAGGCGACCACCGGCCTGGAGGGGGACGGCCAGGGCCACGGCGGTGTCGGGTTCGGGCGGGGCCGGAGGGGCCGGGCCCTCGGGCCAGCGCGCCGGCTCGCCGTGGCTGGCCACCCAGCCGACCAGGCCGCTACCCCGATCGATGCGGGCGTCCAGGATGTCGGTGGCGCCTCGGGCCAGCGCGGCCACCAGGTGGGAGCCGCGGTCGGCGAAGAAGACGGCGTGGTCGGCCCGAAGGATGGCCTGGGTGCTCTCCAGCACCACGTCGAGGAGGGTGCGGCGGTCGTCGGACGCCTCCAGGGCGTGGCCGAGGCGGGTCAGGGCCAGGCGGAACTCTCGCCGGCTGTGCTCGAGCTCGTCGACGTAGGTGCTCACCTGCTGCGCCATGCGCCAGGCGACCACGGCCAGGAGCACGCCGGCGGCGCCCGCCAGGATGAAGCCGGGGCGCCAGTCGTCGTCGATGCCGCCGGCCTGGACGGCCACCAGCGACGCCATCGGCAGGAGCACGACAGCGACGGCCACGAGCCGAAGCCGGCCCCAGACGCTCAGCGGTGCGGCGGCGGGGCGAGCCGGGGGCTCGCCGTTCCACGTGCCATGGCGACCATCGTAGGAGCGAGGTTGCGGCGGTACACTGAATCGCCCGATCGGTCGTCTTCCGGCGCTTCAGTGCCGGCCCCGGAGGTTTCGTTGCCCACCTACGAGTACGTCTGTCGGAGCTGCGCCACGCACCTGGAGGTCGTGCAGCGCTTCGACGACACGCCCCTCACCGAGTGCCCCACCTGCGGCGGCTCTCTGCGCAAGGTGTTCGGTTCCATCGGCATCGCCTTCAAGGGCAGCGGCTTCTACAAGAACGACAGCCGGTCGCTCTCGGGGGCGCGCTCGGGCCCGAGCAAGGGGGGCGAGGGCGCCAAGGACTCGGGCGACAGCGGTGGTGCGGGCGGCAAGGACTCGGGCGACGGTGGTTCTGAGGGTGGGGCCAAGGTCGCCACCAAGGAGGCGGCGGCGGCCGGGAGCAAGGGGGGCGACAGCTCCTCGTCGTCGTCGACGTCCACCAACACGTCGTCGCCGGCAGCCAAGTCGGCCTGACCCCTCCGGAGCCGCGAACGGAGCGGCTGGGCGTGCGTCGCCTCGGGCCTCGCACTACCCTGGCCGTGGCGCTTCCCCCCGCAGTGGTCTCTGCCTGCCCGAGGAGCGCTCTTGTCCGTCGCCACCAGCCTGCCCCGCCCGTCCCCCCGCCCCGCCCGCCCCCGCCTGGAGCGCCGCCCGTCGCTGTTCTGGTTGGCCACCCTGGTGGTGGCCTCGCTCACCGGCCTGACCGTGGCCCGACTCCTCGGCCACGCCCAGGCCGCCGCCGCCCGCTGGGGCTCGATGCGCCCCACGCTGGTGGCCACCGTCGACCTGGCGCCCGGTGCCGTGGTGGGGGCGGCTGACACAGCCCTGGAGCGACGGCCCGCCGCCCTCGTGCCCCGGGGTGCGCTCGATGGCCCGGCCGAGGGCCAGACCGTGGCCGAGCCCATCCTGGCCGGTGAGGCGGTGGTGGCCGAACGCCTGGCGCCGGCCGGCCTGTCACCCCTCGCTGCCGCCCTGCCCCCGGGGGGACGGGGCGTGGCCGTGCCCACCGGAGCGGGGACGCCTCCGTTGCAGCCGGGCGACGTGGTCGACGTGCTCGTCACCTTCGATCCCGACGCCGTGGGCGACGGCGAGCCCACCTTCCCCGTGGCCCGCTCCGCCACCGTGGTGAGCGCCGGAGACGAGGCGGTCACCCTGGCCGTGAGCCAGGAGGAGGCGTCCCGGGTGGCCTTCGCCCTCACCGCCGGGGTGGTGGTGGTCGTCCTCAGCGCAGGCCGGTGACCACCAGGGCGATCACGGCCAGGCCGACGACCACCCGGTAGACGACGAAGGGGGTGAAGGTGCGGGTGCGGACCAGGCGCAGCGTGGCCCACACCGCCAGCCACCCGGTGAGCGCCGAGGCGGCCATGCCCCAGGCGAAGGCCGCCCCGAACCCGGCGGGGATGCCTCCGCTGCCGAGCAGCCCGAGTCCCTTGTAGAGCCCGGCCCCGGCGATGATGGGCAGGCTCATGAGGAACGACAGGCGGGCGGCGGCCTCCCGCCCGAAGCCGAGGCGGCGGGCGGCGGTGATGGTGACCCCCGAGCGCGACACCCCCGGTTGCAGGGCCAGCGCCTGGGCCACGCCCATGGTGAGGGCGTCTTTCAGGCGGAAGTCGTCGGCCGAGCGCCGGCCACCGAGTCGGTCGGCCCACAACAGCACCAGGCCGAAGAGCGCCAGCAGCAGGCCCACGAGCCACTCGATCTCACCGATCCCGGCGAAGACGTCCTCGAACAGGGCGCCGGCCAGGGCGGCGGGAACGGCCGAGGCCAGGAGCAGCCAGGCCAGTCGCCCGTCGTCGCCCTTGGCTGGCTCGGCGTCGGGTCCCGGAGGTGCCGGGGGCACCGACGTCTCGGTGGTCGCCCCGGCCGTCGAGCGCATCCGACGGGGCCGCAGCGTGGTCAGACCACCTCGGGCCAGGCGTACCAGGTCGGTCCTGAAGTAGGCCACCGCGCCCAGGAAGGTCCCGAGGTGCAGGGCCACGTCGAAGGTGGTCTCCAGGGTGGGGCGGCCAGCGAAGTCGTCCCAACCGAAGAGCCAGGGCACCAGCTCCAGGTGGCCGCTGGAGGAGATGGGCAAGAACTCCGACAGGCCCTGGACGATGCCCAGGATGATGGCGTGGACGATGGGCACGTCAGCGCATCCGCGGCTGGTGGCGAGGGCGAGCCATGAGTTGGGACCTTAGGAGGGCACACTGGCGCCATGGGCATCCTGCGCAGCACCTTCCGACGGACACTTCCTTTCAGCCGGGCCGGCGCCGCGCTGTGGGCCTGGCAGCACCGCAAGGAGATCACCGGTTGGGCCGGGTGGGCGGTGGGCTCGGCGCCCCGTCTGCTGGCCGGCGACACCCGGGACGTGGTGACCGAGGGCCGCCTTCGGGCCCGGCTGTCGGGCGACGCCCGCACCCGGGCGGCGCTCGACGGCGCCAGCTCGGATGGCCTGCAGATCGAGGTGCGCGAGGGCGTGGCCGTGCTTCGGGGACGCCTGGCGCCTCAGGCCCACGATCTGGTCGTCGACGTCGCCACCGGCACCAGCGGGGTGCAGCGCGTGCGTGACGAGATCACCGACGCCCATCACCGCTGAGGAGGCGACTGGCCTCAGCTGCGACCGCCGGCGCCCGGGCCCGCCCCGGCCACGTCGTCCAGGAAGTCGAGCAGGACCGCCTCCCAGGCCTGAGGTGCCTCGTGCTGGGGGTTGTGCCCGGCCTCGGCGATGACCTCCAGCCGGGCGCCGGGGATGGCCCCAGCCAGGCGACGGCAGTCGTCGAGGAACAGAGTGTCGTGCTCGCCCACCATGACCAGGGTGGCCACGGCCAGGCCGGCCAGGTCCTCACAGCGGTCGGCCTGGTCGAGCATGGCCGGGACCATGGCCGCGTACATCGCCGGGGAGGCGGCGAGCAGCTTGGCGTCGCCAAAGGCGGCCCAGCTCGCCTCTGGGTCCTCCCCTCCCAGCGGGCTGGTCCGGCTCTGGCGCACACGGCGGGCGGCGGTGGTGTCGAGGGGGCTGCCCTCGGGCAGCGAGGCCACGACCTCTCCCAGCAGGGCCATGCCCCCCGAGCGCACCACGTTCACCGAGAGGTCGGCCAGCTCCCGATCGACGTCGACGGGGCCGGCGCTGGTGTCCATCAGCACCAGCGCCTCCAGGCGCTCGGGGGCCGCCAGGGCCGCCACCTGGGCCACCATCCCGCCCATCGAGTGGCCGAGAAGGGCGAAGCGTCCCCAGCCCAGGGCGTCGGCCAGTCCCAGGAGGTCGCCGGCGAGGAGGGTGAGGTCGTAGGCACTCTCGTCGTGGGGGGCCCCGCTGGCGCCGTGGCCCCGTAGGTCGGGGGCCACCGCGTGCCAGCCGGCAGCGGCCAGGGTGCCCAGGTGGGAGGCGAAGTCCTCCTTGGCCCCGGTGAAGCCGTGGACCAGGAGCAGGGGACGGCCCCCCCGGCCATCCTCGACCGCGGCCAGCTCGAGGGGACGGTCGATCCCGTCGACGTGGAAGCGCTTCAACACTGTCGCCACTGAGCCAGTCTGCCTCGCCGCCGGGCGAGGTCGTCGCCGGGCGGTGGCGGCGGTAGCGTCGGGGCGACCCCGAGGACGAGGACGGCCTGTCTGACCATGGTGCTCGACTCCATCTCCAGCCCGGCCGACCTCCGCCGCCTCGGCTATCCCGAGCTCGACCAGTTGGCTGCCGAGCTGCGGGAGTTCATCGTCGAGGCCGTGTCGCTCAACGGGGGCCACCTCGGCTCCAACCTGGGCGCGGTGGAGCTCACCTTGGCCCTGCACCGGGTCTTCGACTCCCCTCGTGACATCCTGTTGTGGGACACCGGCCACCAGAGCTACGTGCACAAGATCATCACCGGACGCCGCCATGCCTTCACCTCACTGCGCCAGGCCGGTGGGCTGTCGGGCTACCCCAGCCGGGACGAGTCCCAGCACGACTGGATCGAGAACAGCCACGCCTCCACCATCTTGAGCTACGCCCACGGCATCGCCACCGCGGTCGAGCGCAAGGGCGAGCCCCGACGGGTGGTGGCGGTGATAGGGGACGGGTCCCTCACCGGGGGCATGGCCTACGAGGGCCTCAACAACCTGGGCCACAGCGGGCGCAACGTCATCATCGTGCTGAACGACAACGGGCGGTCCTACGCGCCCACGGTCTCCAAGCTCTCCGAGAGCTTGACCCGCATCCGCCTCAATCCCACCTACATGCGCCGCCAGCGCCGCCTGGAGCAGCTGCTCAGCGCCGTGCCCATGGTGGGTGATCAGCTGGAGAAGGGCATGGAGGGGGCCAAGGCGGCGGTACGGGAGATCTTCGAGCCCACGGCGTTCTTCGAGCCCCTCGGCGTGCGCTACGTCGGGCCCATCGACGGCCACGACATCGAGAAGGTGGAGACGGCGCTGCGCCAGGCCACCGAGTTCGAAGGCCCCATCGTCGTGCACCTCATCACCCAGAAGGGCCGGGGCTACAAGTTGGCCGAGGACGACCCGGTCAAGTGCCTCCACGACATGTCGGAGTGCAAGCCCGGGTCCTACACCGCCGCCTTCGGCGACGCCCTCATGGCGGCGGCCGAGACCGATCCCGCCATCGTCGCCATCACCGCGGCCATGCCCGACTCCACCGGCCTGCTGCCCTTCGGCGCCCGCTTCCCGGACCGCTTCCTCGACGTGGGCATCGCCGAGCAGCACGCCGTCACCGCTGCCGCCGGCATGGCCATGGGCGGCCTGCGCCCCGTGGTGGCCGTCTACTCCACCTTTCTCACCCGGGCCTTCGACCAGGTCAACCTCGATGTCGGCCTGCACGGCCAGCCGGTGGTCTTCTGCCTCGATCGGGCCGGCATCACCGGCGACGACGGGCCGTCGCATCACGGCATCCTCGACCTGGCCCTGTTGAGCAAGGTCCCGGGCATGACCATCTTTGCGCCGTCGTCCTACCAGGAGCTCGAGGTCATGCTGGCCGAGGCCCTGTCCATCACCACCGGCCCGTCGGTGTTGCGCTGGCCCAAGACCGACGCCCGCCAGGTGCCGGCCGATCAGGTGGGCAGCGGACGCAAGGCCCGCCGGGTGGTGGAGGGCGACGGTGAGGTCGCCATCCTGGCCGTGGGCAAGATGGTGGCCGCCGCCGAGGAGGCGGCCGATCTCCTGGCCGCCCAGGGCACGTCGACCACGGTGTGGGACGTGCGGCTGGCCAAGCCTCTCGACCCCGACATGTTGGCCGACGCCGCCCGCCACGCCCTGGTGGTCACCGCCGAGGACGGGTTGCGGGTGGGCGGCGCGGGATCGGCGATCACCGACGCCATCGCTGATCTGGACGAATCGCGCCAGTCCCCGCCGGTACTCACGCTCGGCACGCCTGACGGGTTCATCCCCCAGGGCAAACCCGCCCGCATCCACGCGGAGCTCGGCCTTGACGGGCACGGGATCGCTGCGTCGATCCGCAAGGCGCTGGGCCGCTAAC
>JAHWJI010000056.1 GCA_019348495.1 Actinomycetota bacterium | reverse complement strand
CCCTTCGCCACCCCCGAGGCACCGGTGGGGCTGTCCTGTCGCATCTACCTGACAGACGCCGGCCCCGACGGCGCCCCCTCCCTCGCCCAGCTCGCGGTCCTCCTGCGGTGATGAACGCCGAAGAGGCGTCAGGTCGAAGGCCGGAGGCGTAGAGAATGCCGACCGCAGTCGACCGTTCTGAGGTTCTGCGTCTGCTTGCCGAGGACGACGCCCAGCTCGTCGAGGTGTTGCCCCAGGGCGAGTACGACGAGGAGCACCTCGACGGGGCGATCCACCTGCCCCTCAAGAGCCTGAGCCCTCACACAGCGCAAGTGCTCGACCGGGGTCGGCCGGTGATCGTCTACTGCTGGGACGGCCTTTGAGACATGAGCCCCCGAGCCGCGTGGCGGCTCGAGCGACTCGGATTCGCGCCCGTCTACGACTACGTCGCCGGCAAGGTCGACTGGATGGCCGCCGGGATGCCGACGGTCCGCGCCGATGACCGCGAGCGGCGAGCCTTCGAAGGCGCCGGCCTCGAGCCCCTGACCTGTGGTCCCGCAACGCCCGTCGCAGACCTCCCGGCCGGCAGGAGCCCCATCGTGGTCAACAGTGCGGGAATCGTGCTGGGCCGGGTCCCCGCCCGCCGCGGCGAGGACTCGACCGGAACCGCCGAGGACGTGATGCGCCCAGGGCCGACGACGGTGCGGGCGAACGAGCCGCTCGACCCGCTGCTCGAGCGCATGCGCGCCAGCGGTGTCGCCGAGATGATCGTCACCACCCCGGAAGGACGCCTGCTCGGCCTCGTCCATCGAGACTGACACAACACCGGTCGACAACGACACCCGGCCGCTACCGACGTCGTGCTCCGCCTCCTGCGGTCGTCTGGGGAGTGCCGCTGCCTCTTCCTCGCCCGCCGCCGGCCCGCTGCTGCTGGGCCGGTTCATCAGCGCCGGCGACATCCCAAGGCCCTCCAGGAGCGCATGGGCCACAGCTCGGTCACGGTCACCCTCGACCGCTACGCCCACCTCTACGAGGGTCTCGACGGGCAGATTGCGGCGAGCCTCGACGATGTTCTACGAGATTCCCGCGGCCTGGCCGCGGCCTGGGAGCCTTCCGAGGGCCTTCCCAGCACCTCCGAAGAGGACAACAGTGCTGGTCACAGCAGTGGGGCTAGCAAGAATCGAACTTGCGACCTCATCCTTATCAGGGATGCGCTCTAACCGACTGAGCTATAGCCCCGGACCGTGTCCGAGGTTACCCGATGGCGCCGATCACCCCTTCGGCTTGTCGCGGCTCTGGACCAGCACGACCTTCAGTCCACCCACCGTGTCGCCGATGAGGTTGTAGAGCAGGGCCATCAACAGGTTGGCGACAGATCCGGCCACCACCATGACCACGCTGGCCAGGGCCGAAGCGCCCAGGAGCTGGTCGGCCTGCAAGCGGAAGTCGGTGAAGCCGACGTCGGCGACGAGCGCTTCGATGTTGGCGATCAGGCCGACGGTGCGAGCGGCCGTCCACAAGAGCATCCCGGCGATGAACAGCGCCAGGCTCAGGCTCAGGTAGAACAGCGCCGAGAGCTTGAGCACCGACAGAGGATCGACCCGGGCGACGACGACGTTGGTCGATCGAGTCGCGGCGGCGCCAGCCGGCGAGACCTTCTGCTTCCCCGCGGTTGTGCGGTTGTGAGGTCCAGACGGTCCTTCGGCCTGGGGGCGCGGTTGGGCCTTGGGACGCTGCTTCGAGCCACCCTGCTTCCCCGACACCGAGCCCGGGTTGCGTCGGACCTTCTCGGCCGCCGAGGTTCGAGCCGCCTGCACCGCGTTCAGCGACCGGGCCGCCTTGGAGGACACGTCGGGAGTCTAGGGCCCCTCGGGTGCCCATCCGAGAGAATGCTGCGAGAGGTCGGCCGGCCCTGGGCTCGTCCGGGTGGCCCGGGCCACGGCCTCGGCGTCGCCGACACGGGCCCGGACCTGGACTTCGGGTCCCTCTTGGGCGAAGCCCACAACCTCGCCTCCGTTGGCGATGGCCACCTCTCGGGCCGCTGACTCGCCCTCGGCCGCGCCGGCCAGGGCGGCGGCGTCGGCTGCGGTACGGGCCTGGGCCGCCTCCACGGCATCGCCCCCGAGACGGCCGAGGCCCAGGCAGAGACCCCCGACCGCCACCACCAGGAGGGCCAGGAGGGGCAGCACCGACCCTCGCTCGCTCCCCCTCCGAGGCGCGGGGCTCACGTAAGGGACGCGACGGGTTCGGTGCAGGGACCACAACGCGGTCACTTGGGACATGCTTCCTCCTCGATACGGTGATCGTCGGGGGAAGCGGCGGGCCGGACCTGGGCCCGGGAGCGGGAGATTACACCAGGGTGGGCGGGCTGGACCCGTCGTCGGTCGAGAGCACCCGGGCCACGGCCGCCACCGACTGGCCTTCGGACAGCGCCATGATGCGCACCCCGGTGGCGTCGCGTCCCTGGGAGGTGATGGCCCGCACCGCGGTGCGGATGACCACGCCGCCGGTGGCGATGAGGATGATCTCGTCGTCGAGGCCCACCATGAAGGCGGCCACGATGCGCCCCCGCCGGGCGGTGAGCTTGATGCCCTTGACCCCCTGGCCGCCCCGGGTCTGGGCGTTGAAGCGCTCCAGCTTCGTTCGCTTGCCGTAGCCGGCGTCGGTCACCAACAGGATGTCGCCGTCGTCGCGGGCGACATCGCACGACACCACCTCGTCGCCGGGACGGATGCGCATCCCCCGCACTCCCCCGGCGCTGCGTCCCATGGCCCGGACCTCGTCCTCGGAGAAGCGGATCGTCATCCCCGCCGCGCTCACCATGAAGATGTCCTCGCTGCCGTTGGTGGGGATCACCCGCACCAGCTCGTCGTCGTCACGCAGGTTGATGGCGATGAGACCGGCCCGAAGCGACGAGTCGTACTCGGTGAACTTGGTCTTCTTGACCTGGCCCTGGCGGGTGGCGAAGAACAAGAAGCGGTTGGTCTCGTAGTCGCGGGTGTCGATGATGGCCTGGATGCGCTCGTCGGGCCCGAGCGGCAGCAGGTTCACGATGGCCGTGCCCCGGGCCGTGCGCTCCTTCACCGGGATCTCGTGCGCCCGCAGCCGGTAGACCCGCCCCCGGTTGGAGAAGAACAACAGGTAGGCGTGGGCGGTGGTGGTGACGATGTGGGTGACGTAGTCCTCGTCGCGCAACTTGGTGCCCTGCACGCCCCGGCCGCCCCGGCCCTGGCTGCGGAAGGCGTCGGCGTGCACGCTCTTGACGTAGCCCGTGGCCGACATGGTGATGACCAGCTCCTCGTCGTCGATGAGCTCGAGGTCGGCGATCTCGCCGGGGTCGAGCGCCAGCTCGGCCCGCCGGGGCGTGGCGAAGGCCTTGCGCACCTCGGCCAGCTCGTCTTTGATGACCGCCCGCAGCTTGCCCTCGTCGGCCAGGATGGCCTCCAGCTCGGCGATGGTGCGCCGGAGCTGGGCCAGCTCCTCCTCGAGCTGGGAATGGCCCAGGCGGGTGAGGCGGGACAACGTCATGTCGAGGATGTGGTTGGCCTGGATCTCGCTGAAGGAGAAGGGCTCGGCCATGAGGCCGGTGCGAGCCGCCTCCCGGTCGTCTGAGCCCCGGATGAGGGCGATGATCTCGTCTATGAGGTCGAGCGCCCGCAACAGCCCCTCGACGATGTGGGCTCGGGCCTCGGCCTTGCGCAGGCGGAAGCGGCTGCGCCGGGTGATGACCTCGATCTGGTGGTCGACGTAGGCCGACAGGGCCTGGGCCAGGTTGAGGGTGCGGGGGATGCCGTCGACCAACGCGACCATGTTCACCCCGAAGCTCGTCTGCAGCCCCGTCTGCTTGAACAGGTTGTTGA
This sequence comes from Actinomycetota bacterium, assembly GCA_019348495.1. Taxonomy (GTDB): domain Bacteria; phylum Actinomycetota; class Acidimicrobiia; order Acidimicrobiales; family CADCSY01; genus JADDRA01. Next base: position 9,532 of record JAHWJI010000056.1, on the reverse strand, counting down.
GCACCACGTTGGCGTTGGCGTCGCGCTTGAGCTTGACCACCAACTTGGTGGCGTCGCCCGAGGACTCGTCGTTGAGGTCGGCGATGCCGTCGAGCTCCCGGGCGTCCACCAGCTCCTTGATCCGCATGAGGATGCCGGCCGGGCTGGCCTGGTAGGGCAGTTCGCTGACCACGATGAAGACGCCCTTCTTGTTCTCCACCACCTCGGCCCGGGCCCGCATGCGGATCGAGCCCCGCCCCGTGCGGTAGGCGTCCATGATCCCCGAGCGCCCGAGGATGAGGGCACCGGTGGGGAAGTCGGGGCCCTTGACGAAGGCCATGAGGTCGTCGGGCGTGGCCTCGGGGTGGTCGAGCAGGTGGGTGACGGCGTCGACGACCTCGCCCAGGTTGTGCGGCGGGATGTTGGTGGCCATGCCCACGGCGATGCCCTGGCTGCCGTTGACCAACAGGTTGGGGAATCGGCTGGGCAGCACCGAGGGCTCGGTGAACTCGCCCGAGTAGTTGTCGACGAAGTCGACGGTGTCCTCGTCGATGCCGGCGAGCATCTGGTTGGCCAGCGTGGCCAGGCGGCACTCGGTGTAGCGCTGGGCCGCGGGAGGGTGGTCGGGGGACCCGAAGTTGCCCTTGCCGTCGATGAGGGGGTGGCGCAGGCTGAAGCTCTGGGCCATGCGCACCAGCGCGTCGTAGATGGCGCCCTCTCCGTGGGGGTGCAGCTTGCCCATCACGTCACCGGTCACCCGGGCCGACTTGAGCCGCAGCCGGTCGGGCCGAGCGCCCAGGTCGTGCATGCCGAAGAGGATCCGCCGGTGCACGGGCTTGAGGCCGTCGCGGGCGTCAGGCAAGGCCCGGCTGATGATGACCGACATGGCGTACTCGAGGAAGGAGCGCTCCATCTCGTCTTGGATCTCGATGGGCTCGATACCGGCCAGCGCCGTGTCGGTCCCGTCGCCCTCACCGCCGCCAGGCGGGAACAAGGTGTCACTCACGCCAAAGTCCTCCCGTCGGCCACCCAAGCCGCGAAATTGCCGTCGGCCACCAGCGCCGCCGCAGGCGGCCCCTCTGGATGACGGCCAGGCGAGCGAAGCTCGCCCAGAAGGTGTTCAGCGCGAAGGTCGGCCGGCTCCGCCGGACGGCCGGAGCACGATCAGTTCGGCCGAACGGAGTGGAGCGAAGCGAAACGAGTGAGCGTCGAAGCATTTAGATGTCCAGGAAGCGGACGTCGGTGGCGTTGGAGGTGATGAAGTGCTTGCGCACCTCCACGTCGTTGCCCATGAGCACGCTGGTGACCTCGTCGGCGATGGTGGCCTGCTCCACGTTGACCTGCAGCAGGGTGCGCTTGGCCGGGTCCATGGTGGTGTCCCCCAGCTCCTGCCAGTCCATCTCCCCCAGGCCCTTCAGCCGGCCGAAGTCGAAGTGCTTGTCGGGGTGCTCGGCCAGGAAGCGCAGCCGGGCGCCCTCGTCTTTGAGGTACTCCTTCTCCTTGCCGACCTCCACCGAGAACAGCGGTGGCTGGGCGATGTAGACGTGGCCGGCTTCTACCAACGGCTGCATCTGGCGGAAGAAGAAGGTGAGCAACAGGGTGCGGATGTGGCTGCCGTCGACGTCGGCGTCGGCCATGATGACGATCTTGTGGTAGCGGATCTTGTCGAGGTCGAAGTCGTCGCCCAGGCCGGCGCCGATGGCCTTGACCAGGGCCTCCACCTCGTTGTTCTTCAGCATGCGGTCGATGCGGGCCCGCTCGACGTTGAGGATCTTGCCCCGGATGGGCAGCACGGCCTGGCGCTCGGGGTTGCGGGCCTTGATGGCCGAGCCGCCGGCGGAGTCACCCTCGACGATGAACAGCTCGGTCTCCCGGGCGTTGCGCGACGAGCAGTCGGTGAGCTTGCCCGGCATGCCTGCGCCCTCGAGCGGTGACTTGCGCCGGGTGGCCTCCCGGGCCTGGCGGGCGGCCATGCGGGCCCGGGCCGCCTGGATGGCCTTCTGCACGACCTGGCGGGCCTCGGTGGGGTGCTCCTCCAGCCAGTCGCCCAGCTTCTCGTTGGTGGCCCGCTCCATGAGTGAGCGCATGGAGACGTTGCCCAGCTTGGCCTTGGTCTGCCCCTCGAACTGCGGATCGGTGAGGCGCACGCTGAGGATGGCGGTGAGGCCCTCGCGGATGTCCTCTCCCAGGAGACGGTCCTCCTTCTCCTTGAGCAGGTTGCGGGCCTTGGCGTAGTTGTTGATGGCGTTGGTCAGGGCCTTCTTGAAGCCCTCCTCGTGCATGCCCCCCTCGATGGTGGCGATGCCGTTGGCGAAGGAGTGGATGCCGTCGTAGTAGGCGGTGTTCCACTGGAAGGCGACCTCGACCTCCTGGCCCTCCTCGCCGGCGCTGTAGTAGCCCACCCGCTTGAACAACGCCTCCTTGGAGGCGTTGAGGTGGCGGACGAAGTCCTCGATGCCGCCGCTGTAGCGGTAGACCTTGCGCTCGGAGTCGTGGCCCGGGCGCTCGTCGGTGAAGCGGATCTCGAGGCCCTTGTTGAGAAAGGCGTAGACCTGCAGCTTCTCCAGCAGGGTCTGGGCCCGGAAGTCGGTGCCCTCGGAGGAGAAGACCTCGGGGTCGGGCCAGAAGGTGACGGTGGTGCCGCTGCGGCCCCGGGGCGCGTTGCCGGTGATCTCCAGGCCGCCCTGGGGCTTGCCCCCCTTGGCGAACTCCATGCGGTGGTGCTTGCCGTTGCGGTCGACCTCGACCACCAGGCGCTGCGACAGGGCGTTGACCACCGACACGCCCACCCCGTGGAGCCCACCGGAGACCTTGTAGCCGCCGCCGCCGAACTTGCCCCCGGCGTGCAGGACGGTCAGGACGACCTCGACGCCCGACTTGTTCTTGTACTTGGGGTGGGGATCGACGGGGATGCCCCGGCCGTTGTCGGACACCCGGCAGCCCCCGTCGTCGAGCAGGGTGATGTCGATGCGGTCGCAGTGGCCGGCCATGGCCTCGTCCACGGCGTTGTCGACCACCTCCACGAACAGGTGGTGCAACCCGTTGAGGCCGGTCGAGCCGATGTACATCCCCGGGCGCTTGCGCACCGCCTCGAGACCCTCGAGGACCTGGATGTCCTTGGAGCCGTAGGAGTCGCCGCTGTCAGCCACGCGCGCCTTTCCCTGCCGTCATGATGAAGGGCGATCGGCTTGCCAGCGCCGGCAAAAGGGCTGGTCAGAGGCACGAATCGCGATGCATGCAGTGTACCAGGAGGGTGTGTCAGCGAGGCGGAACCCACCTCCCGGTGGGTGGTCTAGGGGTGGGCCACGCGTACCTCGATCACCCTGACCACACCCTCGCCCACCACCTCGTTCACCCGCTCGAGGAGGCGGGCCTCGAGCCAGCGCAACTGCGTGGCCCACGCCGGCTCGTCGACCACCACCACCAGGACCCCATGGCGCAGGGCGCGGGGTCGGGCATGAGCCGCCACCGCCTCGCCCACCAGGTCGGGCCACGAGGCGAAGAGCGTGGACAGCACCGTGGCCGGCGGTCCGCCCAGGCCGCGGCTCAGCCGGTCGAGTGACTCGCTCACCGGCCGGGGGCCGGGTCCCCGGGGGCCGGGAAGGGGCGAGATGGGGCTCACCCCGGCTCCAGTCGGCCGTCGCGGACGCGCACCACCAGCTCCGGTGCCAGGGCCCCGGGAACGGGGCCCGTGGTGGTCAGCACGGCCTGGGCCATGGGCAGGTGGACCAGCAGGGCCGCACTGCGGTCGGCATCGAGCTCGGAGAACACGTCGTCGAGCAGCAGCATCGGCGGGGTGCCGCTGGCCTCGGCGACCAACTGGTGGCCGCCCAGACGCAGGGCCAGGGCCAGGGAGCGCTGCTCGCCCTGGGAGGCGTGGGTGCGGGCCGCCAGACCGGCGATGGCAAAGGCCACGTCGTCACGGTGGGGCCCCACCGTGGTCACGCCCCGGCGTAGGTCCTCGGTGCGGGCCGCGGCCAGGGCGTGGGCCAGGCCGCCCACGCGCCAGGGGGCGTGGTAGGTCAGGGCCACGTGGGCGGCCGTGGCCGCCACCTGGTCGTAGACCTTGGCCACCAGGGGCTCCAGTTGGTCGACCAACGACGCCCGGGCCTGGCCCAGGGCGTCGCCCAGCTCGCTCATCTTGGCGTCCCACACGTCGAGGGTGGTGGCCACGTCGGCGCCGAGACGACCGCCGGCCTGGCGCAGCAGCGTGCCCCGCTGGCGCAGGACCCGCTCCAAGTCGGCCTGCACCGCGGCCAGACGGGGAGAGGAGGCGACCAGCAGGTCGTCGACCAGGCGCCGACGGTGGACCGGACCGCCCTTGACCAGAGCCAGGTCGTCGGGCGAGAACACGCTGACCCGGGCGGTGCCGGCCAGGTCCGACGCCCGGCGCAGGGGTTGGCGGTTGACCAGGACCCGGTCGCGGCCGGCCGGGTGCAACTCGGCCTCCACCAGCGCCGTCGAGCCACGCCCCTCGCCTTGGGGATCGAGCTCGGCACGCACCACGGCGCGGTCGGCCCCGGCCCGTACCAGGGCCTCGCCCGGCGCTCCCCGGAACGACGAGAGGGTGGCCAGATAGGCCACCGCTTCGAGGAGGTTGGTCTTGCCCTCGCCGTTGGCCCCCACCAGCGCCGTCAGCCCCGGCGCCGGCTCCAGTTCGACCGAGGGGAAGTTGCGGAAGTCGACCAGCCACAGATGGCGCAGCCGCATCGCCGACCACCGCCTCTCGTCAGGAGACGCGGATGGGCATCAGCAGGTACAGGTAGTCGTCGCGCCCCACGGCCCGCACCACCGCCGGCTTGAGGCCGTCGAGGGTCTCGAGGGTCACCTCGTCGCCGGCCACCGCCTCCACGCCGTCGACCAGGTACTCGGGGTTGAACGAGATCCCCATCTCGGCCCCCTCGTACTTGGCGTCCAGCTCCTCCTCGGCCTGACCGACGTCCTGGGTGACGGCACTGAGCTGGACGGTGCCGGGCCTCAGCTGCAGCCGCACGGGGATGGCCTCGCGGGCCAGCAGCTTCACCCGTCGCAGGGCGTCGAGGAGAGGCTCGCGCCCAACCGTGAGGCGGTTGGGGTGGTGCTCGGGGACGAGCTGGCGGTAGTTGGGGAACTGGCCCTCGATCAGGCGGGTGGTGAGTCGGGTGGCCATGGCCCCCACCGCCCCGGGGTCGCCGGCGTCACCCCCGGCAGCGGCCCCGCCGGCGAAGGCCCCCACCTCGAAGGTGGCATCGCGCTCCCCCAGGCGCAGCGACACCGTCCCTGCGCCCCCCTTGTCGGCCCCACCCAGCAACCGGGCCAACTCGCCCAGTGCGCGCGACGGCACCAACACCGACTGGCCCTCACGCAACACCGATGCCCCGGGGAGGTCGCGCACGGCCAAGCGATAGGAGTCGGTGGCCACCAGACGTAGGCCGTCGCCTTCGGCGGCCATGAGCACGCCGGTCAGGATGGGTCGGGCATCGTCGTGGCTGGCTGCAGGCACGACCTGGCGCAGGGCGTCGACCAGGGCGGCGGCGTCGAGAGTCACCTCGTCGGCGGGTGTGTCGGCCACCCGGGGAAAGTCCTCGGTGGGCAACAGGCGCACGCTGAAGTGCGAGCGCCCCGAGGCGATGCGGGCCTCGGTCTCGTGCACCTCGACGTACACCGCACCGGGATCGAGAGCCCGCACGATGTCGGCGGCCAGGCGGGCGGGCAACACGGCTGCCCCGTCGGTGCCGCCGGCCACGGTGACCACCACCTGGATGGTCAAGTCGAGATCGGTACCGGTCAGCAACAGCCGGTCACCGGCCAACGCCGCTTTGACACCCGACAGCACGGGCAGGGTTCCGCCTCTGGTGGTCACCGCCCTGGTGGCACTGGCCAGGGCCTCGACCAGCACATCTCGCTCGCAGCGGAACTTCACCCTGTTACTCCTTGTCTAAAGAGAGATCTCTCGGGCAATGACAATAAGGGCTGTGGATTGGGGAGAAGCACCCGTTGGTGCAGGTGGAGGGCGGTGCCCGAGTCGCTGACCGTGTCCCCAGCGTCCCACAGGCCAGCTCGAGAACAGACGAAGCACGGTCGACGCCTGTGGAGGAACGCCGATTGCCCACAGCGTTTGTCGAGGTCTAGCCCCAGCCTGATCCCCAGGCCGCCCTTGCCCATGCTCAGCGGGTCCCCCGGATGGTGTGAATGAGCTCGGTGACCTGGTCGTAGATCTGGCGGCGCTCCTTCATGAGGGCGCTGATCTTCTCCACGGCGTGGATCACGGTGGTGTGGTCACGCCCTCCATAGGCCCGGGCGATGGCCGGGTAGCTGAGATCGGTGAGCTCACGGCACACGTACATGCCGACCTGGCGGGCGATCACGAGGGGGCGCCGGCGGCTACGACCGCACAGCTCCTCCACCGGGAAGCCGTACATCTCGGAGGTGGCGTCGAGGATGATCTTGGTGGTGATCATCCGGGGCCGGGAGTTGTCCAGGATGTCGCGCAGCACCCCCGAGGCCAACTCGACCGAGACCGGGGTCCGGTCGAGGCTGGCGAAGGCCGACACTCGGGTGAGGGCCCCTTCCAGCTCGCGGATGTTGTTGGTGATGTGGCTGGCGATGAACTCGAGCACGTCGTCGGGGATGTGGGTCGGCTCACGTTCGGCCTTCTTGCGCAGGATGGCCAGACGGGTCTCGAGCTCGGGAGGTTGGATGTCGGTGATGAGGCCCCACTCGAATCGGCTCCGCAGCCGGTCCTCGAGGGTGGCGATGGCCCGCGGCGGCCGATCGGAGCTGATGACGATCTGGCGGTCGGCCCCGTGGAGCTGGTTGAAGGTGTGGAAGAACTCCTCTTGGAGGCCCTCCTTGCCTTCCATGAACTGGATGTCGTCGACGAGCAGGACGTCGTTCTCCCGGTAGCGACGCTTGAAGCTGGTGGTGTTGTTGGTGCGGATGGCGTCGACGAAGTCGTTCATGAACGCTTCGCAGGACACGTAGCGCACGCTGTAGGCGGGATAGTTCTGGTGGACGTACTGGGCCACGGCGTGGAGCAGGTGGGTCTTGCCCAGACCGGCGACGCCGTAGATGAACAGGGGGTTGTAGGAGCGGGCGGGTGTCTCGGCCACGGCCAGCGCAGCGGCGTGGGCGAAGCGGTTGGACGCGCCGGTGACGAAGGCGTCGAAGGTGTAGCGGGGGTTGAGGGAAGGCAGGGCGGCGGACCCGTGGGTGGGATCGGGCCAGCGCCGGTCCCGGGCCGGCCCGGGGGCGGTGGTGGCTGGGATCTCGTCGGCGGCGGTGTCGCTGGCGGGGAACGTGTCAGGCGCGTCGGCGGCGTGGGGGTCGGCGGCGGCATCGGTGCGGATCTGGAACTGCACCTCGAGCCCGCCAGCGCCGGCACCTACCAGGGCGTTGTGCACCTGGGGAAGCCAGCGCGTCTCCAGGCGGTCGCGCACGAGTGAGCTGGGCACGGCGATGACCAGGGTGGCGTCGTCGACGGACATGGCTCGGGTGGGCTGGAAACAGCTGTTCCAGGTGGCCTCGGGCACCTGACGACGAAGCTCGTCGAGACAGGACTCCCACAGCCGCTGCGCCTCACCCACCACCTGCACGCCCTCCCTGTATCAGCCGTCCACAGGAAGATCCACACCCTGTGGACACTGCAGAGTCCGATCCCTTCGGCCAGCGCCACCGCCTCCGATCGAGAGAGGCAGGGCGTAAGAAGGCCCTGAACGTTGGAGGACCCTCCCTGGAGGAACGACGGGCCGACCGTAGCATCCGGGCTGTGCCGCTGCGCAAGGGATCTCCGCGTGCACTCGAGAGCGGCTGGTCAGCCGGCGGACCGCTCGGCTGTCGGCGGTGGCGATGTTGGCGAGGGTTGGGCCCAGCCCATAGCCTGCAGGGGGAACTCGGCCCGGGCAGCGTCGTGCGAGCCATGCCCCCGGCACCCCGTCGAGCCCCGGTCGAGCGGCCCACGAGGAGGAATCGCTGTGAAGCGAACGTTTCAACCGAACACCCGGAAGCGGGCGAAGAACCATGGCTTCCGTCATCGCATGTCCACGCGGGCGGGCCGAAGCATCATCAAGGCTCGACGGCGCAAGGGCCGTCGCGCCCTGTCGGCGTGATCAGCGCACCGGCTTGACCATCGCCACTCCGGGCCCGCTCCCCGCTCCCCGCCGGACGGCGGCGATCTGGCGCGTACGCGACCGAGCCACCTTCGCCGCCCTGCGTCGCCAGGGCCGACGGGCTCACTCGGGCCCCTTGAGCGTCACCTGGCTGCCGGGCCCCGGGACCCAGCCCTCCCGGGTGGCCTACGCCATCGGTCGCACCGTCGGTCCTGCGGTGGTCCGCAACCGGATCCGACGCCGCCTGCGGGCCGTGGTCGCCGAGCTGGCGGGGGACCTGAGGCCGGGGGACTACCTGATCGGCGTCGCTCCCTCCGCCGCCCACGTCAGCTTCGCCACCCTGCGCTCGAGCCTCCTGGCGGCGTCCAGCCGGGTCTGGGAGCAACAGCAGTGAGCCCGTTGGCCTGGGCCTTGCGAGGCCTGTTCCGTGGGTGGCAGCTCTTGCGGGCCGGTCGACCTTCCCCGTGTCGCTTCGAACCCACCTGTTCCGCATACGGCATCCAGGCCGTGGAGCGGTTTGGCGCTCTACGTGGTGGTGGACTCACGATGCGTCGTCTCGGTCGCTGCCACCCCTGGGGTTCCGTCGGTTTCGACCCGGTACCCGAGCGACTGGCCCGCTGATGTTCGACTTCCTCGCCGGCGTCCTGGCCGAGTTGTACAAGCTGTGGCCGTCCTACGGGGGCGCCATCATCTTGTTCACCGCGCTGATCATGCTCGTGCTCAGCCCGCTGTCGATCAAGAGCACCCGCTCGATGATCGCCATGCAACGGGTGGGCCCGGAGGTCAAGAAGCTCCAGGCCAAGCACAAGGGTGATCGGGAGGCGCTCAACCGGGAGATGATGGCGTTCTACCAGGAGCACAACATCAACCCGTTCAGCTCCTGCCTGCCCCTGCTCCTGCAGCTACCGGTCTTCTTCGTGCTCTACCAGGTGCTCATCGGGTTGACCCGCCGCCTGGAGCCGGGCGATCCCACGTCGATGTTCAACCCGAAGTACCTCGAGGGCGAGGACACGCCGCTGGCGGTCGCCCTACGGGGCACCAACGAGATGGTCTCGTTCGGCATGGACCTGTCGCAGAGCGCGTGGACCGAGGTGAGGTCGGGGAGCCTGCTCGTGGCCCTGCCCTTCGTGGTCCTGGTGGGTCTGGTGGTGGTGACCTCCATCATCCAGCAACGCCAGGTGCAGGGGCGCAACCCGTCGGCCACCACCAACCCGCAACAACAGATGATCGCCAAGGTCCTGCCGTTCATCCTCGTTCCCGTCTCGGTGTCCATCCCCGCAGGCGTGGTCATCTACTTCGTCGTGTCCAACCTGGTGCGCATCGGCCAACAGGCCCTGGTGACGAGGCTGGACTTCAAGGACGTGCCGCTGTCCGACGGCGACACGGGGAGGGGAAAGAAGACGCCACTCAAGCCCGGGGCCACCGGGGGTGAGGACGAGGGCAGGAACGGGGCCCGCAACCGCGGG
>JAHWJI010000055.1 GCA_019348495.1 Actinomycetota bacterium | reverse complement strand
CCGTCGTCGACCCAATGGTTCGGCGGTTGCTTCGGCTTCCGCGCCGGCCCGGCGGCGGCTGGGTCACTGCTGGTGCTCGTCACGTATTTCATCGGCCTGCGCCTGTTCCGCCGGCGCGGCGTTGCGGCCGTCGGTGCGTTCTTCGTCGCGATCGACGGGCTCGCGCTGACGATGAGCCGCATCGCGATGCTGGACATCTTCCTGGCGCTGTTCGTCGCGCTCGGCGTGTGGTTCCTGCTGATCGATCGCGACGAGATGTGGCGGGACCTCCCGCCGCCGCCGACCCACCGCATCCCGCGCGTGCCGCACCGGTCCCATCGCTGGCGCTGGGTCGCCGGACTGGCCTTCGGTCTCGCGTTCGCGACAAAGTGGTCAGCGGTTTTGGCCATCGGGGGCGCCGGCATCTTCGTCGCCGCCAGCGAAATGCTGTGGCGCCACCGAGTCACCGGCTCACCGTGGACCGCGCTGTGGCGCCCCGCGATCAACACGGTGCTCACGCTGATTGCGCTACCGGCGGTCATGTACGTCATCAGTTACATCGGCTGGTTCACCAACTATCACGCCTCCGACGCTGGCCGTGACCGGTGCCCGGGGGGAGGCTGCGAGGTAGGGGTGGCCGAGCGGGCCGGGGTGTGGTGGGAGGAGCAACTCGAGCTGGTCGACTACCACCGACGGTTGCCGACGACGCACCCCTATCGCTCCTCGCCCGCCACCTGGCCGGTGATGACCCGCCCGGTCCTGTACTACTTCGAGCGCTGCACCGACGAGCAGGTGACGTCGGGTGAGCCGTGTGCGGTCGGCACCGGCAACCGAGCCAAGATCCTGGGCCTCGGCAACCCGGTCCTATGGTGGACGGGCCTTCTCGCCTACCCGGTGGTCGCCTGGTCGGCCCTGGTCCACCGCCGTCGCCCGGCGGTCGTCGTCCTGGCCTTCCTGGCCGGCCAGTACCTGCCGTGGCTGCTGGTGGGCAAGGACGGCTACTTCTTCTACGCCACGCCGCTCGTGCCGTTCATCGCCATGAGCGTGGCCTGGCTCTGCGCCCGGGCGGCTGCGTCGAGTCGGCTGCGGTGGGTGCCGGCCGGAGTGGTGGGGCTGGCCCTGGTGGCCGTCGTGTACTTCTTGCCGATCTGGTCAGGCGTGGAGCTGCCCAGGTCCGTACTGGAGGCCCGCATGTGGCTTCACTCCTGGCGCTGAGCGGCCAAGGGGCAGCGCCGGTGGCCCTGGCGAGGCTCCCCGCAGTGACACGACGATGATCCACACCAGCACGGCGGCACGCAGGGCGACCGCCACTCCGAGCGGCCCGTAGCCGAGGTGGGGCTCGAACCCCACCCGCCCCCCCAGGTAGGCGAACTCGGTGGCGAACACGGCCACATCGGCGGCGACGAAGGCGGCGAAGGGGCCAGCGCGGGGAAGCAGCACCGCCAGAAGGGGGACCAGCCACAGGTCGTACTGCGGCGAGAACACCTTGTTCGTCACCAGGAACCAGGCGAGAAGGGGCAGGACCAGAGACCAGGTCGCCGCCGGGGCACGCCGACGCAGGCCAATCGCCGCTATGGCCAGCGCACCGGCGGCGAAGGCCAGAGCGCTGGTGCGGTTGAGCGCCGCTCGGTCGAGTTGCACGAGGTCGAGCTCGTCGGCCAGCGCCCAGATGGTGGCGCCGCTGGCCCCGCGGTCGCGGCTCACGGCGAAGAAGTGGCTCCACCCCTCGGGCGTGACGAGGGCCAGGGGGACGTTCACGGCCGCCCAGGCGGCGGCGGCACCGGCGATGTGGCGGGCAGCGGCGAGGCGATCGCGCTGGCGGAGTCGGGCGGTCACCATCAGGGGGACGACCAGGGCCGGGAACAGCTTGGCCGCGGCCCCGAGGCCGGCGGCTACTCCGGCGGCCCCGTCCCGTCCAACCACGTGCAGGGCGACGGCGAGCACCAGGAGCAGCACGGGAAGTGCGTCCCAGTTCAAGGTGGCGTAGAAGACGAGGGGTGGCCCCCCCGCCCACCACAACTGCCTGCTGGTGGGGATGCGCAGCCGCCGCAGCAGGGCAAGGGTGGCCACCACGAAGGCGGCATTGAGTCCTGCGTTGAGGTTGTAGAAGCCGACGACGCCGCCGCCCCACGCCCGCGTGAGCAGCGCTGTGATCCACATCTGGGCGCCGATGAGGGGCGGGTACTCGAGCGGCTGGTCGATGTAGGGGATGCGTCCGTCGGCGAGGCCGCGGGCGGACCAAAGGGCTACCAGGTCGCTGTAGCAGTAGCCGTGGAACTGCTCACCACCTTGCCATCCCCCGTCGAACACGCAGCGGGCCTTCGACCACCAGGCGAGGAGGAGGGCAAGGGCGACCACCACCCACGGGGCCCAACCGAAGCGGCGAACGCCTCGGCTGGCGCCTGCCGACCAGGCCTCGCACGAGGCTCCCCGGTCAGCCGGCGGGCTCCGGAGCGGCACAGTCGGGCGAGCATAGCGAGGGGTCCCGGTCGACTGGACGGGGACCCGTCGTCCCCCGGGACTGCGCTCGCGGCCGCCGTACGTAACGCCAGGGCGTCTGGTGCGTTGTAGTAGGTGACGACCATCCACCGAGGCGCCGAGGACCCCTCCAGTGCGTTCCGTTCTGAACCATGGTGCGAAATCCCTTCCGCACCCGGTGGAGGCCAACGGTCACTTCAACGAGTGATGGGCCGGTGTCTGCGAGGGTGATTCGACAATCAAGGAGACCGATCGTGACAGGAGCTCCCGTGCTGGCAGTGGATCTGGGAGAAGGCATCGAGGACGCCTTCTCGGACGTGGCGAGCTTCGTCCCCAAGCTCCTCGGCTTCCTGGTCATCCTCGCCATCGGCTACTTCGTCGCCAAGGCGGTCGCCAAGATCGTCGACAAAGCCCTCGAGAAGCTCGGCTTCGACAAGGCGGTCGAGCGGGGTGGCATCAAGAAGGCCCTGGAGAAGTCGCAGTACGACGCCAGCAGCATCGTCTCCAAGATCGTCTTCTACGCCCTGTTCCTCTTCGTGCTGCAGCTGGCGTTCGGGGTGTTCGGGACCAACCCCATCAGCGACCTGCTCACCGGCGTCATCGCCTACCTGCCCAAGGTCTTCGTCGCCATCGTCATCGTGGTGGTCGCCTCTGCGATCGCCGCCGCGGCCAAGACGGTCATCGAGAGCGCGCTCGGTGGTCTGAGCTACGGCAAGGTCCTCGCCAACGTGGCGTCGCTGTTCATCCTCGGTTTCGGCGTGTTCGCCGCGCTCGACCAGCTGCAGATCGCCCCTGCGATCGTCAACGGGCTCTTCTACGCCATCCTCGCTCTCATCGTCGGGTCGGGGATCGTCGCCGTCGGTGGCGGAGGGATCCTCCCCATGCGCAAGCAGTGGGAGAGGGCCATGGCCAGGGCCGAAGAAGAAGCCCCCAGGCTCCGCGAGCAGTCCGAGGGAGGCAAAGAGCGGATCGCCGAGCGCGGCCAGGAACTGCGGCAGCGGACCCAGCAGGACGCTTCCTCCACGGGGCGGCAACGCCCCACCGTCCAGGAGCGGCTCCGCTAGCGAGCGCGACGCAGCCCAGCCGATCCGTTCCAGACCGTCAGATCTTCCCCCAACCACAACCTGACAGGAGCATCATCATGACAACCTTCGAGAACCTCGAGGTATCCGAGTGGTACGGCCGAAACGTCGTCGGCCCGGACAACGACAAGATCGGCAAGATCACCGACATCTACCTGGACAACGCCACGGACCAGCCCGAGTGGGCGGCAGTGAAGACCGGTCTGCTCGGCAACCGCGTGAGCTTCGTCCCCCTGGCCGGAGCTCGCCTCCAGGACGACGACCTCATGGTCGCCTACGACAAGGCCACGGTGAAGGAGGCGCCCAACGTCGAGGAGGACGGTCAGCTCTCCGAGGATGAGGAAGCTCAGCTCTACGAGCACTACGGCTTGAGCTACTCCGGACCGGACGCTGACAGCGGCCCACCGCCAGAGGGCCCCGCCGGCGACGACGCCATGACCCGCTCAGAGGAGGAGTTGCAGGTCGGAAAGGTCGTGGAGCAGTCCGGACGGGCCCGGTTGCGAAAGTACGTCGTCACCGAGAACGTCGAGCAGACGATCCCGGTCAAGCGTGAAGAGGTCCGCGTCGAGCGCGAGCCCATCACCGACGCCAACCGCGACCAGGCCATGAGCGGGGCGGAGCTGTCGGAGGACGAACAGGAGATGACGCTCAACGAAGAGCAGGTCGTGGTCCAAAAGCAGGTGGTGCCCAAGGAGCGCGTGCGTGTGGACAAGACCACGGTCACCGAGGACCAGCAGGTCGACGAGGAGTTGCGCAAGGAGCAGATCGACTTGGACCAGCAGTAGGAGATGTCCTGAACCAGCCAGAGCCGGGGCCAGCCCGTCTCCCTGGGGCGGGTGCTCGGCCAGCTGGGTGAAGCACCGATGGAAAGAACCCGACATGAGAGAAGAGGTAAGGAAGATGCCTGTGACGCGAAGCGCAGGGCAGTTGGTCCATGAACCCGAGCCGGGCGGACGCCAAGGCGGAGCGGGCAACGGTTCCCCCAAGCAGCGAGGCAAGGCCGCCGCCGACGCCGCGGCAGACCAGGGCCGCCAGGTGGCCGCCACTGCCCGCCGCCGGGGTCAAGACGTCGCCGGCGTGGCCAAGCAGCAGGCCCAGGAAGTGACCACGACAGCCAAGGAGCAGGCGGCTCAGGTCACCCAGGAGCTCTCCGAGCAGGGCCGAGCCCTCTACGAGGAAGCCCGACAGCAGGTGGAGCAGCAGGCCGAGGACCAGATGCAGAGTCTGGCCCAGGCCCTCCATCGCTGGGGCAGCCAGACCCAGGCGCTGGCCGACGGACGTCCCGAGCAAGCCGGCACGGTCGGCCAGTACGCGAGCCAGTGGGCCGACAAGTTGCACGATGTCGCCACCGGCATCGAGAACCGGGGGGTGAGCGGGCTTGTCGAGGAGATGCAGGATCTCGCTCGCCGCAGCCCCGGGGGCTTCTTGCTCGGTGCCGCGGTGGTCGGCTTCGCAGGAGGACGGCTGGTGCGTAGCGCCAGCAGCGACAACTCCTCTTCCTTCGACGACTCGGCCCAAGCTCCCCCGAACCGTCGTGCTGTCGCCCCTGGTCGGCGGAGCCCGGTGGCGGGAACCGGCCGTGCCGCTCGCCGCAACCCTCCGTCACTCGGGGGCGAATGATGGCTCAGCCCCTCTATGCCGACCGCCGTTCCGCCGACGACCGCTCGCTCCAGGATCTGTGGTCCGACATGACGAGCCAGGCCGCGACCTTGGTGCGCAACGAGGTTGCGTTGGCCAAGATCGAAACGACCGAACAGCTGAGCCGGGCCGGTAAGGCCGGCGCCCTGTTCGGCGCTGCCGGCCTCGCCGGTCTCATGGCCCTCCAGCTGCTGTCGTTCGCCGCCGCTTGGGGCCTGGCCGCGGTGCTGGCCGACGGCCTGGCCTTCTTGATCGTGGGCTTGGTCTACCTCGTGGTAGCCGTCTCGGTGCTCGGCAAGGCCCGCAAGCAGGCGGCCGAGGTCAGCTTGGTTCCCCAGCAGACCGTCGAGACCTTGAAGGAGGACGTGCAGTGGGCACGAGCGCAGCGCAGATAGCAGAGATCAGGCGTGAGATCGCTCGGACCAGAGGCGAGATGAGCGAGACGATCGAAGCTCTGGAATGGCGGTTGGCAGAGACCAAGGAGTCGGTCATCGACCGGGTGAGCCCCAAGCGGGTGTGGCAGCGCAAGACCGAGGGAGTGCGCCGCAAGCTGGACGATGTGAGCGCGTCGATGACAGGGATGACGACGAGGTCGGAGGACCAGATGGTACGCAGCACGAGCAGGTTGCAGGCCGGGGCCCAAGGGCTCTCCGAGCAGGCGGGAGGAGGGGCTGGAGCCGTGAAGGAACAGGCGAAGAGGGCACCTTCGGTGCTACGAGGTCGGGCCGAGGACTACCCGATGGTGGCGGCTTTGTTCGCGGTGGGCGCAGGGTTCGCTCTGGCCAAGGTGATGCCTCCGACGGAGACGGAGCGCCAGGTCGCCCAGCGCATCCAGTCGGAGCTCCAGCCCCTGAAGGACCAGGCGACCCAAGTCGGTCGGGAGGTCGCCGGAGAGCTCAAGCAGAGCGCGCAGGGCAGCGTGGAGGAGCTCAAGGGGCAAGCCAGCGAGGCGGCCCAGCAGGTGAAGGAGGAGACCCAGAGCTCGGCGGCCCAGGTCAAGGGGCAGGTCCAGGACGCCTCCGCCGAGGTGAAGAAGCGCAGCCAGTCGGCATCCCGCGGGATCAAGGACACCGCGACGCGAGGTGCGCCTGTGACCCAGCCTCGACGGTCACCACGCCGGGCGCCGATTCGGGCCCGTGCCTGATGGGCAGCATGGCTCGGGCCAGGACCGGGGCCACGGCCGGCTCGGCCAGGTGGGCGGGCCTCAGCGCAACCGCAAGTCGTTGTACTTGACCTCGAGGTGAACCCTCTGGCGATCAAGTTCGACCGCCCCCTCTGACTGGTCCACCCCTACGCTCTCGGAGAAGCCGTCCGGGTGGGCAACCACGATGCCGTTGAAGCCCATGCGTCGGCCGGGCGAGATGCGTTCGGGAGATTCCCCCGAACCCGTCAGCTGGACCCACAGCCGACCGTCGGCACAGCCCAGCCAGAAGCCCTCGTTGGCGGGGGCCGACTCGACCGGCAGGTGGTCCCCCTCGACGGGACGCCCCGCCGCTCGGGCGAGCCGGTCAGTGTCGGAGAAGGAGAGAGAGGCACCGTCCACAGTGAGTGCGCCCCCGCATGCAGCCGGATCCTCGGAGCGAGCTACCAGAAAGACGGTCAAGCCGACTCCCGCCGCCGTGACCCCAGCGATCGTTCGGGCCGGTAGGCGTCGAGATCGGGAGCGGACCCAACGGCTCCATGGCACCACGAACAGCAAAGGCAACATGGCCGGAAGGGGCCGCCGCCGCTCGATGAGATCCCGGCTCAGCGCTGAGCAACTGGCGCAGGCCAGCAGATGCCCGCCCGAGTCGAGGTCGCGTTGTCGTCGGCGATCGCCGGCGGAGAGGGAGAGGAGAACCGGCCGGCACGCCGGCGTCGGAGGCTGCACCCGGCAGTGCGCGAGTAGGTACTCCACCCGGAGCTTGGCCCGGGCTCGGAACAAGCGCAGGGATACTGCGCCCGGAGTGGTCTCGAGCTCCCGCGCCAGCGAGGTGTTGTCCTTGCCTTCGACCTCGCGGGCGAGCAACGAGACGCGTTCGTCGTGAGAGAGCTCCCGTAGGGCGCGGCGCACGTCCCGGCGCTCTTCGTTGGCCACTACGGCATCTTCGGGGTTCTGCGGCTGGGAGAGATCGGCCAGGCGCGGTCCCAGACGCTCACGGCGGTGCTTGGTGCGGCCCTGAGAGACGACGAGGTTCTGGGCCGACACGATGGCGTAGGCAACGAGCGTCCCTCCCTCGAGCGACCGTCGGGACTCGAGGACGCGGGCGAGCGTCTCCTGCACCAGATCATCGACCAAGTGCGGATCGGTCACTCGGGCGGCGATGACCCGGCGTACGACAGGTTCCAACGGGACGATGTCGGGGGCGCCGTCCTCTGGTGCCGAGGGGCTCAAGGACCTGAGGAACGGCCTGCGTAATGCAAGCAGTCCTCCCTCGTTTCATCGGGCGGAAGGTCTTGTGCGTCCATCCCAGATCAGGGTATGCCATGGGCACGAGCCAGGAGCAGGAACCACCACCCGAGGGCCGGTGTGATGCGATATGTCCCACAGCTGAAGGGAGCACGCGGTGGCAGAACAAGACGAGGAATGGCGGCAGCGTTGGGCTGAGATGACCCGCCGAGAAGGGGCGATGACACAGAGAGCCCAGGAGGCTCGACCAGTCGCCCAGAGCCAGAACGGAGGCGGGGGCGAACACCGTCCTCCAGCAGGGCCGACGGATCTGGAGAAGCCGTCGTTGTCGGGGGTCGTGAAGCGGACCTTTCGAGAGTTCAAGGAGGACAACGTCACCGACTGGGCCGCAGCCCTGACGTACTACGGCGTGCTCGCCATCTTCCCCGCCATCCTTGCGCTGGTCTCCGTCCTCGGGCTCCTGGGCCCGTCCTCGACCCAGCCCCTGATCGACAACCTGGGCACGGTCGCGCCGGGGCCAGCGAAGGACATCTTCACCACCGCCATCCAGAACCTGCAACAGAGCCAGGGCGCGGCGGGCATCGTCTTCGCCTTCGGCCTGGCCGCCGCCCTTTGGTCCGCGTCCGGCTACGTCGCCGCCTTCATGCGTGCCTCCAACGCAATCTACGACGTGGAGGAGGGCCGGCCTTTCTGGAAGAAGGGCTCCGTTCGCGTCGGCGTGACGATCGTGTTGCTGGTGCTGCTGGCGGTCAGCGCGCTTGCTGTGGTCCTCACCGGTGGGCTGGCCGACCAGGTCGGCCGGCTGCTCGGCATCGGCTCGACGGTGGTGACCGTGTGGGACATCGCCAAGTGGCCGGTGCTGCTCGTGATCGTGAGCTTCATGTTCGCGATGCTCTACTGGGCCTCGCCCAAC
The DNA here is from genome assembly GCA_019348495.1 of Actinomycetota bacterium. Lineage (GTDB taxonomy): Bacteria > Actinomycetota > Acidimicrobiia > Acidimicrobiales > CADCSY01 > JADDRA01. The sequence goes on along the minus strand of JAHWJI010000055.1, from coordinate 4,997 downwards.
GTCAAGCAGCCCGGCTTTCGCTGGGTGAGCCCAGGGGGGTTGCTGGCGGTGGTCGTGTGGTTGCTCGCCTCGGCCGCCTTCGCCTTCTACGTTGCCAATTTCGGCTCTTACAACAAGACCTACGGAACCCTCGGCGGCGTGATCGTCTTTCTGGTCTGGCTGTGGATATCGAACATCGCTGTGCTCCTCGGAGCCGAGTTCAACGCCGAGCTCGAGCGAGGTCGCCAGATCGAGGCGGGCCACCCTCCGGAGGAAGAGCCGTTCCTGGAGCCGCGGGACACCCGCAAGATGAAGGGTTGACTAGGCCTGATCAGCGGCGGCCCGGAGCGCGGCCAAGTCGATCTTCTTCATGCCCAGCATGGCCCGCATGGCCCGCTGGGCACGTCCTGGGTCAGGATCGTTCAACAGCTCGCCCATCCCTACCGGGCAGACCTGCCAGGACAGGCCGTAGCGGTCCTTGAGCCATCCGCACGGCCCCTCCTCGCCACCCTCGCCGAGCTTGGTCCAGTAGTAGTCGACCTCCTCTTGGTCGGCGCAGTTGATGAGCAGGGAGATCGCCTCGTCGAACGTGAACTCCGGGCCACCGTTGATGGCGGTGAACTCCTGTCGGTCAAGGACGAGGTCGACAGTGAGCACGGTCCCGGCCGGTCCGGGACCAGCCTCGCCGTAGTAGGTGACGTTGGTGATCTGCGAGTTCGGGAACACCGAGGCGTAGAACTCGGCGGCCTCTTGGCCTTGGGTGTCGAACCAGAGGTTGGGGGTGATCCGGGGCACGTCCTCTCCTGTCGTCGGCGATTCCGGCCTTCGCCCGTGCTGACGATCGCACCGTTCGCGAATCATCGCGGCAGTCGACCAGACTGACGCAGAGGAAGGTCTTTCCGTCCGCCGAACCACGAGGAGCCTCACATGGCAGCACGTCCGGTCGCAGTGGTCACGGGCGCATCCGCTGGCGTCGGGCGAGCCACCGCGGTGGCCCTGGCTGGACGGGGCTTCGATGTCGCGCTGCTGGCCCGAGGCGAGGCGGGGCTGGCCGCCGCGGCCAAGGAGGTGGAGGGAGCCGGGGGACGGGCGCTGTCGGTCCCGACGGATGTGGCCCTCTGGGAGGAAGTCGATGCTGCCGCCGAGCGCGTCGAGCGCGAGCTGGGGGAGATCGACGTCTGGGTCAACAACGCCATGACGACCGTCTTCGCCCCGCTCATTGACACCGACCCCGCCGACATCAAGCGGGCGACCGAGGTCACCTACCTCGGTCAGGTGCACGGGACGTTGGCAGCTCTGCGCCGGATGCGCCCACGTGACCGGGGCCGGGTCGTCGACGTCGGCTCGGCGCTGGCCTACGTCGGCATTCCCCTCCAGGCTGCGTACTGCGGCGCCAAGTTCGCGTGCCGCGGGTTCTTCGAGAGCGTTCGGGCCGAGCTGATCGAGGCCGACAGCAACGTCACCATCTCGATGGTGCACCTGCCGGCGGTCAACACACCCCAGTTCAGCTGGTGCAAGACGGTGCTCCCCAACCACCCCCAGCCGGTCCCGCCCATCTACCAGCCCGAGGTGGCGGCGGCCCGCATCGTCGAGATCGTGTTGGACAGCCGCCGCAGCACGGTCCTCGGCAGCTGGAACCGGCTCATCGTCGGCGGCTCGAAGATCGCCCCGGCGGTGTTCGCCCACTTCGCCGCCCGCACCGCCGTAGACGGCCAGCAGACCGGCGAGCCGGTCGAGCCCGATCGACCATCCAACCTCTACTCACCCGTGGATGACGGCGACGCCTGGACGGCACGGGGCCAGTTCGACGATCGCGCCAACGGGGTCCGGGACCGGAGCTTCGTCGCCTCCCTCCCCCAACAAGCCGTGTCACTGGCCAAGGCGCTTGCTGGCACCATGGCCTTCAAGGCGGGCCGTACCGCCCGCCGTGCCGCCCTAGAGGCACAGATCAACGCCGGTTCGACCGCGGGCCGGCCCGACCAGGAGGTGGGTGCATGAGACCACGCAGGCCGACACGGACCCGGCGGCGACCCTCCGGCCCGTCTGCCTCCGCCGTGGGTGGCCGCAGCGGTGGGATCGGGCGCTCGACCTCCGATGCCGCCGAGGCGGTGAGCGACGATCTCCGGCGCGGTGCCGGAGCGCTGCTGGACCGGCGGCGTCGGCTCGCGGGGCTCTCCCTCGGGTCCATCGTCGCGTTCGCCGGGGTGGCCGCTTACCAGACGGGCGTCATCCGCCACCTACCCGAGCCGCCCATCGGGCTCCTCGACGCCGACTCGGTGGATGCCTCGGGGGAGGCCTACCAACGGCTCAAGACACCGGACGCCGCCCTCGGCATCGCCAGCTCGGCCGTCACCCTGGCCCTGATCGGCATGGGAGATGCCCGACGTGCCGAGGAGCGCCCGTGGGTGCCTCTCGCCATGGCGGCCAAGGTGGGCTTCGACGCCCTCGGCGGGCTGTACCTCACCGCCGAGCAGGCGACCAAGCACCGGAAGTTCTGCGGCTGGTGCCTGGTGGCCACCGCTGCGTACCTGGCCATGGTCCCCCAGGCCATGCCCGAGGCACGGGTCGCCCTCTCGGAGCTCCGCTCTGCCCGCCACTGAGGCTCGCCAGCTCGGCCCCTGGCCTCGGGCAACGGTCGGGCTGCCGCCCGCCATCGGTTCGCACCGGTTGCTCGCTGACGGCCGAAGCAGCGCCCTGCTCACCCCCGGCGCCGAGGTGGACTGGTGGTGCGCGCCCTCGCTCGACTCCCGACCGGTCCTGTGGTCGCTGCTCGACCCGGGTGGCGCCCGTGCCACCTGGCCCGGCGCACGGTTCGTGGCGGCCGCCGCCGAGCCAGCCGGTCCCTCCAGCCGGACCACGCTCGCCCTCGGCCGGGTCCGCATCGAGGTGTGGGACGGCCTCCTGCCCATCAGCGGTGGAGGCTCGGCCCTCGTGCGACTGGTGCGCACCTCGGACGAGCCCACCGAGGTGGTCCACGAGCTCACCGCTGGGGGCTTCGATGGGCCGGTTGCGTCCTGGTCCGACACGTCCGCCCGGCTGGTCGACGTCGAGCTGCACATCACCGGCGGTCGCACCACCATCGCCCCCGACGGGGTCGCGGTCACCCGGCTGCTCGCGACCACGGACTGGACGGCAGTCGTAGTGTCGTGCGGCCGGCGTGTCGACGCCGACGCAGCCGCGCTGGCCCACGCCCTCGGCCAGGCCGAGAAGGTGCATCGGTCCGTACTCGCACGGGCCCGGCTGCCGCACCACCACCCCGAGCGAGCGCGGGAGGCGCTGGCGGTGCTCGAGGCCTGCACCGACCAGGCCAGCGGCGCGATCGTCGCCGCTCCCACCACGTCGCTCCCCGAGGCGCCAGGCGCTGACCGCCAGTTCGACTACCGCTTCACCTGGCTGCGCGACGCATCCCTGGCGGTGTCGGTCGCCTCCCTCCTCGGGGACGCCGGGGCGGCGCAGCGTCACCTCGCCCTCGTCCACCGCATCGCGGGCGACACCATCGTCCCGGCCCACCCGATGCGTGACATACGGGGCGGTCCCGTTCCCGAGGAGCGGGAGGTGGAGGGCGTCAGCGGGTGGGCCGGCTCCTCGCCCGTGCTCGTCGGCAACGCCGCCGGCGACCAGATCCAGCTCGACGCGCTGGGACTCCTGCTCGAAGCGGTGTCGGTCTACCTCCAGACGGGGGGGTCCCTCGACGACGAGACCTGGCGCCTCGTCGCCCGGGTGGCCGACCAGGCGGCCGAGAGCGACGACCCGACATCGAACGGGATCTGGGAGTTCCGCCGAGCCCGACCCCTCGTCAGCGCCGACATCGGGAGGTGGATCGCGCTCGACCGTGCCGTCTGGATCGCACGGGGCTGGCGCCCGCTGAGCCGCCGGCGTCACTGGAAGCGGGCTCGCCAGGCTGTGCGTGATCGAGTGCTGGCCTCGATCAGGCCCGACGGCTCTCTGCCCCAGGCCTACGGCGACGACCACGCCAGTCTCGACGCCTCGGGGCTCATGGCGGTGCTGTTCGGGCTCTTGGAGCCGCACGATCCACGGGCGCTCGCCCTGGTCGACACCACGATCGCCGGTCTCGGAGCCGGGCCGTTCCTGTACCGCTACCCGCCGGGCGGTGACGACGGGTTCGCCGGCAGCGAGGGGACCTTCACCCCCATGTCGTGGTGGGCCGCCGCCGCGCTGGCCCAGACCGGCCGCCTCGACGAGGCCCGGGCACGGGTCGACGCGCTCTGCGCGGGCCTGCCCGCCCTCCTCGCCGAGGAGCTCGATCCGGCCAGCGGCGCCAGCCTCGGCAACGTGCCGCTCGTGTGGTCCCACATGGAGGCGGCACGGACCATGTACATCCTCGACGCCGAAGCACGGCGTGCCCGCTACGGGACCGCCGGCCTATGGGCGTGGCGGCTGGCCCGCTACGTCTCGCTACGGCGACACCACCGTCGAGGCCGGCCCCGCCCCACTGCGCCAGCCTTGACACCGGGGGCAGACCGCTCCTGACGCGGTGGGGCCGAGTGGTCGGGCCCTGCCCGGCCAGGACCTTCGCGCCGGCCCGCCGTCCCTTCGGCGGGCGACGGTGACGCTGGGGGTACCGTCAGGCGCATGCGGGTCGGGGCCGACACGGGGGGCACGTTCACCGATGTCGTGGCGGCCGACGGCACCGTGGCCAAGGTGCCCTCGACGCCGCGGGACCCGGGCGAGGCGGTACGGGCGGGACTGGCGTCGGCGTGCGAGACCCGCCCGGAGGTGCTGGCCCACGGCACGACGGTGGCCACCAACGCCCTGCTCGAGCGGCGGGGCGCGGCCGTTGCCCTGGTCACCACCCGGGGCTTCGCCGACGTGGTCGAGATCGCCCGCCAGGACCGCCCGTCGCTCTACGACTCGAGCCGCGACCGGCCCGAGCCGCTCGTGCCCCGCCACCGGCGCCACGAGGTGGGCGGTCGCCTGGCGGCCGACGGCAGCGAGCTCGAGCGGCTCGAGATCGAGACGCTGCCCGTGCTCGACCCGGAGGTGGAATCGGTGGCCGT